>NZ_JASGBX010000005.1:0-324125 GCF_030053335.1 Pantoea sp. EABMAA-21
TTGGGGTGTCGCCAAGCGGTAAGGCTCTGGTTTCTGATACCAGCATTCCGGGGTTCGAATCCCTGCACCCCAGCCAAATTGCACAATAAAGCCCGCTTTTGCGGGCTTTATTGTTTTCTGCATCCGGGATAATGCCAGGAGCGCCCTGCGACGCTCTGCCATCTATAAGCCCAACGCGTACTTCAGCGCCTTACGTTTCAGCGCTCCGGCATTCTCCGCTGCAATCAATCCCAGATTACGCACAAAACGCAATGGGGCCAGCGTGTTGCTAAAGGCAAAATAGAACAGATCCATCCCACCCTGCATTAGCAAATTATCGTTATAGCGTTGACGATGATAGCGCTTTAACACCGCATCCGATGACCATAACTGAGCCTGGCTGCGCGCCTCCACCAACGTATTGATCAACGCATCAACATCGCGATACCCGAGGTTTACGCCCTGTCCGGCAAGGGGATTGATGGTGTGTGCTGCATCACCCACCAGCGCCAATCCCGGCAAAACATAGCGCGTAGCGTGGCGCCGAACCAACGGGAATGAGGCTGCTTTCTTGACCTGAACCCGCCCAACGCGTGCCGGGAAATGGGCGTGAATCTCTTTTTCAAGCTGTGACAATGGCAACGCCTGTAGCTGGCAAATACGCGCCGGTGCGTCATACCACACCAGAGAAGCGTGGCGATCAAACAGCGGCAGAAAAGCACGTGGCCCCTCTGGCGTAAATTGCTGCCAGGTCGAATCCCCCGCATCATGCTCACATTCGACGCTAATCAGCATGCAGGACTGCGCGTATTGCCAGCCACGGACGCCAATTCCCGCCAGCTGGCGCACGCGCGAGTTGGCGCCATCCGCGCCAACCACCAGCCGCGTATCCAGCGTGGTACCATTATCCAGCTGGACCTGCCAGCCGCCACGATGCGATTGAAGCTGCTGCAGGCTGGCGGGACAAATCAGCGTGATCCCCTCTTCCTGCATCTTTTCCCACAGCGCACGTTGCAGCACGCTGTTTTCCACCATATATCCCAGCTCTGGCAAGCCCAGCGAGGCAGCATCAAAGGTCACATGTGCACTTTGCCACTCCCAGGTTTCGAGCTTGCGATAAGGCGCACAGCGCATCGCCAGCACGCGTTCCCACACATTCAACTGACGCAGCAGTGCTACCGACGAGGCTCCAATCGCGGAAATGCGGACATCGGGCGGGCTTTCTGCATCAAACGCAGCGGGTTCGGCACGTTCAATCACCGCCACACGAAATTGCTGCTGTGCCAGTCCACAAGCCAGCGCGGCACCGACCATACCGCCGCCCACCACCACCACATCAAAATGTGAATCCTGCATTGACTCTAATCCTTCTGCTTGTCGTGATAGCTCACGTCATCACGTTGATAGATAAAGTGTACCGGAAATTTGCTGCACAATCTCAGACCCTGCTGTGCTGGTCACAACAGCAGCAAAGCATTACAATACGCGCCCTGCACTTCCCTGCTCTGAATCAATGGCTAGTTAGATGACCAAAAAACTGCATATTAAAACCTGGGGCTGTCAGATGAATGAGTACGATTCATCAAAGATGGCCGATCTGCTGAACAGCACGCACGGTTACACCCTGACCGAGGACGCTGAAGAGGCGGATGTCCTGCTGCTCAACACCTGCTCGATCCGTGAGAAGGCGCAGGAGAAGGTTTTCGCGCTGTTAGGACGCTGGAAGAAATTGAAAGCGATAAATCCTGACGTGATTATTGGCGTCGGCGGCTGTGTCGCTTCGCAGGAAGGTGAACGCCTGCGTGAACGCGCCAATTGCGTGGATATTGTATTTGGTCCACAGACGCTGCATCGCTTGCCAGAGATGCTGAATCAGGTGCGCGGGACGAAAAGCCCGGTGATTGACATCAGCTTCCCGGAAATCGAGAAATTTGACCGTCTGCCAGAACCGCGTGCAGAAGGCCCGACGGCCTTTGTCTCCATTATGGAAGGCTGTAACAAATACTGTACTTTCTGCGTGGTGCCTTACACCCGCGGTGAGGAAGTGAGCCGTCCATGTGACGATATTCTGTTGGAAATCGCGCAACTGGCTGCGCAGGGCGTGCGAGAAGTGAATTTACTGGGCCAAAACGTCAACGCATATCGCGGCACGACCTTTGATGACCAGCTCTGCAGCTTCGCGGAACTGTTGCGTCTGGTGGCGGCCATTGATGGCATCGACCGCATCCGCTTTACCACCAGCCATCCGATTGAATTCACTGATGACATTATTGATGTCTACCGTGACACGCCAGAGCTGGCGAGCTTCCTGCACTTGCCCGTTCAGAGCGGTGCCGATCGTATCCTGACGCTGATGAAGCGTGCGCACACCGCGCTGGAATATAAATCCATCGTCCGCAAACTGCAGAAAGCACGTCCTGATATTCAGATGAGTTCAGATTTCATCATTGGTTTCCCTGGCGAAACGCAGCAGGATTTTGAGCAGACCATGAAACTGGTGGGCGACGTGAATTTCGATGTCAGCTTCAGCTTTATCTACTCGGCACGTCCGGGTACGCCAGCCGCTGACTTGCCTGACGATGTGTCGGAAGAAGAGAAAAAGCAGCGCCTGTATATTCTGCAGGATCGCCTCAATCAGCAGGCGATGGCGTGGAGCCGCCGCATGCTCGGCACCACACAGCGTGTGCTGGTAGAAGGCATCTCACGTAAAAATGTCATGGAACTGACCGGACGCACCGACAACAACCGCGTGGTGAACTTCGAAGCGCCTGTTGAGATGATCGGTAAGTTTGTTGACGTGGAAATTGTCGATGTCCATGCCAACTCGCTGCGTGGCAAACTGATCCGCACTGAAGATGAAATGGCATTGCGTGTCAGCCTCAGCCCCGATGCGGTGATAGCCCGCACGCGCCGTGAAAATGACATCGGTGTCGGTCTTTACCAGCCTTGATACTCCAACTTTGCGCGGCAGTGCACAAGGTGCTGCCGCCTGTTTCATCCCGTGCCCCTTGCATTCCACCTGCAACGCCCAAATATCGCTTCTGTAACTTGCAGCCGGGCCTTGCCCCATAAATAATTCCGTATAGATGCTCAATCTGTGATGGAGCATTGGATACACCTTCTTCAACTGGCCCTGAGTGACCCAAAGGATTCATTTGAATATCGAAACTCGTGAAATCGCCCTTGAACCGGCTGATAACCGCCGACTGATGAGCCTGTGCGGTCCGTTTGATGACAATGTGAAGCAGCTGGAAAAACGCCTCGGTGTCGAAATCAACCGCCGGGACAACCATTTCAAACTGGTGGGCCGATCGCTCAGCGTTGACGCAGCCATCAACATTCTGCGTGACCTGTACGTGAGTACTGCGCCAGTGCGTGGCCAAATCCCGGATATTGAACCGGACCAGGTGCATCTGGCGATCAAAGAGAGCCGTGTACTGGAGCAAACCGCCGAAAGCGTGCCGGAGTTTGGTAAGGCGATTCACATCAAAACCAAGCGCGGTGTGATTAAACCTCGTACGCCCAATCAGGCGCAGTATGTGGCTAATATCCTCGACCATGACATCACCTTCGGTGTGGGTCCAGCTGGTACCGGTAAAACCTATCTGGCGGTGGCCGCTGCCGTTGATGCCCTGGAACGTCAGGAAATCCGCCGTATTCTGCTGACGCGCCCTGCGGTAGAGGCCGGTGAAAAACTGGGCTTCCTGCCGGGTGACCTGAGCCAGAAAGTCGATCCTTACCTGCGTCCGCTCTACGATGCTTTGTTTGAAATGCTCGGCTTTGAGCGCGTGGAAAAGCTGATGGAGCGCAATGTGATTGAAGTGGCTCCGCTGGCTTACATGCGTGGACGTACACTCAACGACGCCTTTGTGATTCTCGATGAGAGTCAGAACACCACCATCGAGCAGATGAAGATGTTTCTGACACGTATCGGTTTCAACTCCAAAGCGGTGATCACCGGTGACGTCACACAGATTGACCTGCCGCGCAGCACCAAATCCGGCCTGCGTCATGCCATTGAAGTTTTGGCGGAAGTCGATGAAATCAGTTTTAACTTTTTCCACAGCGAAGACGTGGTGCGTCATCCGGTTGTCGCACGCATCGTGAATGCTTATGAAGCGTGGGAAGAAGCCGATCAGAAGCGCCGTGACAAACTGGCAGAAGAGCGCAAGCGTGAAACGCTGGCGTCTCAACTTGCCGCCCCATCCAGCCCGCAGGAGCCTTCATGAGCGCGGTGATTTTAGATTTACAGTTGGCCTGTGCCGATGAAAATGGCCTGCCAGCCGAACCTGCTTTCCAGCGCTGGCTCGAAGCCGCCGTGACGCCTTTCCAGCCGGAAAGTGAAGTCACCATCCGTCTGGTGGATGAAGCGGAGAGTCATAAGCTTAATCTGACTTATCGCGGTAAGGATAAGCCGACCAACGTGCTCTCTTTCCCGTTTGAAGCGCCACCAGGGATTGAGCTGCCCCTGCTGGGCGATCTGATTATTTGTCGTCAGGTTGTTGAGCAAGAAGCGGAAGAACAAGGCAAAACCGTTGAAGCCCACTGGGCGCATATGGTAGTCCACGGCACGCTACACCTGCTGGGTTATGACCATATTGAAGATGAAGAAGCCGAAGAAATGGAGGCGCTGGAGACCGAGATAATGCTTGCTCTTGGTTATCCTGACCCGTACATTTCGGAGAAAGAAGACGCCTGATCCCCTTAGGTTCAGGTTATTGCGCTGCTGGCGCGGATGCCAGCAGTTCCTTTCCCTCACCAGAGAGAACGAAATAAAAACGCCATGAGCGACGACCATTCTCAAAACAGCGACGCACCCAGTAGTAAAAAGGGATTTTTCTCCCTGTTAATTAACCAACTTTTTCACGGTGAACCCAAAAACCGTGATGAGCTACTGGGACTGATCCGCGATTCTGAGCAAAAAGAGCTGATCGACCAGGACACCCGCGACATGCTCGAAGGGGTGCTGGATATTGCCGAGCAGCGCGTGCGTGACATCATGATCCCGCGCTCCCAGATGATCACCCTTAAACGCAACCAAAGTCTTGAAGAGTGCCTTGCGGTCATTATTGATTCCGCCCACTCGCGCTTCCCGGTGATCAGCGAAGATAAAGACCACGTCGAAGGCATTTTGATGGCCAAAGACCTGCTGCCGTTTATGAGCAGCGCGTCTGAACCTTTCAGCATTGAGAAAGTGCTGCGCACCGCCGTTGTCGTGCCTGAAAGTAAGCGTGTTGACCGCATGCTGAAAGAGTTCCGTTCCCAGCGCTATCATATGGCGATTGTCATTGACGAATTCGGTGGCGTTTCCGGGCTAGTCACGATTGAAGATATCCTCGAATTGATTGTCGGTGAAATTGAAGATGAATATGACGATGAAGAAGATCGTGATATCCGTCAGTTAAACCGCCATACCTATACCGTACGTGCGCTTGCGCCTATCGAGGATTTTAACGAGGTATTTGGTACCAGCTTCAGTGATGATGAAGTGGATACCATTGGCGGTCTGGTGATGCAGGGATTCGGCCACCTTCCCGCGCGCGGTGAGAGCATCGACATTGATGGTTACCAATTCAAAGTCGCGATGGCCGACAGCCGCCGTATCATCCAGGTGCATGTGAAAATTCCGGAAGACTCTCCACAACCGCAACTGGAAGACGAATAATTTTATGGCTTTAGCCTCTCTCTACTCGCAGCAGCGGGTTCGCCTGCTGCTGGCTTTGATTGCGGGTGCCGTTGGCACCCTTTCCTTTTCTCCCTATGATTTTTGGCCTGCCGCATTAGTTTCCCTGGCGGGACTGCAACTGTTGCTACTGGATCGCCGCAGCCCTCAAGCCGCCGCGATTGGCTTCGTCTGGGGCTTTGGGCTGTTCGGCAGTGGCATTAACTGGGTTTACGTCAGCATCGCCACCTTTGGTGGTATGCCTGGCCCGGTTAACATCTTCCTGGTGATATTGCTGGCCGCTTACCTGGCGATTTATCCGATGCTGTTTGCGGCGGTGCTTAATCGCCTGTGGCCACGTGCGACCTTGTGGCGTCTGGTGCTGGCGGCACCGGCATTGTGGCAAATCAGCGAATTTCTGCGTGGCTGGATCCTGACCGGATTCCCGTGGCTGCAGTTCGGCTACAGCCAGATCGACGGTCCGCTCAAAGGCCTTGCGCCGCTGGCGGGCGTTGAAACCATCACTTTCCTGTTAATGGTGATCGCCGGTCTGATGGTGCATGCGCTTTATCATCGTACGGTGAAGAGCCTGGTGGCGGCCGCGGTATTGCTGCTGCTGCCATGGCCACTGCGCATGTTGCAGTGGTATCAGCCGCTGCCGGAACGCAGCGTGGACGTGGCGATGGTGCAAGGCAACATTCCCCAGTCGATGAAGTGGGACCCACAGCAGTTGCTGAATACGTTGCGTGTGTACACCTCTTACAGCCAGCCTTATATGGGCAAAGCGCCCATCATTATCTGGCCGGAATCGGCGATTACCGACCTTGAAAGCAATCAGCAGCCGTTCCTCAAAGCGCTGGATGCCGAACTGCGCGAGCGCGGCAGCTCGCTAATTACCGGGATTGTCGATTCACGCATTGAAGGGGATAACCGCTACCACGATTACAACTCCGTGATTGTGCTGGGCGGCGAGCAGCCTTACAGCTATCAAAGCCATAACCGATATCAGAAAAACCATCTGGTGCCGTTCGGGGAGTTTGTGCCGCTGGAAGATCTGCTGCGTCCGCTGGCGCCGTTCTTCGATCTGCCAATGTCGTCGTTTAGCCGTGGTGCCTATGTGCAGCCGCAGTTGAAGGTGGCGGGTTATGATCTTACCAGCGCCATTTGCTACGAAATTGTGTTGGGCGAGCAGGTACGAGCCAACTTCCGTCCTGATACCAACTTCCTGCTGACCGTCTCTAACGATGCCTGGTTTGGTCATTCCATCGGCCCGTGGCAGCATTTCCAGATGGCGCGTATGCGTGCACTGGAATTGGGCCGTGCGCTGTTGCGATCCACCAATAACGGTGTCACGGCGGTGGTGAATGCCAACGGCGAGGTTGAAAAAGAGATCCCGCAGTTCACGCGTGACGTGCTGGAAGCCAGGGTAACACCCACCACTGGTGAGACCCCTTATGCCAAAGCAGGCATCTGGCCGGTATGGATTCTGACGTTAATCGGCATCGTCCTGGCGATTATTCGTCGTCGCCACTGACACTCCGATCACATTCTGACAGGCGAAGTGCTCACTTCGCCTTTTTTTTGCGCTGTTTTCCGCTCCCATCGGCTACGCTTTACCAGATTCTCTGCTGGCTTTTTCACGCATTTCACCGTGCTGGCACGATCATTGCTATTTATTTCAGTGATTTTCTCAACATCAGCGTTTTGTCAGCGTAATGCCATGTTCACGCACTATTATTTGGCACTGACACGCACCGAAACGGCGCAATGGCTTTTTATTGCCTCTTAATGGTGCGGAGCGGCTCGCAAAAAACAAACTTTTTTGTTTCATTGCGTTAACAATTCGCTATGTTAATCACTATCCTGCGCGCAGTTGCGCTAAGGGATAACTAAAAAAGCAGCACGAAATACACACAACATCACAATCTGCGCAGTTTATGTTCTGCGCAACATCCATTCAAAGGAGTAGGAACATGCAGACACGCAAAGTGGCATTATCTCTTCTGCTGTTGGGAGCAGCAGCGGGAGCGGCCCAGGCGGAAGATCTCACCGGCACCCTGAAAAAAATTAATGATAGCGGCGTGATCGTCGTTGGGCATCGTGAGTCATCAGTTCCCTTTTCTTACTACGACAACCAGCAAAAAGTGGTTGGCTATTCACAAGACTACTCAAACGCCATCGTAGCGGCGATCAAAGCCAAGCTGAACAAGCCTGATCTGCAAGTAAAAATGCTGCCGATCACCTCTCAGAACCGTATTCCACTGCTGCAAAACGGCACTTACGATTTTGAATGTGGTTCTACCACCAACAACCTGGAACGTCAGCAGCAAGCCGCGTTCTCCGATACCGTCTTCATCATCGGTACGCGTCTGCTGGTGAAAAAGGGTGGCGACATCAAAGATTTCGCTGACCTGAAAGGCAAAACCGTTGTCGTGACCTCTGGTACCACTTCTGAAGTTCTGCTGCACAAGCTGAACGATGAGAAGAAAATGGACATGCGCATCATCAGCGCCAAAGACCATGGCGATTCTTTCCGTACGCTGGAAACCGGTCGTGCCGTGGCCTTTATGATGGATGATGCTCTGCTGGCAGGTGAACGTGCTAAAGCGAAGAAACCAGACGACTGGCAGATCACTGGCACACCTCAGTCAAAAGAAGCTTACGGCTGTATGCTGCGTAAAGAAGACCCGCAGTTCAAACAGCTGATGGATGACACCATTGCCAAAGCGCAGACCTCGGGTGAAGCCGCTAAGTGGTTCGATACCTGGTTCAAACAGCCAATCCCACCGAAGAATCTAAACATGAACTTCGAGCTGTCTTCTGACATGCAGGCGCTGTTCAAAGCACCAAACGATAAAGCACTCTGAATTAACAATGAAAACAAGGGCAGTCAGGCTGCCCTCTCGATTGCTGAACACGCGGTGCGGACAGACAGACTGCAACAGGTCGTTCCCCTGAAGCAGGACGCAAGACACCGCTCAACAATCTTATGGGTAGCCTCGCTACCCTTTTTTTACCGGAGCTCGTTATGGGTATCGATTGGAACTGGGGCATCTTTTTACAACAGGCCCCGTTCGGCAATACGACTTACCTCGGCTGGCTGTGGTCCGGATTTCAGGTTACCGTTGCGGTTTCCTGCTGCGCCTGGATTATCGCCTTCCTGGTAGGTTCCTTCTTCGGCATTCTGCGTACCGTGCCCAATCGACTGCTGTCGACCATTGGCACCTGCTACGTGGAACTGTTTCGTAATATCCCGCTGATCGTCCAGTTCTTCTTCTGGTACCTGGTGGCGCCAGAACTGGTGGGCGAAAAACTGGGGATGTGGTTTAAAGCAGAACTGGACCCCAATATTCAGTTCTTCGTTTCCTCAACCATTTGCCTCGGCTTGTTCACTGCTGCGCGCGTTTGTGAACAGGTACGTGCCGCGATTCAATCATTGCCACGCGGTCAGAAAAACGCAGGGTTGGCGATGGGGCTGACGCTGCCACAAACTTATCGCTACGTGCTGCTGCCGAATGCCTATCGCGTGATTGTGCCGCCGATGACCTCGGAAATGCTGAACCTGGTGAAAAACTCTGCCATCGCTTCGACCATTGGTCTGGTGGATATGGCGGCGCAGGCCGGTAAGTTGCTCGACTACTCGGCGCACGCCTATGAATCTTTCACCGCCATTACCCTGGCTTACGTGGGTATTAACCTGGTGATCATGCTGATTATGAGTTTGGTAGAACGTAAAATTCGCCTGCCCGGCAATCTGGGAGGCAAATAATGTACGAGTTTGACTGGAGTTCGATTCCTCCCAGCCTGCCCTATTTGTGGAATGGCTTGATCATCACCTTCAAGATTACCGCCGTCGCCGTGGTGTTCGGCATTATCTGGGGCACGATTCTGGCCGTGATGCGTCTGTCGCCGTTCGCGCCGATTCGCTGGTTCGCTAAGCTGTACGTCAACCTGTTCCGCTCCGTCCCGCTGGTGATGGTGCTGCTGTGGTTCTATCTGGTGGTGCCTGCATTACTGCAACAGGTATTGGGACTCTCTCCCAAAACTGACATTCGCCTGATTTCCGCCATGATTGCTTTTGCACTGTTTGAAGCGGCCTACTATTCGGAAATCATCCGAGCGGGTATCCAGAGCATCTCACGCGGACAGTCGAATGCTGCGCTCGCGTTGGGTATGACGCACTGGCAATCAATGAAATTGATCATCCTGCCGCAGGCGTTCCGCGCCATGGTGCCACTGCTGCTGACGCAGGGCATTGTGCTGTTCCAGGATACCTCGCTGGTGTATGTGCTAAGCCTGGCTGACTTCTTCCGTACCGCCTCGACGATTGGCGAGCGTGACGGTACCCAGGTTGAAATGGTTCTGTTTGCCGGTCTGGTCTATTTTGTGATCAGCCTGAGCGCTTCGCTGTTGGTTAGCTATCTGAAAAGAAAGAGGACGGTTTAAATGATTAGCCTGAAAAATGTTTCTAAGTGGTATGGTCACTTTCAGGTGCTGACCGACTGCTCCACCGAAGTAAAAAAAGGTGAAGTGGTGGTGGTCTGTGGACCGTCCGGCTCAGGTAAGTCAACCTTAATTAAAACGGTGAACGGTCTGGAACCGGTGCAGGAAGGCAGCATTCAGGTTAACGGTACCGAAGTGAACAACAAGAAAACCAACCTGGCACAACTGCGCAGCAAAGTCGGTATGGTGTTCCAGCACTTCGAACTGTTCCCGCACCTCAGCATTGTCGATAACCTGGTGCTGGCGCAGGTCAAGGTGTTAAAGCGTGATAAAGCCGCTGCGCGTGAGAAAGGTCTCAAGCTGCTGACGCGTGTTGGTCTGGCTGCGCATGCGGAGAAGTTCCCTGGACAACTCTCGGGCGGCCAGCAACAGCGTGTGGCGATTGCCCGCGCGCTCTGTATGGACCCCATCGCGATGCTGTTTGACGAACCGACATCTGCGCTCGACCCAGAGATGATCAACGAAGTGCTGGACGTGATGGTTGAGCTGGCGAACGAAGGCATGACCATGATGGTGGTGACGCACGAGATGGGCTTTGCGCGCAAAGTGGCCAATCGCGTGATCTTTATGGATGAAGGGAAAATTGTCGAAGACACTAACAAAGATGACTTCTTTAATAACCCGCAGTCCGACCGCGCAAAAGACTTCCTCGCGAAGATCCTGCATTAATTAGCGCTCTCAATTGCGCCGCTGTATGGATGGGGTTTCCCCATTAATCACGCAGCGGCGCGATTTTCCGCAAATCAAGGCTCAAAAGGCTGACGCTGGAAATGATCGTGCCCACACTCCGGGCAGCGCGTTAAGCTCTCCGGTGTATAGATCGCCCGGGTAAAACCGCACTTCTCACACACCAGGTTACCCAACCCCACCACTTCACCGCTTTGATAAACACCGTGATGTCGTAGATCCTGAAACACCTCGCGCCACTCTAATTGGCTTTTGTCCGTGATATCCACCAGTTCTTTCCATACGCTCTCGCGAATGACGCGCAAGAATACGGAGTCACCGAGCACATCTGAAGATTCCTGATAACTGAGCGCGAACTCATGTAAATCACGCCTGACCGCCCGCATCACCTCATTCACTTCAGAAGAGGTCAGCGTCTTTTTCGCTAATAACTCCTGCCGAGCCTCAGCGACCAGGGCATCAACATCACGCTCGCCCTGTTCCAGCCGCTGGGTTAATGCCGCTATCGTTGCACGATACTCCTGCGCCACGTTATTCATTTTGTTCTCCTTTCCGCGGGAATAGCTGATAGTAAGTTTAGCTGTTCTGTCATATTTGCCGTGACGAAAGCGGAGTAAATCGCAAAAGGGTGAAAGCGGCGGCGCATTGAGTAGAAATCCGCTCAGCCGGGGCGTGAAATGTTGTTGAGGAAGAGCCTTATGGGTATGCTATGCGGATCTAAATGTATGCGAACCCGTCATACTTCAAGTCGCAGGTGCGTTGGCTGCACGTGTTCACGCCGTCGCTTACTTCGTTAAGCGCGAGCGTATTCACACCTTTGCCGCCTGCCTGTGACGTGAACTATTCAGGGTTAACGATTTTCATAAAGGACCACAGGCAGCCATGCAAGAGCAATACCGCCCGGAAGAGATAGAATCCCGCGTCCAACAGCACTGGGACGAAAACGAAACCTTTAAAGTGACCGAGCAGGAAGGCAAAGAGAAATACTACTGCCTTTCTATGCTGCCCTATCCTTCTGGCCGCCTACACATGGGCCACGTGCGTAACTACACCATCGGCGATGTGATTGCGCGCTATCAGCGCATGCTGGGTAAAAATGTCCTGCAGCCGATTGGCTGGGATGCGTTTGGACTGCCAGCCGAAGGCGCTGCGGTAAAAAACAACACCGCGCCCGCACCATGGACTTATGACAACATCGAATATATGAAGAACCAGCTCAAACTGCTGGGCTTTGGCTATGACTGGAGCCGCGAATTGGCGACCTGCCAGCCAGAGTACTATCGCTGGGAACAGTGGTTCTTCACCAAGCTGTATGAAAAAGGCATGGTCTATAAAAAGACCTCAGCGGTGAACTGGTGCCCGCATGACCAAACCGTACTGGCTAACGAACAAGTTATCGACGGCTGCTGCTGGCGCTGTGACACCAAAGTAGAGCGCAAAGAGATTCCTCAGTGGTTCGTGAAAATCACCGCTTACGCGGAAGAACTGCTCAACGATCTGGATAAGCTGGAAGACTGGCCTGAAACGGTCAAGACCATGCAGCGTAACTGGATTGGCCGTTCTGAGGGCGTGGAAATCACCTTCGATGTGGCGTACAGCGAAGAGAAATTAACGGTTTACACCACACGTCCGGACACCTTCCTCGGTGCCACCTACATTGCTGTGGCAGCTGGCCACCCACTGGCGCGCCAGGCTGCGGCCAGCAACCCTGCGCTGTCTGACTTCATCGCAGAGTGCAGCACCACCAAAGTGGCTGAAGCAGATATGGCGACGATGGAGAAGAAAGGCATGGCCACTGGCCTGTTTGCTATCCATCCGCTGACGGGCGAAGAGATCCCAGTCTGGGTCGCTAACTTTGTCCTGATGGAATACGGCACCGGCGCAGTGATGGCTGTTCCAGGCCATGACCAGCGTGACTGGGAGTTCGCGACTAAGTACAACCTGAACATCAAACCAGTAATCCTGAATCTGGATGGTTCAACGCCTGATCTGAGCGAAGCGGCGATGACCGATAAAGGCGCGCTGTTCAACTCGGGTGAGTTCAACGGTCTGGATCATCAGGCGGGCTTCAACGCCATTGCTGATGCATTGGCGGCGAAAGGCGTCGGCGTGCGTAAAGTCAACTATCGTCTGCGCGACTGGGGTGTGTCCCGTCAGCGTTATTGGGGCGCGCCAATTCCAATGGTGACACTGGAAGACGGCACCGTGATGCCAACGCCAGAAGATCAGCTGCCAGTGATTCTGCCAGAAGATGTGGTGATGGACGGTATCACCAGCCCGATCAAAGCCGATCCTGAGTGGGCGAAAACCACGGTTAACGGCCAGCCAGCGCTGCGCGAAACCGATACCTTTGACACCTTTATGGAATCGTCCTGGTATTACGCACGTTACACCTGTGCCAATTACAACGAAGGCATGCTGGATCCTGCCGCTGCGAACTACTGGCTGCCGGTAGATCAGTATGTCGGTGGTATCGAACACGCCATCATGCACCTGATGTATTTCCGCTTCTACCACAAGCTGCTGCGTGACGCCGGCCTGGTGAACTCTGATGAGCCAGCCAAACGTCTGCTGTGTCAGGGTATGGTTCTGGCCGATGCGTTCTATTACACCGGCACGAACGGCGAGCGTAACTGGGTTTCTCCGGTTGATGTTAGCGTTGAGCGCGATGAAAAAGGTCGTATTGTTAAGGCTGTCGACAACGCAGGCCGCGAAGTGGTTTATGCCGGCATGAGCAAGATGTCCAAGTCGAAAAACAACGGCATCGATCCACAGCTGATGGTTGAACGTTACGGTGCCGATACCGTGCGTCTGTTCATGATGTTTGCTTCACCAGCAGAAATGACGCTGGAATGGCAGGAATCGGGTGTAGAAGGTGCGAACCGCTTCCTGAAGCGCGTGTGGAAACTGGCCTACGAACACGTAGCGAAAGGTGCCACCGTGGCGCTGGACCTCAATGCACTGAACGACGATCAGAAAGCGCTGCGTCGCGATCTGCACAAAACCATCGCCAAGGTGGCCGATGACGTGGGTCGTCGCCAGACATTCAACACCGCTATCGCTGCCATCATGGAGTTGATGAACAAGCTGACTCGTGCCCCGCAGGAGAGCGATCAAGATCGCGCACTGATGCAGGAAGCGCTGGTGGCGGTCGTTCGTCTGCTCTATCCGTTCACGCCGCACGCCAGCTATGTTCTGTGGCAGGCGCTGGGCGGAGAAGGTAGTGTCGATGAAGCCAGCTGGCCGGTTGCGGATGAATCCGCGATGGTGGAAGATTCACTGCTGGTCGTTGTACAGGTGAATGGCAAAGTGCGCGGCAAGATTACCGTTGCGCCGGATGCTACGCAGGAGCAGGTTCAGGCGCGTGCTGCGCAGGAGCACATTGTGGCGAAATATCTGGAAGGCGTCACACTTCGTAAAGTGATTTATGTCCCTGGCAAACTGCTTAACCTGGTCGTAGGTTAAGTTCAGGAGGAACTGTGCGACAACTGATTATCAGGCTGTTTGTCCTGCTCGCGGTGATGATCACCGCAGGCTGTGGTTTTCACCCGCGTGGCACCACCATGGTGCCTAACGAGATGAAAACGCTGATCGTCCAGAGTGGCGATCCGTATGGCCCAATGGCGCGCACCGTGCGCCAACAGCTGCGTATCAATGATGTCACCATTGTTAATGACAGCAAACAGGCCAGTGCCAAATACCCGACTCTGCGCTTAGGCGCAGAAGTGCAGGGACGTGATACCGCGTCAGTGTTTATCAGCGGTACCACTGCTGAGTATTCACTGGTGATGACAGTGACCGCGCAGGTTCTGATCCCGGGCAAAGGCATCTACCCGATCAGCACCACCGTGTACCGTTCTTTCTTCGACAACCCGAATGCCGCACTGGCGAAGGATGCCGAGCAAGACATGATCGTGCAGGAGATGCGCCAGCGTGCCGCCGAGCAGCTGGTGCGTAAACTGTTAACGGTTCATGCCGCGCAGGAAAGCAACAAAGACACGTTGCCACAGCCGGAGATCATCGCACCAGGTGAGAATTCACCAGAAGTGCCCTCTTCGTCAGCAACCAGTCTGCAATGATCAGGATTTATCCTGAACAACTGAGCGCGCAGCTTCGTGAGGGGCTGCGCGCCTGTTATTTTCTGACCGGCAATGAACCGTTGCTGATTCAGGAAAGTGCCGATGCCATTCGCGCGGCCTCATCTTCTCAAGGCTTTGAAGAACACTTCAGTGTCACTCTTGATGCGCAAACCGACTGGGATGCGATCTTTTCCAGCTGTCAGGCACTCAGCCTGTTCACTCAACGCCAGACCTTAACGCTGCAACTGCCAGAAAACGGTGCCAATGCAGCGATGGCCGAGCAACTGGTTAAACTCGCCAGCCTGCTGCACAGCGATATCCTGCTGGTGCTGCGCATGGCAAAACTGACCAAAGCGCAGGAAAACAGCGCCTGGTTTAAAGCGCTCAGCGCTCATGCCGTGCTGGTTCCCTGCCAGACGCCCGAACAAGCGCAGTTGCCGCGCTGGGTCGCGAGCCGTGCCAAAGCCATGAAGTTGAGTGTTGATGACGCGGCGATTCAACTGCTGTGCTACTGCTACGAAGGTAATCTGCTGGCGCTGGCGCAGGCGCTGGAACGTCTGTCACTGCTGTGGCCGGATGGCAAACTCACTCTGCCCCGCGTGGAAGACGCGGTAAATGACGCTGCGCATTTTACCCCTTTCCACTGGGTGGATGCCCTGCTGGCGGGCAAAAGTAAGCGCGCCCTGCATATCCTGCATCAGCTGGAAAAAGAGGATGCTGAAGGGGTGATTTTACTGCGTTCTCTGCAACGTGATTTACTGACGCTGCTGCATTTGCAGCGCAATCAGGGTAAACAGGGCCTGCGCGCGCTAATGGATCAACAGCGCATCTGGCAAAACCGTCGCGCACTGTTTACCGATGCGCTGCAACGCCTTGATGCACGTCGTCTGCAACGCGCCGTTCATCTGCTCGCCGAACTGGAGCTGACCATGAAGCAGGATTATGGTCAAAATCTTTGGCCGCAGCTGGAGACCTTGTCGCTGCTGCTGTGTCACCGCGATTTTCCCCTGAGCTTCACTGATGTCTAAACTCTACGCGCTGTTCGGCGGCACCTTCGACCCTATCCACTTTGGCCATCTGCGCCCGGTGGAAGCGCTGGCGCAACAGGTGGGGTTGAAAAAGGTCACGCTGCTGCCGAATAACGTGCCACCGCATCGCCCACAGCCCGAAGCCAGTGCCCGGCAACGCGTGGAAATGCTGCGCTGTGCCATTGCGACCCGCCCCCTGTTTGATATTGATACGCGAGAGTTGGAGCGGGATACGCCGTCATGGACGGTGGCAACCCTTGAAGCACTCCGTGCGGAACGCGGTGCAGAACAGCCCCTCGGGTTTATCATCGGACAAGATTCTCTGCTAACGTTAGCCAAATGGCATCGCTGGCAGGATCTCCTCTCTCTGTGCCATCTGTTGGTGTGCCAGCGACCGGGCTATGCAACGCAGATGGAAACGCCTGAGATGCAGCAGTGGCTGGATGCGCATCGTGCACAGCACGCAGAACAGTTGCATCAAGCACCGGCAGGCCATATCTGGCTGGCTGATACGCCGCTGTTTGACATCTCCGCCACGGAAATACGCCAGCGTCGTCACCTGGGGCAATCCTGCACCGATCTGCTGCCCGATGCGGTTATCGACTACATCGATCGCGCTGGCTTATATCGCGGTTGATCGTTGCGTGCTATACTGCGCCGCTTCATTTTAGGCTATGTTTTCCGGGCATTCAGCCTTCTCGTAATCACCTGTTTTTAAGGGGAACCTTTTGCAAGGTAAAGCACTCCAAGATTTCGTTATTGATAAGATTGACGATATTAAAGGCCAGGACATCATTGCTGTTGATGTTCAGGGCAAATCTAGCATCACCGATTGCATGATCATCTGCACCGGCACGTCGACGCGTCATGTGGTTTCGATCGCCGATCACGTGATTCAGGAATCCCGTGCTGCGGGTTTAAAACCGCTGGGCGTCGATGGTAAGGCTGCCGCTGATTGGGTCGTCGTTGATCTTGGCGAAGTGATCGTACACGTGATGCAGGAAGAGAGCCGCCAGCTGTATGAGCTGGAAAAGCTCTGGAGCTAAGCCTTGAAACTGCAGCTTGTGGCCGTCGGCACCAAAATGCCTGACTGGGTTCAGACCGGTTTCATGGAGTATCTGCGCCGCTTCCCCAAGGATATGCCGTTTGAACTGACCGAAGTGCCTGCGGGTAAACGCGGCAAGAATGCGGACATCAAGCGCATCCTGGAAAAAGAGGGTGAAGCGATGTTAGCGGCCGTCGGCAAAGGCAACCGCATCGTCACGCTGGATATTCCAGGGCAGCCGTGGGAAACCCCACAGCTGGCGCAACAGCTTGAGCGCTGGAAACAAGATGGCCGCGATGTCAGCTTGTTGATTGGCGGCCCGGAAGGACTGGCGCCGGCCTGTAAAGCCGCTGCCGAGCAGACCTGGTCGCTGTCCACGTTGACGTTGCCACATCCGCTGGTGCGTGTGCTGGTCGCTGAAAGCCTGTATCGTGCCTGGAGCATCACCACGAATCATCCTTATCACCGTGAATAAACGCCTGACAACCTCCAGACAATAAACGCAGCGGATGAAATTACAGAGCAACGCCTTTCGCGATTACACTGCCGAACAGAAACTCTTTGTCCGCCGGGCTTTGGTGGCTTTTGTTGGCATTTTCCTGCTCTCCAGCGTGCTGGTGGTCAACCTCTATCATCTGCAAATTTTGCGTTTTGACGATTACAGCACCCGTTCCAATGAGAACCGCATCAAGCTGGTGCCCGTTGCGCCCAGCCGCGGCATCATCTTTGATCGCAACGGCGTCCCGCTGGCGCTGAACCGCACCATTTACCAGGCTGAACTGGTACCCGAAAAAGTCGATGACCTGAAGCAGACGCTGCAGGATCTGCGCCCGGTGCTGGATCTGACGGACGACGATCTCGACGCCTTTGAAAAAGAGCGTAAGCGCTCACGTCGTTTCACCTCCATTCCGGTAAAAACCGCACTCAACGAAGTGCAGGTGGCGCGCTTTGCCGTCAATCAGTACCGCTTCCCCGGTGTGGAAGTGAAAGGTTATCAGCGCCGCTATTATCCCTACGGTCAGACGCTGACGCATGTAGTGGGCTACGTCTCTAAAATTAACGACCGCGACGTTAAGCGCCTCGATGATGAAGGTAAATGGCCTAACTATGCCGCGACGCATGATATCGGCAAGTTGGGCATCGAGAACTATTACGAAGATGTGCTGCATGGCAAAACCGGCTACGAAGAGGTTGAAGTGAACAACCGCGGCCGGGTGATCCGCCAGTTGCACGAGCAATCCCCTCAGGCCGGTCGCGATATCTATCTGACCGTTGACCTGAAACTGCAGCAGTACATCGAAACCCTGTTGACCGGCAGCCGTGCCGCCGTGGTGGTCAGCGATCCACGCACCGGTGAAATTCTGGCGCTGGTGTCCACACCGAGCTACGACCCTAATCTGTTTGTCGATGGCATCTCCAGCAAGGATTACAAAGCCCTGCTGAGCGATGAGAACCGTCCGCTGTATAACCGCGCGTTACAGGCATCCTACCCGCCAGCTTCAACGGTGAAACCTTATGTTGCCGTTTCTGCGCTGAGTGCAGGGGTGATTAACCGCAATACCAGCCTGTTTGACCCCGGCTGGTGGCAGTTGCCCGGTTCGGAAAAACGCTATCGCGACTGGAAAAAATGGGGACACGGCCGTCTTAACGTCACCAAGTCGCTGGAAGAGTCTGCCGATACCTTCTTCTATCAGGTCGCCTACGACATGGGCATTGATCGCCTGTCAGAGTGGATGACCAAATTTGGCTATGGCCATCGCACCGGTATTGATTTGCCGCAGGAAAGTCCCGGCAACATGCCAACGCGTGAGTGGAAGCTGAAGCGCTTTAAGAAGCCGTGGTATCAGGGTGACACCATTCCGGTGGGCATTGGTCAGGGTTACTGGACTGCAACGCCGGTGCAGATGAACAAAGCCATGATGATTCTGATCAATGACGGCATTATCAAAGTGCCGCATTTGCTGCGCGCCACCCGTGAAGGTCAGGCCATGGTGCCGTATCGCCAGCCGCCGGATGCGCCGATTGGCGACATCCACTCGGGATATTGGGAAATCGCCAAAGATGGCATGTACGGCGTGGCCAACCGCGCGAACGGGACGGCGCACAAAAGTTTTGCCGATGCGCCTTACAAAATCGCCGCGAAATCCGGTACTGCGCAGGTATTCGGTCTGAAAGAGAACGAGACCTATAACGCGCACAAAATTGCTGAACGCCTGCGTGACCATAAACTGATGACGGCTTTCGCGCCTTACGACAAACCGCGCGTTGCCGTAACCATGATTCTGGAGAACGGCGGTGCCGGCCCGGCAGTGGGTACGGTGATGCGTCAGATTCTCGACCACATAATGCTAGGCGACAACAATACCGTGCTGCCTGAAGCCGCACCGACGCCGCCTGGCTACGAAGGTGAATAAAGATGTCCATGAACGATAGCCCGCAGAAAAGATCGATCTGGACGCGTATCCATATCGATCCCCTGTTTATGCTGATCATCCTTGCGCTACTGGCTTACAGCGCCATCGTCATCTGGAGCGCCAGCGGTCAGGATCCTGGCATGATGGAGCGTAAGCTCGGTCAGATTGCCATGGGTATCATTATCATGCTGGTCATGGCGCAAGTGCCGCCGCGCGTGTATGAAAGTTGGGCGCCCTATCTCTATATTGTCTGCGTGATATTACTGGTGGCGGTGGATGCCTTTGGCCATATCAGTAAAGGGGCTCAGCGCTGGCTCGATCTTGGCTTTGTGCGTTTCCAGCCCTCGGAAATCGCCAAAATAGCGGTGCCGCTGATGGTGGCGCGCTTTATTAACCGCGATGTCTGCCCACCGACGCTGAAAAATACCGGCATTGCGCTGGTGTTGATCTTCATGCCGACGCTGTTAGTGGCGGCACAGCCTGACCTCGGCACCTCGATTCTGATCGCCGCGTCCGGCCTGTTTGTGCTGTTCCTGTCGGGCATGAGCTGGAAGCTGATTGCCCTGGCGGTGCTGCTGGTGGCGGCCTTTATTCCGGTACTGTGGTTCTTCCTGATGCATGACTATCAGCGCGACCGTGTGATGATGCTGCTCGATCCAGAGAGTGACCCGCTCGGTGCCGGTTATCACATTATTCAGTCCAAGATTGCGATTGGATCCGGTGGTTTACGTGGCAAAGGCTGGCTGCATGGCACCCAGTCACAGCTGGAGTTTTTGCCTGAACGTCACACCGACTTTATCTTTGCGGTACTAGCAGAGGAACTCGGCCTGGTCGGCGTATTAGTGTTACTGGTACTGTATCTGCTGCTGATTTTGCGCGGCCTGATTATTGCGGCGCGCGCGCAAACCACCTTTGGTCGCGTGATGGCCGGTGGTTTGATGTTGATTTTATTCGTCTATGTTTTCGTTAACATTGGTATGGTAAGTGGTATCTTACCCGTGGTCGGTGTTCCGCTGCCGCTGGTGAGCTACGGCGGGTCGGCGTTGATTGTATTAATGGCCGGATTTGGCATCGTGATGTCGATCCATACTCATCGAAAAATGTTATCTAAAAGCGTTTAAGAGGCTGCACATGCGTAAGGATTGGCTTGGGGTTGCACTGGCATCATTGGTACTGGCTGCCTGTTCCGCACCGGAACAGCAGAATAATACTGCGCCACCGCAGCCGGCCTATAATGGCCCGGTGGTGGAAATCCCAGGCGTTGAACCGCGCTATGAACCGATCAATCCTTCTACCAGCCAGGATTACAGCGTTAATGGTAAAAATTATCGCGTAATCAAGGATCCTTCGAACTTCAGCGAAGTTGGGTTGGCCACCTGGTACGGTGCAGAAGCACAAGGTAATCGCACAGCGATCGGCGAAGCTTACGATCCAGACGCCTTAACTGCGGCACACCCTACTCTGCCACTGCCAAGCTATGTGCGCGTCACTAACCTCGCCAATGGTCGCCAGATCGTGGTGCGTGTTAATGACCGTGGCCCGTATACCCCCGGCCGCATCATTGACCTGTCTCGCGCGGCAGGCGACCGTTTGAATATCTCGAATAATTCCCGTGTTCGCGTGGATTACATCAAAGTCGCACCGGATGGTTCTGTTTCCGGCCCCGGCACCATTGGCACCACAGTGGCGAAGCAGAGCTACGCCCTGCCCGCGCGCCCGGATCTTAACGGTGGCATGGTGATGATGGATGGCAGCGCCAATACCACGCCTGCACCTGCGCCACAGGATGTTCGCGCAGTCGATAACAGCACCCTGCAGAGTAACGGTGGACTCGGTGCCCCGGTGCAGAGCAGCGGTTTCCTCGGCGCGCCTCAGCCTTTAGCAAACGGTGTACTGGAAGGCAGTGAACCGGCCGCCACGCCTGTGCAGGCAACATCCGCTGCGCCTGTCGCGGCATCGGTTTCTGCTCCAGCCAGCGCTGCACCTCAGAGTACGCATACCGCCGGTGGTTATGTCGTTCAGGTCGGTGCGGTCAATGATGCGGCGCGCGCCCGTCAACTGGCGACCAGCCTGGGTAAACGTTTTGGCGTCCCCGGCAATGTGGAAGCCAATGGCAACGTTTATCGTATTCAACTCGGCGGCTACAGCAGCCGGGCGGAAGCCGCTGCGTTACAACAGCGCCTGACCACTGAAGCACAAATGAGCTCATTTATTACAACTGCCCGTCCGTAATGTTACGGGCAGTTACCTTTACTGCTGAAACTGATTTGCAAAGCAAGATGTCGCTCGATCGGGCGTTTGCTATAGTAAGGCACTTTTTTCACTCTTAGCCCACGGATGTTGTAGTCCTTAACATGAATACGCTGAAACCCTCTCGTTTTCTGAAACGCCTGACAGTGGGATCACTGGTCGCCCTTTCTCTCAGCCATGCCGCCTTTGCGGACGATGTTAACCTTAAGACGATGATCCCGGGCGTCCCGGAAATCGATGCTGAAGCTTATGTGCTGATCGATGCCAACTCAGGTAAAGTCCTGGCCGAAAAGAACGCCGATGCGCGTCGCGATCCCGCCAGTCTGACCAAAATGATGACCAGCTATGTGATTGGTCAGGCGGTCAAAGCAGGCAAAATCCATAACGATGATATCGTCACCGTCGGTAAAGACGCCTGGGCAACCGGTAACCCGGTGTTCAAAGGCTCGTCACTGATGTTCCTGAAGCCAGGCGATCGCGTACCGGTTTCTCAACTGACGCGCGGTATCGTGTTGCAGTCAGGGAATGATGCCTGTGTAGCGATGGCCGATTACGTTGCCGGCAGCCAGGATGCGTTTGTTAGCCTGATGAACAATTATGTTGGCGCGTTAGGTCTGAAAAACACCCACTTCCAGACCGTGCACGGCCTGGATGCTGAAGGCCAGTACAGCTCGGCGCGTGATATGGCGCTGATCGGCCAGGCATTGATTCGTGATGTGCCGGACGAATACTCGGTCTACCGTGAAAAAGAGTTCACCTTCAACAATATCAAACAGATGAACCGCAATGGTTTACTGTGGGATACCAGCCTGAACGTTGACGGCATCAAAACCGGTCACACTGATGCGGCAGGTTACAACCTGGTGGCTTCTGCCACAGAAGGCCAGATGCGTCTGATCTCTGCCGTCATGGGCGGTCACACTTATAAAGGTCGCGAAACCGAAAGTAAAAAGCTGCTGACCTGGGGCTTCCGTTTCTTCGAGACCGTCGCACCTCTGAAAGCAGGCAAAGAGTTCGCCTCTGAGCCGGTTTGGTTTGGTAACAGCGATCGTGTCCAGTTAGGCGTTGAAAAAGATGCCTACCTGACCATTCCACGCGGCCGTATGAAAGACCTGAAAGCCAGCTATGTACTGACCAATACCGAACTGCATGCACCGCTGCAGAAAAACCAGGTGGTGGGTAGCATCAACTTCCAGCTGGATGGCAAAACCATTGAACAGCGTCCGCTGGTGGTGCTGAACGAAGTGCAGGAAGGCGGCTTCTTCAGCCGTATCATTGATTACATCAAACTGATGTTCCATCACTGGTTTGGCTAAGACGCTTGAAAAATCGTCTGTCTGATACCATATAATTAGAAATCCCCGTTTCAAACGTATAGGGGAGGCTGGAAAGCCTCCCTTATCGATTTTTATGCATCACCTGTTGTAGGGGCGGCCTTCGGGCTTCTCTTCTCAATTTTAAGCACCGGAGCCAACATGAAAACCAAACTGAATGAACTGCTCGAATTCCCTACCCCCTTCACCTATAAAGTAATGGGTCTGGCGCAACCGGAGCTGGTTGATCAAGTGGTTGAAGTGGTGCAGCGCCACGCCCCCGGCGACTATACCCCGGCAGTGAAACCGAGCAGCAAAGGTAACTACCATTCGGTTTCCATCACCATCACCGCAACGCATATCGAACAGGTAGAAACCCTGTACGAAGAACTGGGTAACATCGATATCGTGCGCATGGTCCTGTAATACCCGCGCTGGCAAAGGCGGCTTTGCCAGCGTTATACTCAGCCCTTCACTCTCTACCGGATCTCCGCTTTGTCAGCTAACACGCTTCTTGTTCGTCAACTGGGCCAGCGCGACTGGCAACCTATCTCCGATGCGATGCATCAGTTTACCGATCAACGTGACAGCAGCACTGCCGATGAAATCTGGCTGGTGGAACATCATCCGGTGTTTACCCAGGGCCAGGCAGGCAAAGCCGAACATCTGCTGATGCCGGGCGATATTCCGGTTGTGCAGAGCGATCGTGGCGGCCAGGTGACGTATCACGGGCCTGGGCAACAGGTGATGTACGTGTTGATTGATATTAAACGTCACAAAATCGGTGTCAGAGAGCTGGTCACTGCGCTGGAGGAAACCGTGATCGCCACCCTGGCGGATTATGGTATCGCTGCGCGCGCACGTGCCGACGCACCCGGCGTTTATATCGGCGATGACAAAGTGTGCTCATTAGGCCTTCGCATTCGCAAAGGGTGCTCCTTCCACGGCTTGGCATTAAATGTGGCGATGGATCTGGCGCCCTTCCTGCGCATCAATCCCTGCGGTTATGCCGGCATGCGCATGACGCAGTTAAGTGAAAAGCAGCCTGGGGTCACAACCGCCGACGTACAACCCCGTTTGGTAAAACATTTCGCCCGCTTAATGGGTTTCACCCAGCTTGAATGGCAAAATGATGCCAGGGTCTGACCTTGACTGTCTGTGCTCATTTACAAAATTGTAACTTTAGCACTCGCATATCGGCTGCTTATGCGCAGACGAAATGATATAATTTTTGCCATATTTTCAAATAAAGTTGAAAGCCTGGTTCTCAGTTTGAGTGAGGAAGCTTTCAAATCGCAATCCCGACCGGAACCTGCAGATTTATGAGTAAACCAATTCAGATGGAACGTGGCGTCAAGTATCGCGATGCCGACAAAATGGCGCTGATTCCGGTGAAAACCGTGATGGTCGAGCGTGAAGAGATTCTGCGTAAGCCGGAGTGGATGAAGATCAAACTGCCTGCGGATTCCAGCCGCATTCAGGGTATCAAAGCCGCCATGCGCAAAAATGGTCTGCACTCGGTGTGTGAAGAGGCCTCCTGCCCTAACCTCGCTGAATGTTTTAACCACGGCACCGCCACCTTTATGATCCTCGGTGCGATTTGTACGCGTCGTTGCCCATTCTGCGACGTCGCCCACGGCCGTCCAAATATGCCTGACGCCAACGAACCGCTGAAACTGGCACAAACTATTGCCGATATGGCGCTGCGTTATGTGGTGATCACCTCGGTTGACCGCGACGATCTTCGCGACGGCGGGGCTCAGCACTTTGCCGATTGCATCACTGCCATTCGCGAAAAAAGCCCTAACATCAAAATTGAAACGCTGGTGCCTGACTTCCGTGGTCGTATGGATCGTGCTCTGGAAATCCTCACCGCCACGCCGCCAGATGTGTTCAACCACAACATGGAAAACGTGCCACGCGTTTACCGTCAGGTACGCCCTGGCGCCAACTACGACTGGTCGCTGAAGCTGCTGGAGCGTTTCAAAGAAGCGCATCCTGATGTGCCAACCAAGTCTGGCCTGATGGTCGGATTGGGTGAAACCAATGCGGAAATCGTAGAAGTGATGCGTGACCTGCGTCGTCATGGTGTCACCATGCTCACACTCGGCCAGTATTTACAGCCAAGCCGCCACCACCTGCCGGTACAGCGCTATGTGAGCCCGGCAGAGTTTGATGAGATGAAAGAGGAAGCCATGGCGATGGGCTTCACCCACGCGGCCTGTGGCCCATTCGTCCGTTCTTCTTATCATGCGGATATGCAGGCCAAAGGGCTGGAAGTGAAATAATCGGTTCTGCGGGTGTGACGCCCGCAGCCAGGCTTTTTTCACCCGTGCCAAAAAACAAAAACCAGACTGGAAGCAGTCTGGTTTTTTTATCAACGTCATAAATATTTACACTTATTGACGTTTGAAGTCGGATTACTCTTTGTGGCTCACGCGTTCAGCCGGCGCTTCTTCAGCGGTGCTTTTGGTTGCGGTGGATTCATCGTCTTTCATGGCTTTCTTGAAGCCTTTAATGGCGGAACCCAGATCACCACCCAGTGAACGTAACTTGTTGGTACCAAACAGCAGTACAATAAGTGCACCGATGATCAGCAGTTTGGCAATGCTGAAACCTTCCATACTTTACCTTTCAACCCTAGCGAAAACAGACATAACCATTAACGCGCAGTTTATCAGCTGTCACAACTGGAATCTGTAACAGATTACGATCAACACCCGCGCAACATTAAATAAAGCGGCTCAAAAAGGCCTGCGTACGCGGGTGCTGTGGATTACCGATCACCTGCTCCGGTGTTCCCTGCTCCACCACCACGCCGCCATCCATAAATACCACCCGATCCGCCGCCTCACGTGCAAAGCCAATCTCATGTGTCACCACGATCATGGTCAGACCACGATCGGCCAGCGTGCGCATCGTCGCCAGCACCTCTCCCACGAGTTCGGGGTCCAGCGCGGAAGTCGGCTCATCAAACAGCATCAACGCCGGTTTGATGGCTAACGCACGAGCAATCGCCACACGCTGCTGCTGGCCGCCGGAAAGATGGCGTGGCCAGGCATCGGCTTTGTCACTCAATCCCACCGTTGTCAGCAGTTCGCGCGCATGCTGCAACGCTTCATGGCGGGGAAACTTATGCACACCAATGGGCGCTTCAATAATGTTCTGCAGCACGGTCATGTGTGGATAGAGGTTGAATTGCTGAAACACCATGCCGATCTTCTGACGCTGGTGAGCAATCCGCCGTGCCGACAGGCGATGCAGAATCCCACGCTTCAATTCGTAGCCAATCTGCTCTTCACCCACCATGATGGAGCCGGCGTTCATATCTTCCAGATGGTTTATACAGCGCAGGAAGGTCGATTTGCCCGATCCCGATGGCCCGAGAATCACCACCACTTCACCTGGAAACACATCCAGATCGATCCCTTTCAATACCTCGTTATCGCCATAACTCTTCTGGACATTGCGCGCAGAGACCAGCGGCTGAATCTCACTCATACATCCTCCTTCAGCTGATGTGTGGCTGCGACAGCCGTGTCTGTCCGGCGTTTATTCACCACGGTACGTTTGGTGCCGCGTGCGTAGTAGCGTTCAATTGCTGACTGCCCAATATTCAGGATCGATGTGATCAGCAGATACCAAATCACGGCCACCATCAGCATCGGGATAATTTCAAAGGTGCGGTTATAAACGGCCTGCACCGAGTAAAGCAGATCGCCCATGGCTATTACGCTGACCAGCGAGGTCGCTTTAATCATACTGATCAGCTGATTGCCGGTGGGAGGAATAATGGATCGCATCGCCTGAGGAATGATAATGCGGCGCAATGCACGGCTGCGGCTCATGCCAAACGCCTGAGTGGTTTCCACCTGCCCCTGATCCACAGACAACAGCCCGGCGCGAATGATCTCCGCCATATACGCCGCTTCATTCAGTGCCAGTCCGGCAAACGCAGCGGTCAGCGGCGTAATCAGATCGTTGGTATTCCAACTGGCGAAGGTAATATCCGTCCAGGGTACGGTAATCGAAATGTTCGGAAACAGCGTCGACAGGTTGTACCAAAAGATCAGTTGCACCAGCAGCGGCGTACCCCGGAAAAACCAGATGTAAAGCGACGAGATGCCGCTCAGCAGTTTATTTTCCGAAAGACGCCATACCGCCAGCAGCAGCCCCAGCAGCGTACCGAGGATCATCGAGACTACCGTCAGCCCGAGCGTCACCTGCAGCCCTTTCATCACCGAACCTTCGGTGAACCACTGCAACACCACTTTCCATTCAAAATTGGGATTGGTCGCCACCAGCCAGAGAAAGTTGGCCGCGACCACCAGTACCACAATCCATGAGATCCAGCGTCCATAAGTGGGCGCACTGCGGGCGAAAGCGACATCGCGCTGCTGCACGTTGGCCTTATCCCTGGCTCGCGTATTGTGGGTGACCGGATTCATTTTGCTGTCCCCTGCGCCAGATTACGACCCGGCTGCTGCAAGATATTGCCGTCGAGTTTCCACTTCTTCATGATCGCCGCGTAGGTGCCGTTGGCGAACAGCTCTTTATAGGCGTCGAGTACTACGTTGCCCAGTTCGGAACCTTTTGGCACCACCGTGCCCTGGAAAATGTCGCCAAAGCCGTTTTTCTGCCCTTTACCGGAAAGCTCCAGCTGGCCATTGGCTTGCTCGATAAAGTAGGTCAGCGGTGCCTGTGAAGAGAAGAATGCATCAGAACGCTTAGATCGTACTGCCAGAATCGATGAAGGCTGATCGGTGAAAGATTGCACCACCACCGCAGGTTTGCCCGCGGCAACGCAAGCGTCCGACTGCTTACGAATCACCTGCTCAGCTGAACCGGCTGCCATCACAGCAATACGCTTGCCGCAGGTGTCTTCCAGACCGTTAATTTTCGCTGGATTGCCCTTCTGCACGCCGAACACCACGAACTCCTGCACAAAATCTATGAAGTCGACTTTCTGCTGACGATCGGGATAGTCGCCAATCGGCCCAATCGCCATCTGATAACGGCCCGAATTAATGCCAGTTAAAACACCCGACAAACCGCTGACTGTGGCATGTTCAATTTTCACACCCAGCAATTGAGCCAAAGCATTCGTCAGGTCGGCTGAGGCGCCGTCCATCGAATGTGGACCGTTCACGATCTCATAAGGAGGAAACGATCCGTTGTTTACCGAAATCATTTTTCCAGCGCTTTTAATCTCTGCTGGCAAGCGGTCATGCAGCGCCTGATCAACTTTCTGCGTTGGGATAGTTTCCGCTGCCTGCACTGCGCTGACTGTCAGCCCCAGCGCCAACGTTATTGCTGTTGTAAGTTTATTCATGAGCCAGTTCCCCAAAATCTATCAAAGTGGTTTCAGTTCAGGACGAGCAAAACGGCGGTTTTCCAGCACCGGCAGTACGCTACGTGCGTAGGCAATACGTTGTGGATCGAGGTCGGCGAACACCAGTGCCGCCGACTCTGGCGCTTTGGCTATCGCCACGCCGAGAGGATCGATGACCAGACTGTTGCCGATGTTACGCGGGCCACATTCGCCCACGGCCACCATGTAACAGGTGTTTTCCAGTGCTCTTGCCGTACACAGCAATTCCCAATGCATCTCTTTCAGCGGGCCTTTGACCCACGCGGCAGGCAATACCAGCACATCAGCACCGTCCAGCACCAGACGGCGCGCCAGCTCAGGGAAACGCACGTCGTAGCAGGTCATCAGGCCCACTTTCATCCCGGCCACTTCCACCAGCGGTGGGATTTCGTTGCCTGGATTCACGCGCTGTGACTCCTGCATTGCAAACGCATCATAAAGATGCAGCTTTTCGTAGGCGGCGATGAGTTCACCGTTGCGAATGGCAATCAGCACGTTGAGCGCTTTGTTGCCTTCAGTTGGCACGTGCACGCTCATCATGGTAGTCAAATCGTTGCCTTTGCTGACTGCCAGCAGCTGCGTGATGAAAGGACCATCCAGCGGTTGTGCGGCTTTCAGTACCAGATCAGGGTCGGCAATATCACGCGCCAGCACGCCTTCTGGCAGGACCAGTAAATCCGCGCCTCCGGCCAGTGCATTGTTCATTAAACCGATGCAGATATCGGTGTTTTCCTGCCATTCCCGGCTGACAGCAAACTGCCCCATTGCAACTTTCATCTTCACTCCCCTTGCACTGCTGCCGGGAAAATCGCTTCCGGCGTCAGTAATGTTTTGGTTAAGCCTTGCTGGAACAGCTCGTTAGCAAAATCGGCGATCATCTTTTTGTTAGCGGAGAATCCGTTTTGATTCCAGTCCGACGGTAATTCCTGCGCGGTACGTCGCAAATCATCCAGCAGCCACGGTGTGGTGTCGGCGTATTTCTCGCGTTTCTGCATCCACATCTGGTACGAACGATCGATGATTTCGCTCAACGCCTGCGGCAGCCAGGGATGCATTTCCGCCAGTGCCGGTTTCATCGCCAGCAGATGGATACCCGGCACGTAGCCGACGCGATTAAAGTAGTCGCGCTCGGCAGTCACAAAGTCGTTTTGCAATTGACGCAGGCCAGAATTTTTCAGGAAGAAACCTTCTGGCATAAAGGGCGTGAACACCGCATCCAGCTCACCGGCCTTCAGCAGTTCGATCAGCGGGCGCTCACCCGGTGCCGGCTCAATGCGGCCCGGACGACCGAATCCCGCGAGGCGATCCACAATCGGATGCTCTTCGGTCAGACGGCCGGCAAACCAGTACGCATCATCGATCTCCACGCCAGCTTCACGCAGCACGGTGCGCGTCCAGGTGTTGCCAGAATCCTGCCAGCCGGTCACCCCGATTTTCTTGCCTTTCAGCTGAGCGGGCGTGGTAATCGGGCTGTCAGCGGTAGTGATGATGCAGCGCTGGCGGAAGCCGCGCATCAGGAAGTGCGGCAGGCCGAGCAGTGCGTTATCGCCTCTGGCGCATGCCTGAGCATAGCGACTGAATGACACTTCACCCGCGTCGTATTTGTCGCTGGTCGCGAGGTTATCAACCAGCGTGCCCACGCGGTCAATCTCCAGCGTGAAGCCTTCTGGTTTGATGTCGCCGAGTGCCAGCGGGGTGAAATAATCCCAGTCACGCACCGCCAGTCTTATGGTTACCATAATTGTGCTTTCCCCGTTTTCGGCCAGAGATCTGGCGCTGTTTATTTATTAAGCAAATAGTGCTTGAATTTGAGTCTAAAACGCGAATACTAATCTGAACAATCAATTCTTTGTTACTGAACAAATGATTTTCTTATGACGCAAACGGTAGATGTCGAGTGGCTTAGCCATCAAATAGACGATGCTTCGGTAAAGGGAATAACGCTTACCGCTTCATCCTTAATTCGGGACGGCCAAATTGCTGTTGGCATGCAAATGCCTGCGGTGCGCGAACTGGCGGAGCGGCTGGGCGTCAGTCCGGCAACCGTTTCTGCTGCCTGGGCGCAACTGAAGAAGCAGAAAGTGCTGGCGGGTAAAGGACGCAGTGGCGTGTGGGTGTGTGGCAACAGCGTACTGCCACGCCCTATCCGCTTTGAGAAGATTGGTAACTACGGCGAGAACATCCGGGCGGCGCTGGCGATGGCGTCACCCGATCCGGCGTTGCTACCCGATCTTAAACGGGCGATCCTCGCGGGGATTGCCTCACCTGAGTTAAACAGCTATCAGCGCGAAGCGATCTCCCCGCAATTGCAAGCGGCCATCAGTCCACGCTGGCCCTATCCGGCGGAAGCCTGGCTGGCCACGGATGGCGGTTTTGATGCCATGAACCTGATTGTGCAGACGCTGTTGTCGCCGGGCGATCGGGTGGTGATTGAAAATCCCACGGCCACCCGTTTGCTGGATATGCTGGAAAATATCGGCGCAGAAATTTTGCCGCTGCCCTGTGATGATCAGGGGCCTATACCCACGGCGCTGGCCGCACATCTGCAAAAATCACCGGCGATGTTTATCTATCAGCCGCGCACGCATTCGGCCACCGGCTACAGCGTGACTCAGCGTCGCAGCGCCGAGTTAGCAAGGGTGCTGGCGAACAGTACCACGACGATTGTCGAGGATGATGGCATTGGCGATCTGTCGCGCTGGCCGGCCTGGAGCCTCGGTTTCCACTTCCCGGAACGGGTCATTCACGTTCATTCTTTTTCCAAAGCCTATGGTCCCGATCTGCGCCTGGCGGCGTTATCCGCGACGGCAGACATGGTGAAACGACTGCAGTCGTGGCGTAATTTCGGCGTCAGCTGGACCAGCCGTATCTTGCAGGATGCGGTGGCATGGATGCTCACCGATGAAGCCACACAGCAGAGCATTCAACAGGCGAAGACCGTTTACGCGCAGCGTCGCCAGCAGTTACTGGCGGCACTGGCAAAACGCGGAGTGGTGCTGGAAGAGCGAGATGGGTTGAGCGTACAGATCCCGGTGGAATCAGAGCAGTACGCCATGATCACCCTGGCAGCACGCGGCATTGCTGTACTGCCGGGAGAACGCTGTTGCCTCAACGGCGAGCCCTTTATTCGCGTCAGTGCTTCACTGCTCCCGTTCGATCAGCTTGAAAGCATTGCTGACGCGCTGGTCATCGCCACCGGGCGTGAACTTAAAGCGAGCCCAGATCTTTGATGTGATAACGCGGAGATTCTACATAGCCTTCACGCGAGTAGAACTGGTTGGCTTTAAGGCGGGAAGCGTGACAATGCACTTCCATGCGATCGCAGCCCCGTTCACGCGCTAGCTGCTCGGCATGACTGAGCAGCTGTTGGCCACTGCCTTTACTGCGCTCGCCTTCCGCAATGCAAAAATAGCTGATGCGGGCGAAATCACCGGGCAGCGCCAGTTGGGGGATAAAGTGCAAAGAGAGAAACCCCAGAACCTGATTACCGTGTTCTGCCACCAATAAAATTTCGTCGGGATGGCTGCATAACTGCGCCAGACGCGTATCAATAAACTTTTCAGTGCCGCTGTAACCCAGTTCGGTTAACAGCGCACTCAGGACAAAACTGTCTTTTGCCAGTGCCTGACGTATATTCATCCTGCCTCCTCATAAGTCCTTGCATGCAGTTATATAGCGTTGTTGCGTAAAAAGCTGCAAGTAAGGATTGTTATGAGAATGTTACTGCCACGTTCTGTGAAATACGCCGCAGAATGTGCCCTGTCATCAGACTGTCATCACGGCTTAAGGTTGGCTTAACCTGGCTTTGCGATGCTGAGTGAAATACACCTCTGGGGCGCGCACATGAAAAACCTGATTCCACTTAGCTACAATGAAGTGATGGCGCTTTTCGTCGCCATGGCGGCCGTGTTGGGCTATTCCCTGACCTGGTGGCACATGTAAAAAGGACAAAAAAAACCCGCCATTAGGCGGGTTTTCAAAATTCTAACTGTTAACTTACAGAGCGATAACGTTAGCAGCAGATGGGCCTTTAGCGCCGTCAGTGATTTCGAACTCTACACGCTGACCTTCAGCCAGAGTTTTGAAACCATTGCTCATGATTGCAGAGAAGTGTACGAATACATCTTTGCTGCCATCTTCTGGAGTAATGAAACCGAAGCCTTTCGACTCATTAAACCACTTAACGTTACCTTTGATCTTGGACATCTATATTACCTTTACATGAAAAATGGACACTAAACTGTGTCGGCATCTAGTACAGCAATTGCGGTGACATTTGTCCAGTGAGAATTGATGAAAAAGTGATAAATATTGATTTTTTGCATCCCCTTCACACTTTTTGACGCTTTTCACACGCTAAAACTGGAATCTCAGCCAGGCAAAATAGACGTTGCCGTTATTATAAGTCCCTGGAATATAAGTCATTTGGAAAGTGGCTGGTCCATATCCTATTGATGCTAATGGCAAAACCAGTGGAACCGGGATATAGCGCCAGTTATCTCTCGCGGTGACGCCCGCGGTGTAGCCTGCACCGATGTGGAAATTCTGGTCGTTCAATGGCCGCCAGGTCGCTTCCCAGCCATAGCCAGCGATAGGCTCCCATTTGTTGAACGAGTCTTTGAACACCATGGCATAGAGCCCATGCCAGTTGCCTTTCTCATCCCAACGAGAGACACCGCCACCTGCACCCCACGGCCGCTCGTTGTACTTTTCGATATGCTCGTCATCATAGGTCCAGCGATTATGCCAGGTGATAGCGGGCAGGTAAAAGTCATGATGCTGTGGCTGCGACCAGGTTTGCTCAACATTGGTGCTAAATGTGTTCCATCCCGCCTCAACGGCTTGCGATGTTGTGACTGCTGATGCCAAAAACGTCATGGGTAACGTCAAAATTCCGCCCAAAAGTGCGGATAAAATGTGCCGATTCACATAAAAATCCTATTAAGTCATCTCTTAAATTCGCCCCAGTAAAAGGCGCATTCGGTGAGTGGGCGATTATTAGCGCAACAACTTAAAACGATATCTAAAAAAGCGGTTAAAAACTCCAGGGATAGTCTGTGTTACACCATTATTTTCCGATGATTTAGATTAGGTTGTGGTTTTTCTATAGGAAAGAAATATCCCGGTCGTCAGGAAAAATGCACATTAAATGCACTCTCAGCGTGATAATCACCCAGAGAGACAACTTAATTTTCAGCAACTTAACGACAATCATTTATATCTGAAATAAATTAATTAAATTTATGAATTGAACTCTGAGGGCGAATAAGATAAATCTCATCTTTCCAGGATGGAGAGGGAGGAACATTGAAATGACGATTCGCTGTCGACGCTGCGGCTGCGCTAAATTTTATTTCACATTGCCGAAAGTGGAAGAGGATAGAAATAACCCACACCATGGTGCGTGTTGCGCGGGTTGTGATAAACCGATTGACTGGCGGGACATGATTCCGGCAATGCTGACATTAAGCGAATTCGCCGCGTCCCGGGCAGAATAAAGAATTCAGGCACCTCAGGTGCCTGTTCATGCTAAAAAATCAGTTTGAATACACCCGTAATCGTCAGTAATCCCACGATAAAAATGATGGCAATAATCCACAGAATTATTTTCATTGTTCGCTCCTTCAGTGATGAAAAATAACGCGCCTGTTAACCAGTATAGATGATCCTTCTGCGTTCGCTGTGCAGTGCGAGCACTGTCACGCATGGTGATGAGCGTTGCCTTCCGTTCAGTTTTATTTCTGCGAGACGGGTCGCATGTCGCGATTTTATCTCTCTCTCCCGCTGCGCACCGCCAGCTCGTGCTGTCTAAACTTACAGCGCCTCTAGCAGGCCTCAATTGTTATCAATGCCTACGTAACAAGGAGATCTTATGAGCACGATTAATACCAGCATGGGGCGTTACAGCCTGAAGGCAAAGGATTACGGCAACCACATCAGTGGCAGCATTGCTATTAATGATGAAGGTGGCACCCAACTCACCATGCAAGAGTTTGAAGAGCATTACCTTGACGATGTCGTCAACAATGTCATTTATCCGGTCACGGGTGGGAACCGTGAAATTACCCGCGCGTTGCGCGATCAGATGGTTAAAGCGGGCTTTGAGCAGCCGCATTGAGTTTTTGGGCCACAGATTGTGGCCCTTTGCTTTTGATAACACTCACTTGCGGTAATGATAGCTTTAAGCGCAGGATGCATTATCGAACATGACAAGGAGATTGACCGCGTGAGTGCCCTTTACCGACTTCCCCCTTCCCAGTTACATCAATTTGTTCAGGCCATTTGGTTACATGCCGGCAGCAGCGCCGAAGAGTCACGTTTAGTGGCTGACCATCTGGTGGCCGCCAATCTGGCCGGTCACGATTCACACGGCGTAGGAATGATCCCGAGCTATATGAGTTCACTGAAGCAGGGATTCCTGCAGCTGAACCAGCACACCACCATTGAAAAGGATGCCGGTGCGGTGCTCACCCTGCACGGTCATAACGGCTTTGGTCAGGTGGCGGCACATCAGGCGATGCAGTTGGGTATTGAGCGTGCAGCGAAGCTGGGTATCGCTGCGGTCGGCTTACACCACTCCCACCATATTGGTCGTATCGGTCATTGGGCAGAACAGTGCGCAGCTGCGGGATTCGTCTCTTTCCATTTCGTCAACGTGATGGGTGATCCGATGGTTGCGCCCTTTAACGGTAGCGACCGTCGTTTTGGCACCAACCCCTTCTGTGCCATCTTCCCACGCCAAAATGCCAAACCGCTGCTGCTCGATTTCGCTACCAGCGGGATTGCCTACGGCAAAACACGCGTGGCGTGGAACAAAGGGCAACAGGTCGCGCCCGGTTATCTGATCGATCATCAGGGGCAGCCCACCACCGAACCCGGCGTGATGCATCAGGCACCTTATGGCTCGCTGATGCCCTTCGGTCTGCACAAAGGTTACGCGCTGGCCACGATGTGCGAAATTCTGGGCGGTGCGCTTTCCGGTGGTCGCACCACGCACGATGCCACGCTGGTCAGCAGCCATGACGCCATTTTCAACTGCATGACCACCATCATCGTTAATCCCGAAGCGTTTGATGCCCCGGCGATGCAGGAAGAAGCAGAATCGTTCCTCGAATGGGTAAAACGCTCGCCACATAGCGGCGATGCACCGATTCAGGTGCCGGGTGAATGGGAAGAACAGAATCGTATCGAACGCGATCGCGAGGGGATTCCACTCGACAGCAACAGTTGGGAACAGATTTGTGCAGCCGCATTACAAGCGGGCATGTCCGATGAAGAGCTGGCGGCCTTCCGCGCGCTGGCGCAGTAGACCCCAGTAATAAGAAAGCTGAGGCACATCGCCTCAGCTAATTTCCTTCAGATCACGTTAGCCAGCAGCAAACAGCCGACCAAACCACACACCGAAATAATGGTTTCCAGCGCGGACCAGGAGCGGATGGTTTCACCGATGGTCAGGTTGAAGTATTCCTTGAACAGCCAGAAGCCCGGGTCGTTGACGTGAGAGAAGATCACGCTGCCAGAACCCACGGCAATCACCATCAGTTCCGGGCTGGCACCGCTGGTGGCAATCAGTGGTGCAACGATCCCGCCGGCGGTAATCGCCGCCACGGTGGCTGAACCCAATGCGATGCGCAACACCGCCGCGATGGACCACGCCATAAAGATCGGCGATACATTGGTCTCGTGCATCATACTCGCGATGTATTTATCGACACCGCTGTCCACCAGCACCTGCTTGAACGCCCCGCCGCCACCAATGATCAACAGCATCATGGCGATGATTTTGATCGAGTCGGTGATGGTGCCCATCACTTCATCCATGCTACGTCCACGGTTCAGACCAAAGGTGAAGATGGCGATCAGTACCGCAATCAGCGTTGCCATAATCGGGTCACCAAAGAACTCCGCATACGGCAACAACAGATGCCCTTTCGGCAACACCATCTCCGCCACGGCACGCAAGGCCATCAGCACTACCGGCACTAACGCCGTCCAGACGCTGACGCCAAAGCCGGGCATTTCCGCTTCGGTAAAGGTTTTCGGGTTCCACAAACCTTCAGGAATCGGTTTGTCGATGCCTTTCAGGAAGCGCGCATACACCGGGCCCGCCAGAATCACGGTCGGAATACCCAGCAGGGTGCCATACAGCAGCGTTTTACCCATATCGGCGTTGAACAGCGTCGCAATCGCGGTAGGGCCAGGATGCGGAGGCAGGAAACCGTGTGTCACAGAGAGTGCCGCAGCCATCGGCACGCCGACGTACAACAGCGGTACGCGCGCGGATGCCGCAATGCTGAACACCAGCGGCAGCATCAACACAAAGCCCACTTCATAGAACAGCGCGAAGCCCACCGTGAAGCCGGTTAAGACCAGCGCCCACTGAATGTGTTTTTGACCAAATTTAGCAATCAGCGTGGTGGCAATACGCTGGGCACCGCCGCAGTCAGCCAGCAGTTTTCCCAACATCGCGCCAAAGCCCATGATCAGCGCCAGACTACCAAGTGTGCCGCCCACGCCGGTTTTGATCGATCCAATCACTTTGTTGACGGGCATACCCTGCATCATGCCCACCGCCAGCGCGACCAGGATCAGCGCAATAAATCCGTTCAGCTTGAAGCGAATCATTAACAGCAGCAGTAAGGCTACGCCAATCGCCACATAGAGTAATGGCATAATTTTTCTCCACTTTTGCGCACGACAGCATGTCGGCAGCGGTTTGTTTTGTTGATCCCAAAGGACAGTCGATTCGGTGACATCGCTGAGAGGCACGCGGTCTGCCGCACAATGTTACGGGTATCATGTTAAGGGTAACATTGCGCACAAAGCATCAGCCGTGCGGGGGGAATTTCTGTTTTGCGAAGGTGATCAACTTTTTGCCAGGCAGTTATCAGAATGTTTGCATCGGGGGCGTCACCGCTTTTGGTTACACTAAGGTCTTTATGCCCTTCAAAAAAAGGATCTGCAGGTGAGTGAGAATCTGATCGAGTTGTACAGTAATCAACAAACCCTGTTTGGACGTGGCAGCATTGACCGTTTATTGCCGCTACTGGCTGCCCATCCCCAACCGACGTTGCTGTTTTGTGGCCGCTCTTTTCTTAACGGCCCTGCCTGGCAAAGACTGGGCGCGGCACTCAATGACCAGATTCTGGGCTATGAAATTGTCAGCCATGAAGCCTCGCCCGATGAAATTGATGCCTGGGTGAATCGCTGGCGCGGCCATGTGGATCGCGTGGTAGCGATAGGCGGTGGCAGCGTGCTGGATGCCGCTAAAGCTTTCAGCGCCATGATGCAGCATCCGCTGAATACCGCACGTTACCTGGAGAAAGTGGGTGATACGCCGGTTCAGGCGATCACTCTGCCGCTGATCGCCATTCCCACCACAGCGGGAACGGGCAGTGAGGCGACGCAAAACGCCGTGGTGACCGATCAGCAGCATATTCAGGTGAAAGCCTCGTTGCGCCATCCGGTGTTTGTGCCACAGGTGGCAATTCTGGATGCCGATTTGCTCAAGGGCACACCAGATAGCGTACTGGCCACCTGCGCCATTGATGCCTTTACCCATCTGTTCGAGGCGTACCTTTCGCGTAAAGGCAATCTGTTTACCCAACAAACGGCGCTGAATGGGCTGCGGCTGTTCTTTCAGGCATGGCCAAATCTGAATCGCGACGATGCCCAAGGTGATGAAGCACGAGAAGCGATGATGATGGCTTCCTGGCTGGGCGGTGTCTGCCTGAGCAGTGCGGGATTGGGCGTGATTCATGGGATTGCCGGTGAACTGGGCGCCATCAAACCTTTCCATCACGGAGAAGTGTGTGGACGTTTGCTGTTCCCATTCCTCGATGTGCTGGCGGAAACCGAGCACGCTGAACAGCAGCGTTTGATGGCACAGCTGGGGCAAGCGCTACTACCGGACGATCCGGCGCCGCCAGCGTTAGCGCTGAAAGCCTGGTTGCAGGCGCATGCGATTGTGCCGTTCTGGCAGGATGGGCCGACCTTGAACGCCACCGATGTTGACTGGATTGTCGCGCGCGCCAACAGTAAAAACGGCTGGGTCAGTTACGATGCCTCCACCCTCACCGAGATGATTACTGCGGCCTGGCACGTTGCATAACATCGGTTGATTTAGACGATGCGGGTGCGCCAAAGCACACCCGCACAACATGACTTTCCCGCCACTTTACCGCGCAATGTTGCGCCGCTTCATCTCGCCGCGCCTGCATACGCTCCGCGCATCGTCAAAGCAAACAATGAATTAAGTGTCAAATGACGCTCAGAGGCTAAACGGCGGTTTGCCCGCCAGCATCTGTTCGATCACCTGCAGCACGCCCTCTTCATTGTTGCTGGGCGCTTCATAGCGTGCGGCATCTTTCACTTTTTGCGGTGCATTCGCCATGGCGAAGCTAAATCCCGATTGCTGCAACATCTCCAGATCGTTACCGCCATCGCCAAACACCAAAATCTCGCTGCGATCGATGCCCCAACGTTTGCCGAGCAGATCGAGCCCATGGCCTTTGTGATTGCCTGGCACAATCAGATCCACAGATCCGTGGCCGCTGGAGGTCGCTGCGGCCGAACCCTGATGCAAGCGTTCGATATCGGCCATTAACGGTTCAACATAATCATCGGAGAGATTGAGGGCGAACTTGAAGAGTTTGTCATCCGCGACCTCATCGAGGCTGCGAATCGGCTTCAGACGATGGCAGTAGTGGCGCATCTTCACCAGCCAGCTCTCGTCGAGACCTTCGAAGTAGTAAGCACTTTCACGTCCGCAGAGGATATAACGCAGTTCCGGGTAGTGCCCGTTGTGCAGGGTGTCGAGTACCGCATCGATATCGTCGCGGCTGAATGCGCCGCAGAACAGCTCTTCATCGCGATCGATGATCCACGCACCGTTTTCGGCGACGAAGGCAATTTCGCTGGAGATATCGGGGAAGAAGGATTTGAGTTGGTAATATTGATTGCCACTGGCGACCACAAATTTGATGCCGCGCCGTTTCATCTCTTCATAACAAGCCTGAAAACGAGCCCGGTTGTACTGCTTTTTATCGTCGAGAAAGGTGCCGTCCTTGTCTACTGCCACCATTTTTACCACGGTCATCATGACTCCTTAGCGCGCTGTAGGGGAAAAAAGGGTCGCATAGAGAATAACCTGGTGAGGGCATAAAGCAGAGAGAAACACGGATGGCCGTAGCCATCCGTGGGGGTGATTAGTTAAATGCGCCGTTCAGCAGCAGCGAGGTGATCACGCCAGTGGCGGCAGCAATCAGGACGTAATTACCGTCAATGTAAGACCAGTACTCACCGCGCGGCGGCTCTGGCAGACGGCGTTCACGCCAGTCATCTACGCGATAGTGCGGGCCACGGAATTCTGGCGGCATCGGGTGACCGCGACGGAAGTCATGGCCGTTCCAGGCGAAGTGATCGCCGTCATGGTGTCCATCTGGGCCACGATGGTCGGCATAACGGTCATGGTGATCCGGGCCACGGTCCGGGCCATGGTTGTAGCCATGATCGGGGCCGCGATCGCCGCCATGGTCAGGGCCGCGCCCATGATCCTGATGCTGGTCGCCGCCGTGCTGCTGCCAGCGCTGGTCGCCCGGGCCATCTGCCCAGGAGACGGAAGAGAACAGTGTGCTGCATGCAATAAGTGACGCAATAAGACTTAATGTTGTTTTTTTCATGATGTTGCCTCCAATGATAACGGCAGTTACTGCGCCGTCGAGAGACACTATTCACCAATCAAAAGCAAAAGAGGATTTCCAAAACTCTTAAAAACCGCAGACTTACATTAAATTACTGCAAATTATCGATTTCTTAACGGTTGTGTCTTTTCTGACATTATCTGGTCTTAAAGTCAGCGGATTCATACTACAGCGGAGAGGAAAGAAACCCGATCGCGAGGATCGGGTGGAGAATGCTATTTCCATAAATTGCATAAAGCGGGTAAACCCTAAAATTGAGGGTAAAACTGAAGCACACAACGCCACATCACTAGCATTGCGGATAAACAATACCATTTTAAAATGCAAAATTCTTTTAAAAACCCCTGCTTTTCGGAAAAAACCGTAAAAATAAAATGGCGCAGAAAAATAATCTGCTGTGCGAGGGATCTGATGCACAAATAAGGTCTGTGCTCTGACCAGAATAGCGGTTTGATAAATTTCGCACCGTCGTGGTGATAGAAACGAACCTGCCCCCAACGATAACCACACAACCACCAGGCGATAAAACACTGCTAAATCAATACCATTCCCTTCAACCTGCGTCGGCCAACCCTTTCATTAATCAGACTTCAGCGTTATTCATCAATTTACCCAGCATTAATACGTTAGAATCCTGCAGCACCTCGATTAATTCACAATCGTGATTAATATCGCGCTAAATATAGCGCAGGCTTTAACTCGCTTAATGGATTTTTATTTCAACTTCGATATCAGCGTTAGAATATTACGTTACCGCTGCGATTTATTTCCGAAGGATGGAGTCATGGAAAGAATATTAGTCAGTGCCTGCCTGATGGGATTGACGGTTCGTTATAATGGCAGCGATAAGTTGCTCATCTCTCGCACGCTGCTGCGCCAGCACGGCATTGAAGTCTTCAACGAAGCGCAGTTGCGCGAACTCATTCAGCGTGTCGCGGCAGCCGATAAATGACGCGTGGTCGAGGCCGGATGACGTGCTAACGCTGCGGCCGGGCGCACCGGACGGCGCACCAGTTCTCCCTCACAGTTCGGGCAGCGATGGTTGAGCGTAGTTTCCGCGCAGTCGACACAAAAGGTACATTCGAACGAGCAGATGCGCGCATCGGGTGAGTCCGGCGGTAAGTCTTTATCGCAGCATTCGCAGTTGGGACGCAGTTCCAGCATGGTTCATCTCCAGTCAGATTTTTCACCATCATCACCGTGTTACCTCAAACGCGCCAGCCCGGTTGCAGACATAAGCAGGACAAATCGGGACATCCGATGTCCGCACGCGTGGCTTAAAAGCATTACATTCCGCTAATCACGTTCTATAGTTCAATCGCCACGTTTACTCACGAGACAATTGAATGCGTATTAAAGGACTTAACTTCGGCTTCTTTATTGTTATTTTGGCGATAGTCACCTACGCCTTTTTTGATGTGCTGACACCATATTTCTCTGCCATTTTTTGGGCAGCCATTCTGGCGGTGATCTTCCATCCGCTGAAGTCATTGCTGCGCCGCAAAATGGGCGATCGTAACGGGCTCGCTGCCTTTGCCACTCTGGCGATCATCTGTCTAATCGTGTTCACGCCATTAGCGATTATCACCTCGTCGATGGTAGTTGAAGTCAATACGGTGTACAGCAAACTGCAGAACAGCTCGTCACAGTTCCCGACGGTGTTTGCCGAATTAATGCAGCACTTACCGAACTGGGCACAGAGTTATCTCGCGGAACACAACCTCAACAATGCCGGCCAGATTCAGCAGAAACTGTCTGAATTTGCCCTCAAAGGCGGCCAATACATGGCAGGCAGCGTGTTCATGATCGGTAAAGGAACGTTCACCTTTACGGTTGGCTTCGGCGTGATGCTGTATCTGCTGTTCTTCCTGTTGAAGGATGGCCCATGGCTGGTGAATCTGATACTGGAAGCACTGCCGCTCTCTACCTATGTGAAGCATCACCTGATGGTGAAATTTGCCGCCGTCTCACGCGCTACCGTCAAAGGCACGGTGGTGGTCGCGGTGGTTCAGGGCGTGTTGGGCGGTCTTGCCTTCTGGTTCACCGGCATTGACGGCAGCTTGCTGTGGGGTGCGTTGATGGCGTTCCTGTCGCTGATCCCGGCGGTCGGTTCCGCCATCGTTTGGGTGCCTGCGGCGATCTTCTTCTTCGCCACCAGCGCGATATGGAAGGGTCTGTTCCTGGTCGGCTTCTTTGTGGTAATCGTCGGTCTGGTAGACAACATTTTACGTCCGCTGCTGGTCGGAAAAGACACCAAAATGCCTGACTACTTGATCCTGATCTCGACGCTGGGCGGCATGGAAGTTTACGGTATCAATGGCTTTGTCATCGGCCCGTTGATTGCCGCGCTGTTTATCGCCTGCTGGAACCTGCTCTCCGGGCGCGACAACCGCGACAATGTCGAGGAGATCGACGAAGAGTTTATTGAAGAGGGGAAATCTCGCGAGTAAGGCCTTTCCCTGTCAGGCGGTTGCTGCACACGGCAACCGCCCGTTTACCGGAGAACTGCATCGATGTACCAGGGTTGGTTAAAATCTTTCGCGCCGCTAGCGCAGGCGCTTATTTTGCTCGCATGTCTGACCCTTGTGCTGTTTGGGCTGCGCCTTGGTGCGCCGCTGATCAATCAGGTGCTGCTGGCGATATTTCTTGCCGTGATGCTCGATCCACTGATTAGCCGCCTGGCGCGACGCGGCATCCCACGTACGCTCTCTTCTCTGCTGGTGATTGTGATTTTGCTGCTGCTGATCGTCATCACCATCATGTCACTTAGCGCCTCCGCGCCCGACCTGATCAAACTCAGCCGTCAGGCACCCAATCTGGTAGCAGCCAAGCTGCAATACCTGACGCTCTCTCTGAGCCAGATGGGCATTGCCCTCACCGCCGATGAGATGCTGAATTTTGTCGATGCCGGTGCGGTGGTGCGCTTTGTCACCTATCAACTGTCGTTAATCCCCGGCCTGCTTTCGTGGTGGCTGATGGTGTTCCTGATGCTGCTGTTTATGCTGATTGAGCTGCCGCTGCTGAAACGCACCCTGCGCGCCAGTAAACAGCACACTGCGCTGTTTATCGCTTTGGAAGAAGGGATTCAGAGTGTGATTGTTTATGCGCGGGTGAAAACGCTGACCGGCCTGCTGGGCGGCGTGATTGTCTGGGGCATGGCGCATCTGCTGGGATTGAAGTTCGCCTTTTTGTGGGGCGTGCTGATGTTTATCTTCAACTACATTCCGGTGCTCGGTTCCTTTCTCGCGGCCATTCCGCCGGTGATACAAACCTTTATCCTGTTCGATACTCAAACCAGCCTGATGATGGTGGGATTCTTTGTGGTGCTGAACCTGCTGCTCAGTTCGGTGCTGGAACCGCTGATGCTCGGCAAGCGCCTCAATCTCACCCTGACCGTGCAGCTGCTGGCCTTCCTGTTCTGGCAAGCGCTGCTGGGCATGACCGGTGCGATACTGGCGATTCCTCTCACCTTCTTGCTGAAAAAAGTCTGGCTGGCACTGCGCCAGCCAGAGTGAGTTATCGGGCGACGCGCCAGCCAGAGTGAGTTATCGGGCGACGCGCCAGCCGCGCGTCAGATGCTTCTCAATTTCCACCAGCACAAATATCCCGGCGCTGACCGCCAGCGAAATAAACCAATATTTAACCGGCAGTGGCTCGGTGCCAAACAGCGTATTCATCAGCGGCAGATAAATAATCATCGCCTGCAGCGCCACCAGCACCAGCGTCACCAGCCAGATACCGCGATTTTTCAGCAAGCCAGCATCCAGTGAGAAGCCATTGCTATTGCGGCAGTTGAGCATATACGCCCACTGGGCAGTCACCAGCATCTGCAACAGCACCGTGCGGATAAACTCCGGCGAATAACCACGCGGCTGCAACCAGGCTTCCAGTACAAAGGCGCTAATCGAAATCAGTAACCCGACAAAAACCACTCGCCAGATGGCGTAACCATCCATCACATGGCTGCGTACGTTACGCGACGGCCGACACATGATATTACGCTCGGCGGCTTCGAATGCCAGCCCAAATGAGAGTGTTGCTGAGGTCGCCATATTCATCCAGAGAATCTGCACCGGCGTCAGCGGTAATAGATTGCCCATCAGAATGGCGATGATGATCAACAGCCCCTGCGCGAGGTTGGTCGGCATCACAAACAGGATAGTTTTCTTCAGGTTATCGTAAACGCGACGCCCCTCTTTCACCGCCGCCGCGATAGTCGCGAAGTTATCATCCGCCAGAATCATATCCGCCGACTCTTTGGTCACCTCGGTGCCTTTGATGCCCATGGCGATGCCGACATTGGCCTGTTTCAGCGCAGGGGCATCATTCACGCCATCGCCGGTCATCCCGACGATCTCCCCGCTCTCTGCCAGCGCTTTCACCAGACGCAGCTTATGTTCCGGGCTGGTGCGTGCGAAAATGTCGTACTCACGAGCCGCTTTGCCCAGTTCCGCATCATCCATGTGCTCCAGCTGATAGCCGGTGACGGCGCTGTCACTGTTGCCGATGCCTAACATCTGACCGATGGCCATCGCCGTTTCCGGGTGATCGCCGGTGATCATTTTGACGCGAATCCCGGCCTGCTGGCAGTCGCGTATGGCGGTAATCGCTTCCGGACGCGGCGGATCCATCATGCACGCCAGACCCAGCATCATCATGCCCTCGCGCAGATCGGCGTGATCGATCTGCTGCTGGCCCTCCGGCAGCCAGCGCCAGGCGGCGGCCACGGTGCGCAACCCTTCGCTGCCATAAAAGGTGATTGCGGCGTTCCAGTAATCACGATCAAGCGCTTCGGCGCCGTTTTCGCCTTGCTGCTGCTGGCACAGCGCGAGCAGCACATCCGGTGCACCGGTCAGCAGCAGACACGCCTTGCCATCAATCAAACAGCTCACGGCCATGTATTTGTAGGCCGAGTCAAACGGCAGCTTGCTCAGTACCTGCACGGATTCCGAGTTGATGCCCGCTTTCGCCGCCAATACTTTGAGCGCGCCCTCGGTGGGGCCACCGACAATCCCCCAGTGCCCCTGATTATCCTGCCTCAGTTGGCTCTCGTTGCAGATATCTACCGTCTGTAAAAAGCCATTAAGCAGCGCCTCATCACGCTGGCCGCTTTCCAGATGAAACTCCCCTTTCGGCTCATAGCTGTTGCCACTGATGCGCCAGTGACTGTTGGCCAGCACCAGCGCTTTCACCGTCATTTCGTTCATGGTGAGCGTGCCGGTTTTATCGGAGCAGATCACCGACATGGCGCCGAGAGTTTCGACCGTTGGCAGCTTACGAATGATGGCGTGATTGCGCGCCATCGACTGCACGCCGAGTGAGAGAATGATTGAGATAATCGCCGGTAAACCTTCTGGCACCGCCGCGACCGCCAGGCTGATCACCGCCAGCAGCAACTCCGCCAGCGGAATGTCGCGCAGCAGATAACCGAACACGAACAGCGCGGCCATCATCAGCAAAATGATGTAGAAAATCGCCTTACCGAGTTTTTCAATCTGCACCAGCAATGGCGTTTTTGCTTCTTCGATGGAGGAGATCATCGCGTTGATGTGCCCCAACTCGGTATCACCGCCAGTGGCGATCACCACACCTGCGGCAGTGCCAGAACTCACCGTAGTACCGGAATAAGCCAGATTCAGCCGATCGCCGAGCGACTTTTCGCCTTCCAGCGCATCGCTTAATTTGGACACCACCGTGGATTCCCCAGTGAGGATGGCTTCTTCTACCCGCAAATTGTGCACGTCGAACAAACGCAGATCGGCAGGGATTTTGTCGCCAGGACGCAGCAACACCACGTCACCGACCACCAGCTCTTCGGTCGGCACGGTGATCTGCCGCCCATCGCGCAATACCATCGCTTCGTTCGAAAGCATGTTCTGAATGCTTTTCAATGACTTCTCGGCGTTACTTTCCTGGATAAATCCAATCAGTGCGTTGATGACAGCAACGCCGAGAATGACAAAGGTATCCACCCAGTGGCCCATCACCGCGGTAATGACCGCTGCCGCCAGCAGGATGTAAATCAGTACATCTTTAAAATGCGCCAGAAAGCGCATCAGCAGTGATTTTTCGGCTTTCTGTGGCAGCACGTTGCGCCCGTTAGCCGCCAGACGCGCCTGCGCCTCTTCGGTCTGCAAGCCACTGGGCGAACTGTTTAAGCGGATAAAAGCGCTGGCACTGTCGAGCTGATATAAGGGTCGATCAGATGAATCCGATCGATCTGGACGGAAAGGAACAACGGTCATATTTCACCCCGCGCGGTTGACAATAAAATGAAAAAAGGAGAGTAAAACAAAAGCCCAGTTTAATATTATTAATCTTTACCGAGATGACCGGGGTCATGTTTTAGTTAATTAGACCGTTAATTAACATCGCTAATAACCATTCAGTGTTGAATTAATCACACTCTGGAAATCAGAGGTGATGATGCTTTATTTACCGATAAAAAATCACAACAAAAACATAAATTTAATCATTTAAAACAGCATATTGGTCCAACTTCACTTGTTTATTTATGCAAGGTTACTTACTGGCATGACTATGAGTTTAGTGACATTTTATGACGTTACTCTTAGGATCACATAAATAACTTTACCTTCAGGTAAAATTAAACCCTATCTAAACAAGGTTACACTTCGTCTTTTAGACGAGAGGTTCTTATTTCTCATTTCGACCGATAAGACCACTACCTGCACACCTTAACATTTACCCACAGTGATAACTTTTATACTGCTTTCACGTCGAAATCATCACCTTAACGCCCAGTGACATCACTGAATTTAAAAGACTCACCGCATAATTAGAAAACTGATTAAAAACCATAGTGAATATATAAATAACACGTCAGGTCATGATATTTATTGCATCAGGAAAACCTTACAAAATAATTATTTGCGCCATTTAAACTTTACTCTTAAAATCTGCTAACCAATAAAACCAATCCTTATGAATATTCCATTCACCGCAATAAACAGGACAGCCATATGAAGGAAGTTCTTATCGTTGATGACCATCCGGTGGTTCGGATGGCGTTAAGACTGCTGCTTGAAACGGACAACATGAATGTGGTGGGCGAAACGGATGACGGATTTGAAGCATTAGCGCTCACCAAGAAACTGTCGCCGGATTTGATCATCGTGGATATCGATATGCCCTCTTACAACGGCATCGACCTGGTGCAAAGGTTGCGCCACAACGGCTTCAACGGTGGCATTCTGGTACTGACCGGCAAGGACGTTGACCACTACATCAAGCGCAGCGCCACTGCCGGTGCCGATGGTTTTATTAGTAAACGCAATAATATGACCGAATTGCACGATGCCATTCGCGCGATTAATGCCGGATATGGCTTCTTTCCTTTAAATCGCCGACGTCAGGGTTTACCGGACGATATTCAGGAAGACAAAAATAAAATTGCCGGCCTCTCCAGCAAAGAATTGCAGGTGCTGGTGTATTTATCCAAAGGAATGAAAGTGGTGGAAATGGCACAGCGGATGAAAATCAGTGATAAAACCGTCAGCACTTATAAACGCCGATTAATGGAAAAGCTCGACATTCAAAATATGGTCGGCCTTTACGAGTTTGCCAAACGCAATAATATCGCCTGACAGAGTGATGGTTAAATTACTCCTCCTGATTGGCCTGATGCTCTGCCTGATGAGCCAGCCAGTCAGGGCTGAAGATCCCCGCATCATGCAGTTGGTCAGCCGTGAACAAAATGTCCTGCTGACCTTTGATCTCCCCGACAACGACTGGCGCTGGCTGGGCGAAAAGCGCGAAGTCAGCGTTGCGATTTACGCGCCTGAAAATCCGCCGTTCGATATGGTCATCGATGCCAACACGCTGGAAGGTATCTCCGCCGACTACACCGCTTTAGTTCTGCATTACCTCGGTTTACACATCAACACGCACTATTACAGCAGTCGCAGTGCGGCGCTCGATGCGCTGCAGCAAGGCAAGGTCGATATGCTGGTGGACAGCGCGGGCAGCCCGGAACCCACTGGCGCAGAGCTATTATTAAGTACCCCGTTTGCCTCTGATTACCCTGCGATGGTGTCACGCGATAACATCATGTCTGAAATGAGTGATGATAATTCGCCGATGCAGATCGCCATGCCGCGAGGCTACCTGAGCGACGCCTGGATCGAGGCGCGCTATCCGGAAGCGAAAATCACCCGCTATCCTTCTGCGCTCAGTGCGTTGGCGTCATTAGCCTTTGGCGAAAACGACTACTTTATTGGCAATCTCAACACCGCCAATTACCTGATTGAACGCAACTACGCCTCGACGCTCTCCGTGATACGCATTTTTGAGCCCACCGATGCCGGACCGCGCTTTGTCTTTCCCATCCGCAATGCGCCACTGTATCGGGGCGTCAATGCGGTGCTGAATGCCATTCCCTTGCAGCAGCACAAAGCCATCTTCCATCAATGGGTGCAAAGCATGCCGCCGATGATGGCGGCGCCGCCTCTGCAACTCACTGACCGTGAGCGACGCTGGCTGGCTCAGCATCAGACGCTGCGCGTGGTGATGAACCCGCTCGATGCGCCTTTCACGCTAAAAGATCGGCACAACAAATTTAACGGTATGACTGCAGACTTACTGCGTTTGATTCATCTGCGCACCGGTATCGACTTCACCATGATCGAAGCCTCTTCCGTCAACGCAATGTTCGACCGGCTCAGCCGCCATGAAGTTGAGCTGGTTGGCTCGCTGGCCCACAGCCCGCAGCGTGAAGCGCGCGCCCTCTTCTCCCGCCCTTACGTGCTGCCGCCGTATGTGCTGGTGAGCAAAAACACGCTGGGTGCGCCCAAATCACTCAATGACACCGACACGCTGGCGATTACGCCCCAGCATGAGCTCACCGGCTGGCTGAAGGAAAATTTCCCCCACATCAAGTTGGTCACCGTTGAGAACGCCAGTATTGCACTACAGATGGTGAATGAAGGTCGGGTGGATAGCGCGGTGAATAACCTGATTGCCGCGCGCTACATGATCGATCGTTACTTCAGTAATCGCCTGCAGATTGTCTCGCGCCTCGGGGAAAATCCCGCGCGGATCGCCTTTGCCGTAGGGCGCGATAACCCGGAACTGCTGAGCATCCTGAACAAGGTGCTGGCGACCATCCCGCCGCGCGATATCTCGCTGCTGGCGATGAAATGGCAGGGCACGCCCGATGTCAAACTCGACACCTGGATGGCCTATCGACACGAGTTTTACTGGCTGGCGGGAATCTTCGCGGTGCTGGTGATCACCTCACTGTTCTGGAACTACCATCTGCACCGCGCGGTGCGTCAGCGTAAAGAGGCGCAGGCGCGACTGCAGGAACAGGCCACCTTCCAGAAAACCCTGTTCAACGGCACGCCGGTGCCGATTTACGTCATTGACCACAAAGGCGAGATGACCAACAAAAATCCGGCCTGGAGCCAGTTCTTCAACGATGCACACTCCAATATCAGCCAATTGCCGCTCAGCGACAGCGCGCATCCGTTGCACGCTATTTGCCAGGCGCAAATGGCCTTACTGGCGGAACAAACGTCAATGGAGATGACACCACAGCGCGGCCAGATCAATAACGGCCACGAACTGCGTGATGTCATCCACCGCGCAGTGGCGTTTCGCGATAATCACGGCAACATCGCCGGAATGATTTGCAGCTGGCAGGATGTGACGGAACATGAACAACTGACCCGCGATCTGCTGCAGGCCAGCGAGCGCGCCGAACAAGCTAACCGCACCAAAAGTACCTTCCTCGCCACTATGAGCCACGAAATCCGCACGCCGATCAGCGCGATTATTGGCTTACTGGAGCTGGCGGTCGCCAATCGTCTGCAACAACCGTGCGATAAAGAATCGGTGCGCGTCGCCTATGAATCCGCGCAATCGCTGATGGGGCTGATTGGCGATATCCTCGACATGGCGAAAATCGAATCGGGCAAGCTGGAACTGTCGCCGGAATGGGTGCGCTTCGATACGCTGGCCGAACCGGTGGTGCGCGTGTTCGAAGGGCTGGCGCGCCAGAAAGGATTGCTGCTGCACTATCAGATTGACGTGCTGCATCCGGACGAACTGCTGCTGGATCCGATGCGTCTGCGGCAAATCCTCTCAAACCTGATCAGCAACGCCATCAAATTCACCGAGCGCGGCACGGTGGAAGTACAAGTGCGTAGCAAACCTGGAGAAGGCGATCGCGCTACGCTGGAACTCACGGTGCAGGATACCGGCATCGGCATCAGCGAAGAGGATCAGCAACTGATATTCAATCCTTACGAACAGTCCGCATCGGGCAAAAAACAGCGCGGCACCGGACTTGGATTGGCGATTTGCGAACAAATGGTGGCGATGATGGCGGGCAGCCTGACGCTGCACAGCCAGCCGGGGCGCGGCACCCGCATCTGCGTGCGCATTCCGGTAGATTGCCGTGAAGCGGTCAGCGTGCCAGTGGAACCGATACGCCAGCAGGATGCCTGTGGCCTGCCGTTAACCATCCTGACGGTGGATGATCATCCTGCCAACCGCTTGCTGCTGAAACGCCAGCTCACCCGACTGGGACACAAAGTGATCGAAGCCGAGGATGGCGAACAGGCGCTGTGGCTGTGGCAGGAAAACCAGATTGATTTGGTGATCACCGATTGCAGCATGCCGGTGATGGATGGCTTCACCCTGACGCGCGAACTGCGTAAAAAACAGCGCGAGCCGCTCACCATTATGGGACTGACCGCCAACGCACAGCCGGAAGAGCGTTCCCGCTGCCTCGAAGCAGGCATGGATGACTGCCTGTTCAAACCGTTGCGCCTGCCGCAGCTGGAAGCACTGCTGCAAAGAGTGCCGCGCCCGACTGTTGTGCCCTATCCCGGCCATGTCGCACTGAATCATCTGCTCGACCTCAACGCCCTGCGCGAACTGGCTCATCAGGACAACGAGATGCTGCAGCGCCTGCTCAGCGCTACCCGCGATGAAAATTTGCATGATATGCAGGTTGCCTGCGCCTGTTTCGACAATCGCGACTGGCCCGCGCTGGAGCGCAGCCTGCACCGTCTGGCAGGTTCGGTGCAGATCATCGGCGCAGTCTCGATTGCCGATCAGTGCCGCGAATTAGAGCAAGCCTGTAGCGCCCCAGCCGATGAACGCCATCTCGGCCAGATGCTTGATGAAACGCTGGGCTGCGTGCATGTGTTGAATCAGGCTATCGAAACCTTTCTCAAAGACGAGTTCAGCGCATGATATGCCCAGCGCCTCAATCCAGGTTGTGCCGCTGGGCAAAATAGAGCACATCCACCAGGTTCTTTAACTCCAGCTTCATCATCAGCCGGCTTTTATAGGTGCTGACGGTCTTATCGCTGATGTTCATACCTCGCGCAATATCCACCACTTTCTCGCCGCGCGCCAGCTGCCGCAATACATTCAGCTCTTTGGGCGACAGTTCGTCAATTTTGCGCTGGTCGCTGTTTTCATCCTCAAGATGCAAGCCCTGACGCGCACAATTCATCGGGAAAAAACCGTACCCCTTGCTGATGGCGCGAATCGCATCTCTCAGCTCGGTTAAATCTTTGCACTTACTCATAAATCCGTTGGCACCCGCCGTGGCGCAGCGGCGAATGTAGTGCTCGCTGTCTTTGCCGGAGAGCACCAGAATGCCCATCTCGTGCCCACTCTGGCGCAAGCGCTTGATGACATCGATACCGTTGAGCACCGGGATATCGATATCAATAATCACTAAATCCGGCTGCAGTTTTTTCACAAACTTTATAGCCTGAATGCCATCGCCCACTTCTCCTACGACTACCCGATTATCTTCTTCAATCAGTATCTTGAGCGCTAATCGCGTGATTGGATGATCGTCAACAATCAGTACCTTTTCCATTTTTCACCCCGTCCCGCGCATTGACCGATAAAGTAGAGCGGCTGGGTGAATTGACGTGCGTCATTAACCGTCAGGCATCAGCACCAAATTGACTCTTCCTTGTCTCGCCAGCCACCACTCTCCAAAACGATCCCTTAACGGTTATATCGGTGAATGTGGGGATCGCTAAAATAAATGCGTAATGAGTGTGATGGGACGGGAATGTGAGGAGGGATTTGTGCCCGGCCTGTGTTGCGGGAATCACTGGCCGGGCACATGAAGTGTTACTGATGCTGGCGAATAAAACTGGTGGAAGTATTCAATTACCGGAAATGTTCGGGTTGAGTTCTTGCTTCATGCAATTTTAGTTCGTCGCTCTGAACAGAGACAAATCAACTTCATTGTGGATACGCTTTGCCATACTAACGATCGTCTGCGCAAAGCTTCCTTCTCCGCGTTCAAGTAGTAAGCTCCAGGCTTCAGCATCCATATTCCAGTTGCGTGGAACATCCATACCCACATCAGCATGGCACCACCATGGCCACCATTCTGTCGTTCCAATAGTTGCATCAATTTCAGGAAAAACATCACTCATAGCTGAAGCAATGGCTGGAAAACACTCAAGGTGTATCTTCTCGTCGGGTTCATTGACCGAGCAAATCCCGTAAGCCAGGTTGCGGTAGTCAGATGTACTAAACTCCCAGCATAATTTAAAATCATCGCCTTCTTTAAATAAGAGCGAGAATGAAGCGTACTTACCTCCCAAACTCAATTCATCATTAGTCACCACTTGAGTTCCAATAGGTAACAGTTGCTGGCGAAGATGAATGATGAAATCGCGCCAGAGTCGCTCCTTAACTTGACGTATATTTTGTGCAATTGATAGTGCTGCTCGGAGGTTTTGTGGTGAGGCCACCAACTTCTCTGTCAGTTCGTTTTGCAATTCCATAGCGATATCCCCATTAATATCTTCGCGAATAAATTTTATCAAAGCATCAACAAAGCAGCGTACAGCAGGTGCCTCAATGTATAACGCACAATGTGATAGCCATCTTTCAACCTGGATAAAAGTAACAGGCTTTACATTTCGCTTTATTTCCTCTGCCAAGTCAGACCTTAAAGAAAACTCATTTATATCATTATTACAAAGATATATTAATGACCATCCAATGCCTCTGCGGTGTGATTCTACAGCTAACCATTGCGCATAATCTTGAAGTTGATCTTTTTGATCGACTGCCCAAGGTTTATTTTCAATAGCCGTTAACTCATTTTCGCCATCAATCAAGATATCGATTCTTCTACTTCCGGAAATCGTATACTCTGTATAAACCTCAGTTTGTTTTTTGGTGGTAATCGCTTTGGATCTTTCTATTAACTGATAAAAACCATTGAGAAATAACTCGCCCTGGCCATGAGTTTCATCTGGCTTAAGAAGAAACGCAAAACACTTAGAAAGCGTATTTTCATTTATATTAAAGAAGCGAAATAAACGAAAGTCTGGAGCGATTTTTTTGGAGTAACGCTTCTTTGCATGCTGATAGCTCTCCTGAAGCAGTACGGTGCTTTGCAGCAATTCCCTTAAATTTCCCCAATCATCATTTTTTTCCACAACGCATTCCTTTGTATATAATTTTATCGGATTAATTTTTAATTCGCCAACCTGACTAACTTATCTCTGAATACGTTCCCCTTCAGGGGACACATTGTGTATCTATAAACCACTCCCGGCCAACGTTTAAAAAACCACCCTCTAGAATAAAACGGTTGTCGGCATTTGCAAGAAAATATTTAATATCATAATTATTAACTGCACCGAAAACACTCATATCCTTGCGACAACTTGTGTCGCAGCCAACCAACATCTCCAAAAAAACTTTTTCATTTCATGCGACACAAAATGTCTCAGCACAATTTAAAAATAGTGCTTTCACAAGGAGAAGAATATGAACACTGTAATGTCTGCTGAAGTAAGTCAAGTCGCTGAAATGAATTACCAGGATACCAAAATGCAGCAATGGATCTTGCGGATACTATTTCGCCTGGGCGCGCACAAACAGTTTATTACCCAGCATGGATTCAGTAGCCAACCGCTGGCTGATTATCTTCACCTCAGCAATGAGCATTCTTTTAACCTGAGTCAGCAGGATCAAGATTCGTTGCTGAAAAGATTACGTAAGATTTTTCACGATGCTGAACAACATAACTCATTAACCCAAGCTTCTATTTTTCAAACTGCAATGAGCAGGTTTGCCACGCGTATTGGCTTGAACAGCGTTGAAAAATCTATTCTGGAGTTCACATTACAGCTCCATCAGGAAAGGCTGCTTGACGACGTTACGGAATGGCTTGGGCCACTCACCTCCGCCAAAGTTTATCGGACACTTGCGATGACTTTGGATATCACTGAAACCGAGGTACGCGAGGCACTTGGCCCCTCCAGCACTCTGACCAAAACCGGTCTGGTTAGCCTTGAAATGAACGGTGCGCATCTACTACGCAATAAACTTGAGCCATTCTCACCCACCCTGGCAGAACGCCTTTACGCGGGTGAGACAAGTCCAGCGCGTCTCCTGCAAGGCATGATCAACATCTGTGGGCCAGCCCATCTAAAGCTTGATAATTATGCCCACATCCCGGCAGTTAATATTCTGCGTCAGTGGTTGCATCATGCGCTGAGCACCCAAAGTATCGGGGTCAATATCCTGATTCATGGCCAACCGGGTAGCGGCAAAAGCCAGCTTTGTCGTTTGATTGCCAATGAGTTGCAAACTCCCCTGTATGAAGTCAGCAGTGAGAATGAATCCCTGCGCCCGATCAGTGGCAGCCGTCGTTTACGTGCCTGGCGTGCTGCGCAGCGCTTATTCATCGATGAACGAGCCATCATCCTGCTCGATGAGGCAGAAGATGTTTTTGTCGAAAGTCCCGGGATTCATAACAGCAGTCCGCTTCCATTAGCGAAAGCCTGGATCAATCGTCTATTGGAAGAGAATGTTGTTCCCACTCTATGGGTAGCCAATGACATTGATTATATGGACCCCGCAATGGTACGCCGCTTTGACATGGTTATTGAGCTCAATGCCCCACCACGTCATCAGCGGGCAAAGATCATTCAAGAAGCTTGTGGCGAAATACTGGCACCAGGCGCTGTTGCCCAATTAGCGGAGGCCTCTTATCTGGCCCCAGCGGTTATTAACCGGGCAGCAAACGTCCTCGCGGGCATTGGCGACAAGCTCTCAAAGGAAAAACGCCCTGAGACTTTAATGTATTTAATCAATAACACCCTAAAGGCTCAGGGGCATAAGCCGATAAAAAACCATGTTGCGGCCCAAATACCCGCGTTGTATGACACGGCATTTATCAATTGTGATAATCCACTCGATGAGATTGGTAAAGCTCTGACACCTGGTCACTCAGCGCGTTTTTGCCTCTCTGGCCCTTCGGGCACGGGTAAAACGGCATGGGCACATTGGCTTGCGAAGCAGTTAGATAAGGTCGTTATAGAACGCAAGGCTTCACAGCTTTTTGGCCGCTACGTCGGTGAAAATGAACAGAACATTGCGGCGTTATTTGAACAAGCGCATCGCGACAATGCGATCCTGCTGATTGATGAGATTGATAGTTTTCTTAGCGCACGCGACGAGTTCCATCACCATTGGCAAGTGAGTAGTGCCAACGAAATGTTAAGCCAGATGGTACTGTTTGAAGGTGTGCTGATCGCCACCACGAACAGATTTGATGTGCTGGATGCCGCCGCGCTGCGTCGTTTCGATCTTAAGGTGCGGTTCAACTATTTGTGTGATGACCAGGCGGTCGCATTGTTGAATCTTTACTCTCGTGAGCTTCAGCTCAATGAACCGCAATCTACTGAAATTAAAGAAATATCTAAACTGGACTACCTGACGCCGGGCGATTTTGCACTGGTAGCACGTCAGCATCAATTTAAGCCAGTGAGTTCAACAGCGGCTTTTATTGCCGCACTGAAAGCCGAGTGCTGGATGAAGAAACGCGAAAAACCGGCGATTGGCTTTTTGCACTAAGTAATTTGATAGGAAATCAAAATGGCTAAAAGACCTGAAACCATTGAGACCACCGTGCTCGCTCTTGAGCTTCTGCGCCGTATTCCTCGCGGCAGAAAAATCACGGCAAAAGAGCTTCATGAGCAGCTACAGCATGCTGGAATCGAGCGCGATGTAAGGACTATTCAGCGCAATCTGGAGATGCTTTGCGACCATTTTGATATCGAGCGCGACGACCGCAACCGTCCTTATGGCTATCGTTGGCTGGAGAATTCTAGTGGCGTCTCACTTCCAATGCTGACGCCGCAGGAGTCGTTGCTATTGGCGATGGCAGAAGCGCATCTGAAGCCTATTTTGCCGACCCGACTGATTAAATCCATGACCGGGTTGTTTACCCAGGCGCAGCGTAATTTGCATGACAACGGCCCTACCCGCCTTGAAGCGGAGTGGCCAGATAAAGTGCGTATCGTGGCAACCAGCCAGCCATTACTGCCGCCCCCCATCGCTGAAGGTGTGTTTGAATCCGTCAGTGAAGCGCTGTATCTCAATCACTTATTACGCATCACCTATCGCAATGCGAGCGGCAAAGAAAGCGAAAACACAGTAATGCCATTGGGATTGGCGCAGCAAGGGCCTCGCCTCTATCTGGTTTGCCGCTTCGAAGGTTACAACAATGAACGTAGTCTGGCGCTCAACCGTATCCTTTCCGCGAGCGTCAGCACCTTTACCTTCGAGCGACCATCCGAATTCAACTTAAAAAAATATGACGACGACGGCCGCTTTGGATTTGGTGAAGGGGAAATGATTTTCCTTACTTTTGAAATTGATCGCACTGCTGGACTCCACCTAATTGAATCTCCGTTATCAACGGATCAAACGCATCGGGAAATTGGTGAAGAGCGACTGGAAATCTCCGCCACCGTGGTTGATAGCGCGATGCTGAAATGGTTTTTGGCCGCGTTTGGTGATGCGGTGAGTGATGTGAGACGGGTGCCGATAGTGACCAAACAATCGGTTTATGGATAAGGTCATGTTGGATTTATAACTAATTTCATAAAAGTGCCTGGGCATTAAATGAGTGTGCTGTTTTAGAGCTTACAAATGTTGCTGGCAATGCGGTGACAGAAAGAAAATATCTAATATTAAAACTATTTCATTACAGGATTATTGGATGATGAAGTAGTTAAGCGTTTGGCAGCGCAAAAAAGAATACTAAGCGACGATTCACAAAAAGATGGCAACACAATTAAGACCAATTTTGACAACTTACAGCAGGAGTTAAAAATGTTACGAGGTTCAGAAAGAAAAGAAGCCTTAGCCAGTCTCTCTAGGGCAACTACCCAATATGAGGCCCAAGCGAAAAATACCCAGGAAGCAATTACTGACCTTTTCCTGCTACGCCAAAAGTGCAGTAAAAATTTGATTACGCGCGGCGAAAGCTTTGTTAATCGATTAGCCAATAAGCCAAAAGAATTTGATAAATCCTGGAGTGAATTAAAGGCGGAGATAGCTGAATTCGATAATGTGGTTGAAAAACTGGAAGAGGAATACCGCGCGTCCCATGTCGGAAAGGGCACGGCAGCTGCAGGGGTTGCAGTTGGCGCTGGTGTCGCAGCCTTTGCCCCTACGGCAGCCTTAGCCATTGCAACGACATTTGGTACGGCCTCAACGGGTACCGCCATTGCAACTTTAAGCGGCGCTGCAGCAACAAATGCTGCATTGGCATGGCTTGGTGGTGGAGCGTTGGCTGCTGGCGGCGGAGGCATGTCTGCAGGAGGTGCATTACTGGCGTTAGCGGGTCCAGTTGGTTGGGGAATTGGCGCAGTAGGCATAGCAAGTGGCACCTTACTGGCTCGCCGTAAGAATGGAAAAATTATTGAGGAAGCTCAAAAGGAAGACCGCCATGTTCGTGCCAAAACCAGCGAGTTGAGAGTAATGGAACGCGGTGCGCAAGAACTGAAGGTGTTAACGTCCGAACATTATCATGGTACTGAAAGCATTGTTGATGTGCTGGAAAAGACCGCGCCACGGGACTATAGCCAGTTCAATGCACATCAGAAAGATCAGTTAGGGGCGTTGATTAACCATATCAATGCGTTGTCAAAACTGATTAACAAGAAAATCCAGTAATGAACAGTGTGAATAGTCATGATGCGGTAGGCGATCAAGTTATAGGCAGTGCGGTTAATGCCCTTAACCAGGCCCGCATCAAGGATGAGTTGTTAAAGTTGGCGCAGCAGGACAGCGCCTTTACTTTTGCGGGCGAACAAATGCAGAAGGTGCGTGATTTTATTGCGTCACCAAATAACATTCTGGGTTCGATGAGTACCAAGCATGGTGAGATTGCTGAACAACTTGAAGTGGGCGTGCGCAATGCACAACAGGCGATCAATGAAGGATTAGTTGATGAGTCGGCTTTAGGGGCAACATTTAATGGGGTGGGCCGCACCGCCCCTGCGGACTATAAGATTGATGGAATTGAAGTACAGTCAAAATTTATAAATGGCATTAATAAAAATCTAACTCATGTCCTCAACCACATGGAAACTTATCCCGACTTTACAAAGGGTGAGCAATTTTATCATATTCCGAAAGATACCTGGCAGACCATCCAGGACGTCATTGACGGCAAGCCGGTAGAGGGATTGAGCGAAAAAACTATGCAGGCAATTAAGGATAAAGTTGCCGAAATTGAAAGCTCGACGGGGCGGACATTCACTGATGTCGTGCGCCCTGGAGTCTCAGATTACAAAGACGTTCAATGGGGGAAAATCGATGAAACACTCGATAAGCATGATCAGGAATTAGGCAAGCAGAACGAGGCTAAAAAAGCTGAAATTATTGAGGACCATCAGCCCTCTCTGAACGAAGCCATGCGGGCGACAGCGATAGGTGCTGCTTTTGGTGGCGTTTTTGCTCTCGGAACGGGGATATATCGCAAGTATCGTGATGGTAAAAACATCTTTTGTGGTGAGTTCGACGCACAAGACTGGCAGGACGTGGGGCTGGATACGCTAAAAGGTGCAGCGATCGGTGGGGTATCCGCTGGAGCAATTTATACACTAACTAACTATGCCTCGATGGGAGCACCTTTCGCCAGTGCACTAGTCACCGCAGCTAAAGGGGTTGGAAGCCTTGCATTATCTTACCAGCAGGGTGACATAGATCTTGATGAGTTTACCGAGCTCGGGCTCATTGTTTGTGCCGAGTCCGCTATCGTCGGTGCTATGACCATTGCAGGCCAGTCGTTAATCCCTATTCCAGTGCTAGGGGCCGTAATTGGCTCTATCTCTGGGAAGTTCATGGTCACTGTTGCCAAAAATCTGGACAGTAAAGCCCGGCGGGCTCTGCAAGCCAGAATGGACCACTTTACCCTTCGACTTAATGACATTGAGCAGCTAGCGCTTAAGCGAATCCTGTCCGAATTCACGGCATTAGGTGAACTGACAGCAGCAGCTTTCAATGTCGAAAATAATCGCAAATTGCTCGAAGCCAGTATTACACTCGCTCAAGCTTATGGAGTAGAGGAAAACAAGATTATTAAAGACGCGGATGATTTGGATGCTTTTATGATGGCGTGATGATGGGCTACTGACCTGTGTTGTGCACTGGATGAACCCCAGTCGGGTGCGAATGATTTAATTCAGTATGCTACATAGCAATCATTATCATTCAGCGTTTAAAAGAATCAGAAAACTTTATGTTATACAAAATGAGCTGAAGCAATAGAGTTTAGTTGTGATGGAATAGCTCTGTATGAATAATTATCAAAAGGTTTTAAACACACTCCAAACAGAATCTGCACCCATTCTTTATAAAATGAGAATGGGTGCAGATCTTAATACTTGTCGTAATGGTCTGCAGAAAATTCATGCCAGAGAAAAATTGCGTATCCACCACAGCCAGTTAAGATATAACGAATTTAAACCGTCCAGCTATTCGAAACAACTTCCGCCTGTTTGAGTATCAGTTCGACAGCATAAGGTGTTTTATCAGGTGGATACTTGTATTTACGCAACGTCTGGCGCACCAAAATACGCAATCGTGCACGCACACTTTCGCGTACCTGCCAATCTACGGTTGTAGATTTACGCAATTTAAGCGTCACCTCGATAGCCAGTTTCTTAAGGATATCATCACCAAGCTCACGCACAGCACTTTCGTTTTCTGACAGCGCATCATAGAACGCGATTTCATCCGGGTTCAGCCCCAAAGCTTCATCACGCGCCATCGCCTCTTGAAACTCTTTAGCCATCTGGATCAATTCTTCAATCACCTGTGCGGTCTGAATCGCACGGTTATTGTATTTGAGCAGAACCGCTTTCAGGCGGTCAGAGTATTTCTTCTGCTGCACCACGTTATTACCAGAACGGGCATGAATGCCGTCATTCAGCAGTTTTTCCAGCAGTTCTACCGCCAGATTGCGCTGTGGCATTTCCCGCACTTCTTCCAGGAACTCATCCGACAGCAGGCCGATATTGGGTTTATCCAGCCCGGCCAGCGCGAAGACATCCTCAACCCCAGTAGCAATAACCGCGTTATCAAGGATCTTACTCAGCAGAGAATTTTTTTCCGACTGGCTAAATTTTTCCTTGGGATCAAGCTTGATAAGCCCCACTCTGACTGCCGAGAGGAATGCGAATTCTTCCTGTAAGGGTTTCGCCTCATCCAAGGTATTACACAATGACCAAGCTTTACTCATCGCCAATGAAACATCGAGATAACGTTTTTTACCGTCATCCAGACCCAGAATGTAGTTCACCGCATCGCGCAAGAACACCAACGGATCGCGAGAAAAGCCCACGTAGCTAAAGCCTGGTTTTCCTGCCGAGGGTGCAAACATCCCGTGGATGATGTCGATTTTTTCCAACAGGACGGCAAAGGCTTCCCGGGCATCAACCGTGGTCTGCCCTTTTCCTTTTGAGTCGGTATAGGTTTTCAGCGCCTGCTTCAGCTCGTTCGCAATACCAATATAATCCACCACCAGCCCGCCGGGCTTATCCCGGAACACGCGGTTAACCCGCGCGATGGCCTGCATCAGGTTATGGCCGCGCATCGGCTTGTCGATATACATGGTGTGACAGCACGGCGCATCAAACCCGGTCAGCCACATATCGCGGACGATTACCAGCTTCAGCGGATCGTTCAAATCTTTAAAGCGGGCTTCAAGACGTTTTTTGGTCTGTTTGTTGTAGATGTGCGGCTGGAGAGGGTCTTTATCCGATGCCGAGCCGGTCATGATGACTTTGATTGCCCCTTGTTCGACATCTTCACTATGCCACTCCGGGCGAATTGCCACGATTGCCTTGTAGAACTTCACGCAGATATCGCGGCTCATGGCGACAATCATCGCCTTGCCATTCATGGCTGCGTTACGAGTTTCAAAGTGCTGAACCAAGTCAGCGGCAACTTGCTCAATACGCGGCTCAGAACCCACCAGCTTTTCCAGACGGCTCCAGTCACCTTTGGTTTTCTCTTGCTGGCCGGTCTCTTCATCTTCCACCAGCTCATCCACCTGACCGGAGAGCGTTTCCAGCTCCTCATGATTCAGGTCTAGTTTTGCCAGTCGGGATTCGTAGTAGATAGGCACCGTGGCGCCGTCATCAACCGCATCCTGAATGTCGTAAATAGAGACGTAATCACCGAACACGGCACGGGTATCTTTATCTTCAGACGCAATTGGCGTACCGGTAAAGCCCATAAAAGAGGCGTTCGGCAGCGCATCGCGCATGTGTTTGGCATAACCATATTTATAGACGCCAGTTTGTCTGTCCAGCGTGGCGCTCAAACCATATTGGCTGCGGTGCGCTTCATCGGAAATCACCACGATGTTGCTGCGTGCGTTAAGTGCAGGATGGCTCTGCTCATTGTCCAACGGCGCAAATTTCTGCACGGTAGTAAAAATAATACCGCCGGATTCACGGGCATTGAGCAGCTCGCGCAACTCGTCGCGGTCGTTGGCCTGTAACGGCGTTTGTTTCAGTAAATCTTGCGCTTGGCAGAAGGTGGCGTAGAGCTGCCCGTCGAGATCGTTACGGTCAGTCACTACCACGATGGTCGGGTTGTTCATCTCTGCCTGTTGCAGCAGTTTCCCGGCGTAACAGCACATGGAGATACTTTTACCGGAACCTTGAGTATGCCACACCACGCCCGCTTTTTTACTGCCGGGCTGGATGTTACTCCGTAATGGCAGATGTTTGCCGGTAGAGGCCACAATCGTTGCCGCAACCGCCTCACGCACCGCGTGGAACTGATGATAAGCAGCAATTTTCTTGATCAGCCGTTTACCGTCATTTTCGAACAACACAAAGAAACGAATGTAATCGAGCAGCAGTTCCCGGTTAAAGAAGCCCTGCACCACGGTTTTAAGCTGCCAGTCAAACTGCGGCTTGTCGTCTTCGTTAGCCACGGTTTTCCACGGCAGGAAGCGCTCTTCATCAGCGGTCAGCGAGCCGATACGCGCATTCTGCCCGTCGCTCACCACCAGCGCTTCGTTGCAGATAAATAGGTCGCTGAGTTCGTTTTTATAGGTCTGCAACTGGTTAAACGCAGCCCAGATATCGGCATTGGCATCAATCGGGCTTTTCAGCTCAATCACCGCCACCGGCAGGCCGTTGATATAGCCGATAATATCCGGGCGACGGATCTGTTTTATCCCCTGAATAGCCACCTGGTTCACGACCATAAAGCGGTTATTACCAGGATGGTTAAAATCCATCAGCAGCGCTTTATCGTGAACCGTCTTATCTTCGCGTTTGTACTCTACGGGCACACCGTCGAGTAGCAGGTGATGAAAGGCCTTATTGCTAACGACCAGATCCGGGCTTTCGGGACGGGTAATACTTAGTATCACCTCTTCCAGCACGGAAGCAGGGAGATGGGGGTTGATACTTTGTAGCTGCTCCAGCATCACTGGGCGCAAAAACACATCATGAAATGAGGCACGCAGCGGATTGTCGCCATCTGGCGCGATATCGGGCCCGTGCAGCACTTCCCAGTCCTGTTCAGCAAACCATTTCAGGCATTGCTGCTCTAAATCGTCTTCGCTCAGCATCAGGCTTCCTCTGTCTCAGGTTCTTCCGTTTCTTCCGGCGCGTTAGAAATATCTTTAAGCGCCATATTCAGTGGGGCGATAAAAGGCTCGAGCGCTTTCTCAAACGCCGTCAGGTTAACCAGCAGCCAGTCTATCATCGCTGGCCAGTTGCTCTCATCGAGGCTGGTAGCAGGCGTGGCAAAAGAGATACGGCACGATTTTTTGCCCGGCAACGGTTCCCACTTCATTCCATGACCAAACGACTTCTCTATTAGCGCTTTGTGTTCATAGAGCCAGTTAAACGCAAAGGTATTGCTCTCAGCCGAAGATTTGGCAATCCACAGCTCAACACGGATCTCTTTTTTGCTGAAAATCAGGTTATACGATACCGCGCTAATACCAGACCCGGCACTGAGCCAGTGGTCGGTCGAGGGGCTAATATTGTTGTACAACGTACACTGGCTGGCTTTGAGGCGTTCCAGCGCTTTGGTCCAGAAGGCCTTGCGCAGATAATGCCGGGTTTTCAGTTCGCCGCTGGTGGACTGCTCTTCCGCTTCTTTCTGTGCCATGCCAATCATGAAGGATTCGGCTTCAGGTGTGGGGATCACCTGGCGAATATCAACAAACACATCGTCGTTGAATTTGTAGGGCTTAACCTTAAAGCACTGCACCCGCAGGCCAAACTGCATCAGCCACAGCGCGGTGTTGGTCACTTCTTTGCGGAAGCTGGCCGCCACCATCATCACTCGCTGCGTGCGACTCTGATTGATTTGCACTTCATCCAGGCTTTCGCACTCCAGAAACTCCGCCATCACTTCCGCTGCTGGGCGGGTTTCTTCCGGTTCGTATTTGTCGAGATAGAGCTGGAAGATGTCAAGGATCTGATCTTTGCGCAGGTTGGCGCAGTAACCGGCATATTTAAGTGCCTGCCACACCACATCGCGCCCGGAGTCATCGAGCTTGTTTTCAATGATCACCAGATTGCGCTGCTTATCGATCGCCAGCAGGTCGAGGCGCTCTTTGGTGTCATCAAACCCAGCGAACTCTTTCTGGATAATCAGCAGTTCGTCGTCGTTATCGCGGGTCAATGCCTGCGGGTTCTTCGCCAGCCACTCCTGCAGGTGATAGCGCTCGGTATAACCGAGGCTGCTGAAAGACACCTCCTGCAGAGAGTGCAGGCTATTGGTCGGCGTATCGACTTTATACATTTTCCGCCTCGCTTACCGCCTGCTCGGCTTCCGGCAGGGTGATTTCGCCGGAGAGCAGTTTGGGGAGGAGGGTGTCGCGGAGTTGGGTTAACGTTTTATTCTGCGCATTGTTAATTTCAATGAATGAATAATATTCACCAACTGCTTTTGAGAAAGCGTTTGAAATTTTCTTTGCGGGATATACGCACTGCCAGCCCATTATCGCTTTTTTATCACCACGAGGCATTTTGACACCTTTAGAGGTCAGCATCATGAAATTAAAGAAAGCCTCTTGATAAAGGAGGTTATAAACATATTCTACAGTGACTGCGTCTAGCGCTTCAAAAGCTAGCACATCCGCTGAACGTCCCCCGTTGAAACGAGCCAACCAAATTTTCTTAAAATAAGGACGAATATTGGAAATTAGAACGTGCCCACATCTAAATTCAGGAACACTATTTACTGAGGGCAGTGAAGAGGCTGTAGAAATACCAGCGCGATTTTCCAGCATATTCTCAGTTGAAATATACGTTTCAGGTGTCAGAGAACAAACATCGACTTTACCATTGGCAAAAGTAGCAATGTTGCTCAATGGCCCATGATGCCATCCCTCAGGAATCTCCCCCAACTCACTATCCTGCATCTCAGACGGAAACAGTTCTGCCGTAGCTTTTAACTCGGCATATTGCTCAGGGTGCTCACGCTCAAAAACCGCCAGAGCATCAGCATCTTTCCCGGAAATCGCCGTCATGGCTGCAAGCGTCGCGTCTTCCTGAGTACCACCTGCTTCCAGCACTGTGATTTTTGCTTTTACAGGTTCAAAATCGACAAACCAGCTTTTGAAAAGGGCTTGCGCCATTTGCTCGAGGGTTTGGTTTATTTGCCAATTAAGGTCAATTTTCTTATCCAAATCCCCAAGAATAATAGCTATTTTTTCTTGTGTTTTTAACGGTGGTAAAGATAATTCAATAGATTTTAGAGATGACAATGGCTGTCCGATGCCTGGCGTACCAACTTGAGATGCATTTTTGAGCAACTCATGACGACCAACATTACTTTTAAAAAAATAGTATATAAATCTGGGGCATGCCTTATGAGGATCGCATGTTAACTTCATCAAGCTACTGGAAAGAACGTATCGTTGATCATTTTCTACAATTCCAACTTCACCTATAGAGCCCCTGTGAGGAAATACGATGTCATTTTTATAAACATTACATGAAGCCAATTCGTCGGCTTTATCTTCTGTAATGTATACAAAGTCATTTATAAAATTAGATGTTGGGCCGAGGTTCGTTCCTCGTATGACTGGAATACCAGATTCGACATAACAATCACTTTTCATTCTTGAACCAAAGGGGCCAATAGTTATCGCATTTTTCACATCAGCTTTAATGTTATCTATCTGTACAACAGGCCACTCAGAACTCATAACCCAGCCCCCCCAGATTTACTTTAATTTGCACTTCCAGTTTTTCGCTCTCTTCCAGTTGGTTTTTCAGCTGTGCGGTCAGTCGTAACAGTTTATCGGTAAACGGCTCATCATCTGCTTCCTGCTCAGCAGCACCCACATAGCGCCCTGGGGTTAAAACAAAGTCATTTTTCTGAATATCTTCAAGCGTTGCAGAGAAGCAAAAACCAGCTTCATCTGCGTAATCTTTATCCGCCTGCCAGGCGTGGAAGGTATTAGCAATTGTGGCAATGTCCTCGCGGGTAAAATCACGCAGTACGCGGTCTCTCATAAAACCAATCTGGCGAGCATCAATAAACAGCACTTCGCCTTTGCGATGCGCTTTATCGTTGCCGCTTGTTTTGTCTTTGGTCAGGAACCAAATACAGGCCGGGATTTGGGTGTTGGTAAACAGCTGTCCTGGCAGCGCCACCATACATTCTACCAGGTCGGCTTCGATCAGGTTACGACGGATTTCACCTTCGTTGTTGGTATTGGAACTCATTGAGCCGTTGGCCAGCAGCAGTGCCATCGAGCCTTTCGGCGCAAGGTGGTGGATCATATGCTGCATCCACGCAAAGTTGGCGTTGCCCTGCGGTGGCGTGCCGTATTTCCAGCGCACGTCGTTTTCCAGTTTCGCGCTCCACCACTCCTTCATGTTGAATGGCGGGTTAGCCATTACGAAATCGGCACGTAGATCTGGATGCTGATCGTCCAGCAGGGTATCAGCGTTTTTGCCACCGAAATTAAAGTCAATGCCGCGAATGGCCATATTCATCGCCGCCAGCTTCCAGGTGGTTGGGTTTGACTCTTGACCATAGACAGAGATATTGCGCTTCTGCTCAGCTGCGTTGTATTTCTTCTCACCTGCGTGTTCTTCAATAAAGCGGTCGCTGGAGACGAAGAACCCGCCAGAACCCATTGCCGGGTCATACACGCGCCCGTTGTAGGGCTGCAGCATTTCGACAATCAGGGTCACGATACTTTTAGGTGTATAGTACTGACCACCCTGCTTGCCTTCCGCCAGGGCAAACTGACCAAGGAAATATTCGTAGACGTGACCAAGAATATCTTTGCTCTTTAAGCTAAGTTTCTTACCGTTGTATTCTGGATTGCTGAAGTTAGCGTCCGAGAAGGTGTTAATCAGCTCGGTCAGCACCTCGTTACTCAGTTGGTACTGGCTGATGCGGTTCAGAATACCTTTCAGTTTTGCGTTGGTTTTTTCAATTTCATCCAGTGCGTTATCTACCAGCCAGGAAACAGAACGCAGTTTTACGTCCTGTCCGGTGGCTTCATCCACCCACAGCACTGTGCCGGTCGGCAGCATGGCTTTGTTTTTCAGTGTTTCCCAACGTGCGGCTTTAGGAACCCAGAAAACATTCTTCTCGGTGTAAAAGTCTTCGACCTCAAGCTCTTCCTGAATTGCCTGGGCGTATTCTTCGTCTGAATCATAGTCATCGCGAGACATGGCATAAATGTTGTCAGGATTGCCGACGTCACGAAACAGAGTGATTAGCTCCTGCTGACGGGCATCAAAGGCATCAGAAACGTACTTCAGGAAGATGAGCCCTAGCACAACATGCTTGTAGTTAGCGGCATCCATGTTGGCGCGCAGTTTGTCAGCGGCTTTCCAGAATTTGTTATCCAGCTCATTAAGAAACTGTTGTTCAGCGTTGTTCATCAAAATCCTCGGGGGTAGATCGCGGCGAAAAAGCAGCCATGTCTGATCGCAGATTCGGTTTTGGGATGCATTTCGCAAAATGATACCCGGTACGTCAATGATTACAAACATTGGAGCATAAAGAAGTTTGCATTTAACGGGTAAAAAGGAGGAAACTGGACAACCGCTTTACTCGTTGCTCTGCTTTGTATCGTTCCTCCCTTGAACGTTTTGTGTCACACAGGGACAACGTAGAGACACAATGACAACCATTGCAGCTTATTTTTTATTTGATTCAGAAAGTTGTCTTTGGTGTATTTAACAATGGATTAATTTTTATACGGGTAAATCAATGTCCTGGCTTAATTCTATTTTAGCTGTTCTTACTTCTGTGGAACCCCATAAAGTGCCAGTCACTGTTATTAGTTTGGTGAGTTTTGCAGTCATTTGCTTTTTTTTCTTTTATTTAATCAGAGCTATCAGAATTATATTTGGCTTAAGAAACCACACTCAATCCATCATCTCCATCAAAGAAAACCAGCCAGAATCTCAGCTTGAGCATCTGCAGAAACTGTTTCATCGGCCTGAACTAAAACATGCCTGGAGTGAATTCGGGGAGTCTTTGCACCAACAGCGCGAACTGGAGAATGGAGAAGAAAAAATCGTTCGCGTTCGTGCTACAGCCCCAAGCGCTAGCTTTTTCTCGGAACAACAACTGGTTGATATTCCACTGAACACGGAATTCTTCAAGCACCTTCCTGGTATTCTGACTGGCGTGGGAATTATCGGCACCTTCTATGGCCTGATGATCGGCCTCAGTCACTTTGATCCTAGCACCCCAGAACAAGTCACCAGCAGCGTCAATAACCTACTGCACGATGTGCTATACGCTTTTCTGGGATCAGCTGTCGCTATTTTCGCCTCAATTCTGGTTACCTGGCTAGAAAAGCTGTCCATCGCTAAATGCTACAAATATCTGGAAAAATTCACGGCCGCCCTGGATTCTCTCTACGACAGTGGCGTGGGCGAGGAGTATCTCGCCTCGTTAGTGAAATCCAGTAATGAAAGTGCGACCCAAGCACGCCATCTAAAAGAGAGTCTGGTTACCGACTTACGCGATATGTTGCTGCATCTGGCCGAAAGTCAAAAAGTGGAAAACGAACGCCTGGCAGCCACACTTAGCACCACCTATCGCGAATCCGGGCAACAGTTTGCTGAGCATGTAAGCAGTGCAATTGAAAACAGTCTAAAGTCACCGCTAGATAAAATTGCTGGTGCCGTGCAGACCGCAAGTGGCGATCAAAGCGGTATGGTGCAGAACATGCTACAGGATGTTCTGACAGCGTTTATGGCTAAGCTTGATACAACATTTGGTCAACAGTTTACTAATCTCAACGAAATGATGGGGCAAACCGTTGGCGCCATTCAGACTATGCAAACTGGTTTTGCCACTTTATTACAAGACATGCGCCAGGTGAGTGATGATTCCCGTCAGGGTAGCGCCCAACTTATTGAGCAATTGTTATCAGAGATGAAGACAGGTCAGCAAGCTATGCAGTCTGGCATGAATGATATGCTCACCAGCCTGCAGGCCTCTGTAGCCAGAATTGGCGCTGAAGGTGAAGGGGCCGGTGAGCGTATGGCCCAACAACTGGAGAAAATGTTCGCTGATAGCGAAGCGCGAGAAAAGGCACAAGCAGAGCATATGGCCGCCTTTATAGAAGCCATTCAAAACTCTTTACAACAAGGGCAAAGTGCCACAATGGAAAAGATGGCAACCTCGGTTGAGACGCTTGGTGAACAGTTGGGTAGCCTTTTTGGGCTGTTCGATAAGGGCCAGCAGCAAATTTCAGCAACTCAGCAGGCGAACCAGCAGTCTCTTCATGAGCAGACACAGCGTGTAATGAGTGAGGTTGACGATCAGATTAAACAGCTGATTGAAACTGTTGCTAGCCAACATCTAGGGACAACTGAAACACTTCGCCAGCTTGCAGAACAAAACAATCGACAGATTCAGGACATGCAAAACGGCGCTGACAAAATGCGCCAGGCAGCTGAACGTTTTGAACATGCAGGAGATCGGGTCTCGGAAGCCAATCACCTTACCGCTGATGTGCTTAATAAAGCACAATCCGCAGGTTCATCCCTCTCCCTTGCCACCAGCGAACTCTCATCCATAGTGGCTGATTATCGTAACAATCGAGAGGCTGTCGGCAAATCCATTGCCATGCTGGAGCTTCTGGCCACAAATACTCAGTCAGAACAAACAACACGTAGTCAATTTATTGCCGATCTTAAACAGCATGGCGAGCGCCTGCAGAGTTATAACCGTGAAGCACAGACGTTCATGGAAAATGTCAGTAGCGTGCTTGGAAAAGGATTTGAGGACTTCTCAGACGGGGTTTCTCGCAGTCTGGATAAAACGCTGGGCAAACTTGATGTCGAATTGGCGAAAGCCTCAAATCTGCTCGCCAGTTCTGTAGAACAAATCGGTGAAAGTGTGAGTGAGCTGGATGATGTCCTTTCACGCGTTAGAGCCTAAGGAATAACGGCTGATGTTTGAAAATGCATTTGGCATTAAGAAACGCCGCGGCGATGAAGCAGAGAAACCGTTCTGGATCTCATATGCCGACCTAATGACGGCCATGATGGTCCTGTTTCTGGTCGTCATGGTCGCTTCGTTAAGCTCAGTTACACAGCGGATTCAACGCGCCGAGCAAGGTGAAAAAACAAGAGGGCAGGATATATCCAGACTCTGTGAGCGCCTCGAGCTACATGCCCGTGATGTTAACAAAAGCATTGTGGTGGATTGCCATGATAACCGAATCAGTTTTGGTGAAGCCGGGCGTTTCGATCACAACCGTTTTTTCCTGAATGCTGAAGGGCAAAAAGCACTGCAGGATGTTGTTCCGCTGGTGCTTGATGCTGCCGACAGTGAAGAAGGTAAGAAGTGGTTTAAGCAAATTGTCATTGAAGGGTTTACCGATACTGACGGCTCATATCTGTATAACCTACATCTCTCTCTACAAAGATCTGAATGGGTAATGTGTAGTTTGCTCGATAGCCGCAGTTCGCTGCAAAAAAGTATTACTGCAGAACAACAGATCCAAATACGTAAACTCTTCCTGGCGGGTGGCGTCTCCTTCAATAATGCTAAGGAAAGTAAAGAAGCTAGCCGACGCGTCGAGTTACGTATGCAGTTTTTCGGGCTAAAAGATAAGCGTGATAAAGCCGATGAGGTGGATTTTACCCCTGTCGTCAATAAAGAAGTCTGTCAGTTGGTAATGCCTCAATGACGCCAGCCCTGGATTCTCTTTCTCAGCGCATTGCTGCGAGACTCTTTTCCAATCAAAGGGAAGAAAATTATCTGCATAATGATTTCCAAACGTTGGCTTCCGCTGCCTTCGATATGGAAAAACGGTTTGATAAAGCAGAAAAAATCCCCTCACCACCACAAGAAATGCGGTTGGAGGCTCTACGTCGCCTTCGTCTTGCAAAAGAACTCACGGAGCGAGAATGGCGGATGGTATTTTATGGTCTTGCCGATAACGATCCGTTATATCCAGACCGACCAATCTTGCTTGAGGATGACGTATTTTTTCCTGAGGTAGACAACGCTATTAAGAAGCGGCTTGAATCTAAGGAATTGAAACGAAAGGATTGGGCAGCGCTTTGTTCAAGTTACTTTGCATATCAGCATGAATCTCCTGAGGCAAATCCACATTGGTGCGTACTACGTAGGCACATCGCCCAGGGCTACTCTGTGGTGAAAGCCGCTATCCGCAGAGAAAAGTCGTGGATGAAAACCATTGAGTTTTATCACGATATTTTTACACCGCAAGCGGGCGGCATGATATCCCAACAGCTACTTTCCGGTGAGAATAACTCTCTATCATCACTGGAAAAAATCGCGCAAATCCCCGATAGCAGCTGGTTATGGAAGCGTATTTTCACGGTGTTGTTGGCACAACTCGATACGCTTGACGATCAACAATTCCTGGAGAAAATTAGTTGGTTGTTAGGTCTGGCTGCGCAGTGGCTACGTTTTCGCGACGACATTATGACCGCAACGCTGACGCGCTATTACCATTCCACTTATCGCGATCAGGCTCATACAGCACTGAAACAGGCCGCACTGGAATACTGGGATAACCCGCAGCTAAAAAGCCAGCAGAATAAGTGGCATCAATATGTTTCTGAACCCGTTGCAGCCATGGTGCGGGGCTGGCTAGCAAAACAAGACCTGATGCACTTCTTCGAACTGCTTCGCGGCAATGGCGATGTTGACCAGGCAAGGTTGCACTACTGGCTGCGTTTCGCCAATCAGATGGGATTCACTCGTATCGTGATGGGGCCAGATGCCTGGCACGATCGTGGTAGCGACTTTATGAAATTCCGCGAGGAGAATCGTGGACGGCTGAGTCATTTGCGTGGTGGACGTAGCTTTGATAACGCCATGATCATGCAGATTAACGATTACATTTTCGTGGAGTTTTCCGGGACAGGGAACGCAATGTACGCTTATCGAGTAGGTCAGGCGCCGTTCAATCCAGAGACAAGTTCATTAGATATTAATATCCATTTAAAAGATAAATACCGTAATGTTCTTCGACTGCCGCATACCCCTCGGGCTGAGGGCTATAACAAGGTCCGTATTACCGGCTGGATGTTGAAATACGACGATGAGCTGCGCAAGCTGGGTATCCGTTGGATGGCTGAAGAACCCATCAAGTTTGTAGACAAGAAAGCTCCCTCTCCCGTCTCTGTATCTGATGTTATGATCATCAACCCATTGAGAGATACAGCCATACAGCGTCTGGTTGAAAACACCTCTTGCGTCGTCAGCGATAACCGGCAAAAAGGTGGTGTGCTGTCTGTTCAGCTCAAGTCACCGCATGACACAACGGAAAGAGAGTTGCTCCGACTCGGTTTCGCCCCCGTCACTAAAGAACCACATCGCTACTGGATCAAATAATGCTCAAACGTCTGTTAAGTAAACTGACGGGAAACCGTCAGCAGATAGAACGTCATCTGAAGAATAAGTACCAAGTCGAAGACAGCGGCCTTAGTTTTCCACAATCGTTGGTTGATGTGCCGGAGCTTTGGGCTCTGGCATCCTGGCTTGAGCAATTGGTTGAAGAAGACTATCTGATATCACTCACAGACCGATGGTTGCTGAGCTGGGACGCGTTGTACCGCCTGCTGGAAGATGAAGAGCATGCCAGTAGCCTGCCTCTGATTGGCGTCCCTAAGGTTTTGCCATTACGCGCAAGTTTAAGTTCGCGAGGGGCATTAAGCGACAGTGATTTTCGCGTCTGGATTGCTGAATGGGCCACGCTCCCGGTCCGTCACCTCATACGTTTAAACCGCACTGGTGCTATTTTTAACCATGAAAACCAGCAGCATTTATTATCGCGAGAAAACTGGGCACTCAAGCAGTCGGTTGAGCAACTCAGTGCACAGCAATCACAATCTCCCAGCGAAACGACTAACCAGTTGGGATGGGCTGCTGTCCGTAAATGTGCGAAACAAGCCGCTGCAAAATTTGATGATTATTTAGAAAAAACACACGTCATCAAACCGACCTCATTATCGTTACGCCTGCGAAAAGCAACGATTGCTGATACTGCCGTGATAGAGATTGAGCCTCACTTCGATGATCAGCCTGCCAACTGGCTTGGCAGTTTTGACAAAAACGCTCAGGTTCATGATAGCTATCGCATCCCCGGAGAAAATGGCGAGCTCAGCCATGTCATCATTCCTCCCGAGGTGAAAGAGGTTCTCAATTCAATTCATTCCATTCCAGGCCGCCGAGTAGCCGGAAGCGAAGCTCTGTCATTTGTTCGCAACCCCTACACATTCCTGGGTGAAGATGCCGCTAGCGTGATTGCCCCTGAAGAGCATGAACAGGCACTATTTGATGCCCATATTTTCTTCCATCACTTTAGGCTCCAGCCCCGTCTAAATGATGAGAACAAGATAGAGGATATTACGTTGGTTCTGGAGCCCGTCTCGCCAGTACCACAACCGGAAGTCACCTTCCTCATTACCGCCCCTTGGGAGCTGGATAAATTTATTCAGGCATTGGGAATCAGTGTTGCGGCACAAATGCCTGCAGGCTCCTGGCAGGGTTACGAGCTGGAACTGAGCCAATTCACCGAACAGCAATGGCATGATTGCCAGTCACTATTATCTCGCTGGCAGCAGGAAATCGAAGGTAAAGAATTCGATGATGTCCTTGATATCGGTAAATATGGCGATCGTGTTATCGGTATTGGCGAGTTCGAAAAAATATCATCTCCCTGGCTGACCAAAGCGCAAAGTGAAAATTGGCTCCCCGATGACATCGATTTCTCTGCATTTTCGGTCGAAACACTGGATGGCTGGCAGCCTGAAAACCTGCACCATCTCGATGAACTGCAGGAAAGAATCACTCAGGCAGAAGCGGCTGGTGAATCACATATCATCTCCCCCTGGAATGACGCTGAATTACCACTGGATACGGCTAAAACCTTCTGTAAGAACTGGGAAAAACAGCAAAACACGGCAAATGAATCGCAGGGCAATGTTGATGCTAAAGCGGCTCGGGCCGTCCTTAAAATTGAACAGAATATTGAAAAAGCGGCCTACATCAAACAGCGCCGGAATTCGCTCCTCAATGCTCGTCATGCCGAGCCTGAAATTCCCCTTAGTCTGAAAGAACATATCCGGCTCAAAGATCATCAGCGGGAAGGTGTTGCGTGGCTCCAGCAGCTCTTCCTTCTTTCACCACAGGAAACGGCAGGTTGCTTACTGGCGGATGATATGGGGCTGGGGAAAACGCTGCAAATCCTGAGTTTCCTGGTATGGTTCATCGAAAAATTCCCAGATGAGCCACCCAGCCTCATCGTTGCCCCTGTTTCTCTTCTGGATAACTGGGAACGTGAGCTGGATAACTTCTTCCATACCACAGGATTACCGGTATTGAAATTGTATGGTGAGACTATTAAAGCGGTGAAATATCCCAAACAAGCCATCCCTGCACATCTGCAGTCTCAGGGCATTAAAAACCTGCTTAAACCGGGCTGGCAAGGTGAAGCAAAAATCATTCTCACAACATACGAAACGCTACGAGATCAAGAATTTTCTCTAGCGCGGCAACCTTGGTCCATTATGGTTTGCGATGAAGCGCAAAAAATAAAAAACCCAGCAGCGTTAATCACACATGCTGCCAACGCTATACAAGCCAGATTTAAAGTTGCATGCACCGGTACACCGGTAGAGAACACACTTGTAGATTTGTGGAGCTTATTCGATTTCGCTCAACCAGGATTGCTAGGAGCACTCAATGAGTTCGGTAAGCATTATGTTCGCCCAATTGAGAATGAATTAGGCCGCGATACTGCTCGTCTTGATAACCTGCGAGCTCTTATCGAACCCCAAACTTTGCGTCGAACCAAAGAAGAAGTTGCGCGTGATTTACCAAAAAAAATTGAAGTGGCAGAGTGTAAACATCTGCCTCTCTCAAGCGCCCAAAAACAGTTGTACCTTTCATCTATTGCAAGTTGGCAGCAACAACAAGCACTAAGCGAAGGCATGCAGCAGGCCGGAACAGGTATGTTGGGATTATTACACAAGCTGAAACTCATTTGTGCGCATCCTGCTGTGGTGGTTCCAGATCTCCGTTCCAAGGGGGAATCACCAAAATTGAACTGGATGATCAAGAAACTAGAAGAAATTAAACATACTAGTAAAGATAAGGTGATTATTTTTACTGAACTTCGTGACTTGCAGCGCGAACTTCAACACGCCATAAATCAAAAATTTGGTTTCCGCCCTGTAATAATAAATGGTGATACCAGCACCAAAAATCATAGTCAAAACAGCCGCCAACGTCTGATTGATGATTTTCAGGCACAGCCAGGATTTGGGGTGATTATTCTCTCAACTGTTGCAGTCGGATTTGGTGTTAATGTCCAGAAGGCAAATCATGTTATTCATTTTACGCGCTGCTGGAATCCAGCCAAAGAAGACCAGGCTACAGATAGGGCGTATCGAATAGGGCAAACAAAAGATGTGTACGTCTATTATCCGACCGTGAGGGACGGTGAAATTACAACCTTTGAAGAAACGCTTGATGATCTTCTTCAACGTCGACGTTCGTTAGCTAGAGATATGCTTTGCTCTACACCTGATTTGAGTACTACAGATTTTGGGGAAATTTTAAAGGGCGTGTGAGCTTTTAAAGTATGGTTGTTAAATTTCATCTCGCTCATCTTAAATCTAAAAATCAGGATAGACACATTGCGGAAATGAAATTTGTTAAGATGATAATTTGGTCTTCTGAATTGACTCTCACCATATTCTTTTCGAGTCAATCCAAACGGAAATGCCTCAACTTTGGTTAAATATTGCGTACTGCTTTCCAGATTTATCTTTCTTAAATTCTGTTCATTTTCTGAAATCGCATAATGTCCCTGCCATTACCGGCAGGGATTTTTTATGGGGTTTTGCAATGCGCATTGAGCCAGAAGTGATTACTGAGCATAACGAGTTGGTTAACTCAACCAACATCAAGTTCATCATAAACGGACGCGATGAAGCTCTGATACAAATTAAGCAATTGATTCAGAAACTTAATACCATTTCTCAATTAACTGCAGGGATCGGTGGCGGCTGTGCCGCTGAATGGGCAATGAAGTCAGGACCTCAGTATGATTGCTGGCTGATGGAAAATATTGAGATAGCGATGCCAGTGATCACCCGAAATATCGACCGCAGCGTGTGGCAAGACCTGATGCTGAAATTCGGCATGCTAGCTCTGATGGACGCGCAGGCTCGTTCTCAATGGTATCAGAATCTAGAAGATGGCGATTTTCCTGCTATCTGTGAGGAGAATATTCTCAGCACTTTTGAACAGTTGCATAAGAGCACAACCGATATGATTGAGCGTGGGATTATCAATGTATTCAAGGGGCTGTCATGGGATTATAAAACCAACTGCCCGTGCTTTTTTGGTAAGAAAATCATTATGAAAAGCTTGGTAACACACAACCGCTGGGGCTACAGCCTAACGAGTAGATTTCGTCTAGACCAATTTGCAGATTTGGAACGGATGTTGTTTTCGCTTGATAGCAAAACGATATCCGATACACATGGCGATATTTCGATGCGTCTGATGGAGCATATCCGCGATAATCCCGACAAGGATGTTTACGATGATGCCTACTTCACAATTCGCTACTTTAAGAAAGGTACTGCACACCTGACGTTTAAGAGGCCTGAGCTAGTAGATAGGATGAACGACATCATTGCTAAGCACTATCCGGGGATGCTTGCAGCAGCGCGTTAGGATGGATTTAAGTTGATCAAACTTAACTTATACCAGCCGTTACAGAGACGTTTGATTTTTATAAATACGAGAAGGGAACAAATGTAATTTATTGATTTAATTTGGCACCCTACAGGATTCAAACCTTCTAGCCAGTCTTCTGTTCTATATGTGATTTTTTTCATTTCAATTTGTGATCTGCCCCCAGAAATGCCCCCTGTACTATTTAGTCAATTACGCATAAAAGTTTTATTAATGCTTAGAAAGTCCCAACACAAAGGAAAAGACATACTCAGCAGGCGAAACTAAAGTCTGATAGTTCATCATAAGCCATGCTAAGGAAAATTTACCTGAAATCATGGGTGATGTAGAATATTTCCTATGCATGATTTGAGAAGAACCAACCGAAGCCTGCTTACTTCATTGTCCGTTCGTCAAAATGTTGCTGAGAGATGCCCCAACCACAAGTTGAAAGGGTTTGAAAAAAGTCTATGAAAGATATAACTACTACGAGGAAAGGAAAAGGCTTATAAAATTCTTGAAAAGAACTTATGAAAATTTATTAAGCCTTGATGGTTAAACTAAAGTTGAGGTGTGGCTGAATAAGGAATACCACTCCTTGTTGTATAACCACGCTCTGAGATCATATATAAATGTTTCTTTGCACGAGATGAAATTACATATAAAAGTCGCCTAGCAACATAGTCACTATGCTGGCGACTATTATTCCTAATAACACTCCAATGCGGTATTTTATTCTCAAGCAATCCAGTGCATATGACGACCTCATATTCATCACCTTTAGTTGAATGGCATGTTGTTATTTTAACACCAGATCTTGAATTAAAAAAGGCAGGTAAATCATTGGCTTTATATTTCATCTTATACTTTTTCATTCTCTTTAATGTAGCATTAACAAGAGAATTCATCTCGCTATGATAAAAAGAACCATCACTAAGATCCAATCTAAAAAAATTGCAGAAATCAGTTATAACACTTACAATCCAATCTTCGATATTTACATTATAATTGGCAATAGTAGCCAAATGATTAATTTTCGCCAAAACGAATTTATTTGAGAAATCATTAAAACTTGGAGAATTGATATTTATCTCAGCGACGAAATCATCAACTATTTTTTTTCGAATAATAAAATTATTAGGTATTCTTTTGATAAACAATAACTTAATAAACATCAACCAAAGGTTTTCAGTGTTCTTAGGAATAGGAGAAATAGTAACTCCGTCTAACTCGAAATCATTATTTAAGAGCAAAATATCACCCGATAGTTTTATAACATCAAACCAACTTGGGCAAAGAACTGCGATATCGCATGGACTAATACCCTGTTTAATATGGGTTTTGATAATACCAGAAACATAATATGATAATTGAGACTTATCTACAGAATCTTCCTTAAGAATGACTGACTGGAAATCCTTATACTTTGACAACGAATTTATTTTAAAATTACCATCTTTATACTTGCTATAGAAATCAATAATTAATTGACTACTCCTAAAACAACCAGTCAGATTCATAACTGCTAAGTCTTTAATATTAAAAAAAACGGATAATTCAGTTTCGTTTTTTACTATAGCCCCAAGCCCAGTATAAATAGCTTGCTCACTATCACCAATTAAAGTCAAATGGTTATTATGGTTTTTGTATAAACGCTTTAAGATATCATATTGCAACAGAGAAGTGTCTTGGTATTCATCTATAAGAATATGACTGAATAACAAAGATATTTTCCGACACAATGATTTCCTTTCAGTCAATAGTTTAAGTGTTATATTAAGAATTAAATCAAAGTCAATTAGACGGTTAGTGCTGAGATAGAAATGATATTCTTTCACTAAAGCATATCGAATATCGCCCTTTAGATAAATTGGCTTAAAATCAGCATTCAATATAGTGCTAACTTGGTCGAAAAATCCTAATTCATACTTATCCTTTAATTCATCAATAAGATGTTCTTTTTCATGTTCATCAATAACACTAAAACCTTTAGACAGCCTCGGAATTCTATCTAAATTAGGTTTAATAATCCAATTAAGACAAAAACTATGAATTGTGCCGATCCAGAGGTTTTTAGTGTCAACACCAAAAGACATTAACCTTTCATAAATAGTATCAGCAGCTATATTCGTATAAGTTAGTGCAATAATTCTCTTTTTACTTACCCCAGAGGATTCTTTTTTTTCTAACAAGTAACATAATTTCGACACAAGAGTTTTTGTTTTGCCTGAGCCTGGACAGGCAGTTAACAATAAATTACCATCATGTTTGACAGCATTCCATTGCTCATCAGTTAGATTTTTATAGGGCATAATTATAACTCCCAAAGTCTATAGAAACTGTCAGGGCAAAGGACACCATACTCTTGCATTTTACTATTAAAATCATGCTTATTAGATATTTTTCTTTCCTCTTCCCATTCAGCTTTTCGCATCAAAGATAAGTTATAAGAAAGCATCTTCTCAAAAACAGGAAGTAGCTCCCTGTCATTAATGACATATTTAACTGCCTTTAAAATATAATCTGGGATGCGATTATCAACTTCTAAATACTCAACCATATTAGTAGCCAACCAGCCTTTGCCAATCCTTTTTGCAAATTTTAAAGCTCTCATATACCTTATTCTTTCATCATCGGATTTGATATCATTAATATTTTTACTAAGTTCCGATTGTTTGCTATAACTTCCCTCCATAACTTTTATAAACAGTTGACTATTTTGCTTATATTTAATCAACTCAGTCTCAAATGTGTTATCAGCATAAAATGCTGAAACAAACTCGTTATGCTTTATGTCAACATCCAATTTAGCTTTCCGTTGGGCACCATCAATATCAGCATTTACTAAAGATTCTACAAATTTAGAGTCAAATATATCATCAGCCTTAGTAACATAGGCTGAATCTAAATCTGTTAATATAGCACACCGCCTTTTTAACCTGTCTTTATGGAACAGATTAGCTAAGTGCTTAAATACCGTCCCATCAACTTTTATAAGGCTTATACCTAACTCATCTAAACTGATACCTAAAGTTTTCTTTATCATTGGAGGTATAAGAATAAGTTCAGCATCACCCTCTACTAAAATTACACTCTTTGAAAATAACAAATCACTGCGAATTGCATCGAGATATCTTTCAATCGAATAGATTTCTTTTGGGGTTAAACCATTGGAGGGCCTATAAACTTCAGTATAGCCTTTATGTCGTGCTAAAACATTCATTGAAGATATATTTGATACTGAGCTTATCTGTGTAGAATGGGTAGAAACAAATACTTGTGTATTTTGAAAGTTAAAATTATCAAAGAGAGTTTTCTGAATATGGGTATGGATATGAGCTTCTGGCTCTTCGATTAATAGGAAATGAGTAATATGTTCTTCAGCATCTCTGATTTCTTCATATTCATAAAGTTTTAATGCGAGATAAATGAGGTTAGCCCCACCTAAACTCAAATCATCTAATCTTCCTGAACCGTTATAATCTAAGGAGTCTTCAACAACTAATCCGAGTGACTGTATAAGTTCAACAAAATCCTCTGGAAGCTGTGACGACACCATTATTTTTGGAGAATATGTTGAACCAACAGTATTAGTTAAGGATGCCGAAATCTTTTCACTTAGCATTTTAATTTCAGATATAGATGATATTTTTTTATTAACTCCTTTTACATCATCAACAATATCGGGACTGCTATTAATTTGTTTGCTTTTTAATGTGAGCAATTTATACAATGGATTTGTTTTATAATACTTTAAATCAGCAACTACATTTCTTAATGCCTTGACATATGTGCAGGCTACCTCGCTACCAAGAGAAAAGAAATGCGGTTTTTTACAACCCAACATCTCAGCATCATCATTTGGATTTGCAAAACTTAGACTTAAGAAATCTCCAACTATGTCTTTATAAACTTCATCATCACTAAAATCTATTTTCGTTCTGACAAAGGCAACAGCCTCATAATGCTCTTTAGAGATAATATGATTTGAAACATACTCTGAAAAAGCATCTTTTCTTGCCTCATAATTATCATTAGCTAAAGACAAATCATAAAGCTCTTGTCTTACATGAAATTTAGGACGGAATATAAAAGTATAATTACCTTCAGTTCCTAACTCATCGTTTCCATCATTTAATGAATAATTTGCAATTACTTGTTCTTCTTCAGATTCACTCAAATCATCAAAATACAAGGTAATAATAATCCAATGCCCAAATGATTCTTCCAGACCTCGATTAAAATCTTCACTGGAAAGTATCCGAGAATTTAATGGGAGCGAATCATCCAAGATCAGCCTCATGGCATTAAAAAGGTTTGTCTTGCCTGAAGCATTTTCTCCGATAATTGTATTGACAGCCCCCTTCAAAAACTGGAATTTTGACTTGTAAAAATTTCTATAATTCCTTATTGAAATTTCTTTAATATACATTGAAAAACTCCGATTTAAAAAAGAATAAGCTACATGATTGCAGGGGGAAATAATTTAAAACAACATTACTGTATAAATATACTGCACGGAAACTCCCCTTCTATTGTATTTCCATTTGAAATTACAGAAATATACATATGCTGCAACCCTTTATAAGAGGCTTTTTCATGGTGATAAGCATGAAATATACCATTTTCTTTTTCATGAGCTTTTTTTGTAATTTCAGTTTCATGATTGTCATTGTTATTTTTTTTACTTGCTTCAGCTCCGTTGTTCACAACACGAAATTTGAATTTAAGTGATTCATAGTTCTCTCCATAACCTTCATGAAAAAAAGCATGGAACTTGATCCATTTGTTTTTGGGAACAACTGAACCACAGCTTATATAATTCTGTTTGTTAGAAAATCCATATACGTCGTTGCTATAAGTAATCACTACTTTAATACGACAGGGTTTAACACCGTGCGGAAGGAGTGTAAAGTATTTGGCTTGATTCAGCAAATACTGCCGATACCGTAATCTCTCTTTATTTTTAGATGTATAGTCAATGACATACCTATCCCGCTCACTATTTTTCATTTTATATTCAAGGTAATCATCAGTAGTAAGCCCTAATTTTTTTACTAAGCTCTCGCCAAGCATAATGGAATTTTTAGGAGCCTTATGCTGTAGTTTAGATGCTATATCTACATAAAAAGATGTGGCAGTTATTTCATTAACACCAGGTATCCCATAATTACCCCATAGAACATAATCACTTTCACCTATATCAATACCTATTCTGATACCGATATTTTCATCTGCCACTTCCTTTATTTGCGGCACTACTATTTCATTCATTACTTCAATAAAATATGCTGCACAATTAATGGCATCGATAGCACTATTTTCTAACGTATTGCGTTCTTCGTTTTCATTACTTCGGAAGAAAGCCATGACAGCATCTCCCATGATTCTATGCACATGCCCGTCAAATGCATTAATTGTTTCAATAATTCCAGTTATGATGTTATTTTTAAAGAGAAATACATCTGAAGGACTGTATGAAAGACCAAGTTTTGTAGAGCCTATTATATCTACAAACATTGTGACTACATAACCAAACTTAGTTGTGTTATTTAATTCTAAACCTCTAAATTCAGGATGGGTTCCTATTGCAGGCACTTCCTGTCTCTGAGGCTTCCCAAAAGCTTCCCGTAAGCCACGAACACCTTCATAATCATTGATCGGTGTTAAGCCATCTCTTATTACAACATTCTGTGAATTAACACTTTCAAGTATTGATTTGTCAAAACTTTCTAGGGCCACATCTCTCGCATTTTCCGATACCGGCTCTAAATTCTCCATCCCCGCAGAGTCAAAAGCTCTTTTGCTGAAGAAATCATAGCTTTCGGACTTACTTCTTTTAGATATTTTTTCAATGTCTGAGTTTAAATTTTTATACAGATCTTTGATGCTCATTTTTTATTTCTTCCCATCAGTAATAGGTATATTATGAAGGCAACCAAAATAACGATAATTAATAGAAGCAAAATAACAAGAAGACTTAAAATTATTACCCCGCTCTCTTCATCATTAAATAAACCCAAAGCATACTCTACCCAAGGAAATGATATCGTCATTAAAAAGGACAAAAGTGACAACTTCAAATATAAAACTGCTTCTTTTTGCCCTTTGTACTTTTTTATTAATCCTTCTGATAGCGTATAATTCAATACTGACAATTGCCTTCCTAAATCCAAATAATTCTCATTAGCTATTTTATTAAAGTAGTCATCTCCACTTTTGTAGTAATGAGTAATATCAACGAAAGAAAAAATGTTCTCTCTGCTACTCTCCTTAATAAAGGGAGCCATTGAACCTAGCGACTTAATAATGGAAAAGATGTTAAGCAACACTCCTAAAATAAGGAATAGTATAAATAAAACCCATGAAAAATTACTATATCCTTCAATTCCACACGGAAGCACTTTTGACAGGTTAACACCAACTATAGTCAAGATAGCTGATGACAATGTTAATAATATGGTTGACTTAGTATTTGCATAGTTTAGATAACTATCGGTCCTTGTAAGTGATTTGATAATCAACTCAATTTTATCTTTATCCATCAATTTTGACCAATCATAGAAAATTCCCTTATGTCTTTATAGAGATCATTTCATAAAAATAAGAACATTCCTAATAAATTACAGGTCTAATAAATGTATGTCAATAAGTTTCAGCAAACTCACAATGAAATTTTATCTATAAATATCATATATTTAATAAAAAATTACCGCTTACAACTTAAATAAAAATGCAATAAATGAATATTAATTAATGTTTTAATAGCTTTTAGCTATATTAAATATTCAGTTGCATTCATTTTTCCATTATTAAATCGTTAAATTTCTTTCTTCTACTTTGAAGCAAGGGCTAACTGAGCGATGCTCAGTTGCCTTGCTTTTTCTTCCCTCCGGTTGAAAAAGGAAAATCAAGTTCAAAATCAACATCTAAGCCATTGACACATTTGCATATTATGATAATTAATTATGCATAGCATACGGACTTACTATCTAATTAATATCGAAGGAGTTGATATGGAGAAATTTAATAATATATTTGATGACGAGTTTCCCTCGTCGTTCAGTGATGATCCAAAAGCAAAGAAGCTACCATCTAACCGCATCCGCAAGCATACCGTAACGGTTCGTCTTAACGATTTTGAACTCAATCGAGTCAATAACTCTCGAAACCAGCTTAGTAAAAGCTGTTGGCTAAGATCCTCGGCTCTTCAGCAATTGCCACCATCGGTCCCTGAGATAAATAATGAAGCCTGGCAACAACTAACTGCTTCACTACAGAAACTCAACGATCTTGGGTCATTCCTTCTCCGCAGAGGGGAAGATGCTCAGCCTCTTTCACAAGAGTTAACTGCTTTGAAAGTGAAGCTGTCGCATGTAAGAGATGCTCTGCTGACATTCGATAAGTAAACATCCTAAATGAAGGGGATGAACAGGATTCGCCGGGGTAAGAACTTCCGTGGAGTCATCTCGTATGCTCTTGCCCCTGCTCCGCACCATAAAAGCACACCTTTGGTGATTGGTGGTAATCTTGTGGGCATCTCAATAGAAGAGCTGACAGCAGAGTTCGCCAGAACACAGCAACTGAGAGAAGATGTTGCGAAACCGGTATGGCACAACTCCCTTCGTCTCCCAGTCGGTGAATCACTCACAAATCATCAATGGAGAGACATTGCTGACGATTATATGAAGCGAATGGGTTTCTCAGATACTCACTTGCGCTGTTATGTTCTGCATGACGACGAAGCAGGTCAACACATACACATCATTGCTTCCCGTATAAATGTTTTGGTAGATGGCCAACTTTATCTCGGCAGGAACGAAAACCTCATCAGCACTTGTATCATTCAAGAGCTTGAAAGAGAGCATCAGCTCACCAGAACGAAAGGTCCTTCTCCTGCAAAACAGCCCCAGAAGCAAAAGAAGCTCACTCGTAACGAAAAGATGATGCAGGTCAGAACAAAGGAGAAACCTCCCAAGATAGTGATACAGGGAGCTATAGATGCAGTTCTCACCTTCTTTGATGAAATCACTATTGAAGACTTCATCGGTGAACTGCAAAAGCAAAATATTTTAGCGATAGCCAATGTTGCATCTACAGGCAAGATGAACGGTTTTTCATTCGAATATGGCGGTGTCGCATTTAAGGCATCCCAGCTCGGTAAAGCATACAGTTGGTCAAACCTAAGTAAGCGAGTCATCATGGCTCAACCAGTTGAAGATGTTGCTCTGGTATCAATTGCCTTCAATAAAAACTTTTCAGGACCCATTGAAGTTCATCCCACAGATATACCCCTTACAGCAAATTCTACAGAACTTATCCGATCTCGCTGGTTGCAGTGGATACCTTACCTCAGCGAGTTCCTTGGCATTATGAAAGCGATAGGCTTATCAGTTCTTAAGCCAGCCAGGAAAGCCTGTCTCATTAAGAAAATCATGGATGAAAATCCAAATCTGCTGGGATTTTCAAAAGTGGATTCTCAAGATTCGGTAAGAAAATCGCACTTCAAACCTGTTTAACCTACTAGTTTTCAGTGAGTTAAAATCGCCCCCTATGACAAATGCAATAAATATTTCCATTTCAAATCATATTGATAGACAAAAACGATCGATCGTTATTACTGATCAATTATCTACACGTGATAGTTAATGACTATCAAAAGAAACCGATCGATCGGTATAAATGATTTGCTAGTAACTAATTCTGAGTCGTAAAGTGACTTCAAACAAAGCGATGTAGCTTACTGAATTATCGGCAAAAATGCTGACAAACACGTGCGCCCAAAATTCAGCCCCTCCCATATAGGACATTTACATGACAGCGATGACAGAAGTAAAACAGCCGAATTTTCTGATGATGAAACGGGTATGGATAGCTATTGCTCTACCAGTAGCCATTTTCTATTTCTCAGGTATTCAAGGGTTGATCCAGCTCGCTCTCGTTTGGATTTTCGTAAGCATCATGCTTTTAATGTTTGCATATAAAAAGTTTCGAATTAAAAAATGGAATGCCAGCACCAGGGACTATCTCAATACTAAAAATGATGGAATCTGGACCCATGAATTTGGTCCTACATGGATGAAAATCGATGAACAGAAAGAAATTATTCATCTCAAAGAAGAAAATAAACAAAAATCTTATCCTTTCTTGGCGGTGAAAGAGTGGCGGTATAACTTAACAACTAACAGACAAAGGACTGGTATCGAAAAAGAGCTTGATAGAACACATAACTTCCAGGATTCAGGATTTTTCATCACTGTTGATGATATTGAATATCCTGAATGGCGAATTATGTTTTTCCCTACGAGTGGTGACTTCAATTCTCTGGAGGGTTCTCGTAATACAGAAGTTCAGTTGAAAAGATGGATGCAAATTTTTGATAAAGTCATCAATAAAGCATGATTATAAAACATAATAAATTGATCATTAACTTTATAGAATTAGAGACTCTATAATAAAAATTGACTTATACGAAAATATAGAATATAAAAAAACAACAGTGGTAGAATCCACTACCACTGTTGTATAACCGTTTTACATGCAACCGCCAGCAGATGGACTAATTAGCATTAAAACAATGAACATCAATATCAAAAATAAATATTTCATATTGAACTCCCTGTCTTATTATTATTTTTAGGGCCTCTAGCCCGCAGTAATGATAAAACAGTCTTAACAAAAAAGCACCTGTTAGGTGCTTTTTATTAATAAACAAATTCATATTCTCTTTTTTATCAATGATTTATACTTCGGTGACACTGCCGTCCTTTCAAAATTTAGCTTATGATCTCTAAAGCTTTTCTCAACTTCATACTCATTCCACACTATGTATTCGACAATAAACTTGTAAAAATAGAGAACTTTTTCGAGGCTAATGGTCTCGGGTATAGTATGAAAGTTAGGGCTGAGTAAGGCAGAGGTGAGAACGGCGATAATGTTTGTTGAACCCTTAAGAGCAGGGTTATCATAATCCTGTTGATACTTTAGAAAATATCCTATGCAAAAAAGATATGCATCTTTTACTATTTTCTCTTTATTACACTCAGATTCATCGTATTTTAAAATAAAGCGATTTAGAAGTATCAAAAACCGCTGGTCTGGTAAAAATCGTTGTAATTTATTCATAATAAGCATCCTTGCTATATTTATTTGAAATGTCATCCTGACAATTAAACTTTTAACAAATAATCCACCACTGTCAATAGGTAACACCTATCAGTTAAAGATTTTTCTTTGATAATGGTCTTTCTAATTGCTCACGAGTAACCTGATGAAGCAATGCATTATATTGCCAAACAACAAACTGTTCAGAAAGTTTATTATTTATTTTAGTCAAAGACTCGACTTCTGCTTGTAGTCTCTTGATTCTTTGAGCGGCTATTTTTAAATTAGCAGGCTTAACAATTTCTTTATCCCCTCTTTTGATCTTTACTTTCTTTTCATTAAATACTTCTGCAATCAATGAATGACTACTAAGTGATTGTCGTGTAGGTCTCTTTCCGATTATCAGAGTTACCTCATCACATAGAGCTTCCCATGTTAACTTTTGGTTGTGAGACCAGATATTAATAACATGAATTATATTCTTTTCATCAAGTCTTGATAGGTGTTTAGCCATTTATTTCTCCTTTAGTTATTGTTTTAGTATGAAAGTCTTTCCATTTTTCTGCCGCCCTATTACCGTCTCTGAAATCAGATTCAGCAATCGAGAGTATTTTACATTGCAAATCCCTTATTTCTTTTATATCACTACCAGATTCGCTCACAGGATAATACTTACATGGTTGCATTGCATATTTAAGCCTGCAAAGCCCATGTTTGCTCACTAAGGTTGTCCCAGTAATTTCTTTATTCTCATCAAGTTTTTTTTCAAATATCATTTTAACTGGTATTACATTTCCGACTTTTTCTAATGCTTTTGCTTTTACAACTTGAGCAACCATATGAGCATGTGGTGTATGATCATAAACACTGTTTTGGGCTATACACTGCCTTCCAGACCACCTTGCTATGTCAAACTCAGACATACCAGCTATTTGTGCCAATGTGTTTAGAAAATGCCTTATTGAATGAGTTTTTAATGATGAGTCTGAAGCAGACTGCTGTTTGGATCTGGAAAAAATACCTCCATTTTCGATATCATAAGAAATATTATGCTTTACTGGTTTGAAGAACAATTTACCACTACTTTTAGACAATCTCTTAAAATCACAGACTTTTAACAAACAAAGGGCATTCGAGTATTTGATATTCTTTTTCCTGTCATACCAAGGAAAATCATCCGGTGCCCATTGTTTCAATATTTCGTTTAGAGATTTTAAAGAATAAGTGTAATCATTAGGGATCAGATCTAATGTGCTTAGCTTTTTATTTATTGATGAGGGGGATAAATTAGTGAAGCCCAGCACACTGCAAACTTGTTCTGCTGATAACAAATAGTCATTATTTATCTCATTACTTAGAGAGTTCCTGTAGATCTCAGATGTCTCTAAATATTGAGCCAGTTCTCTTCCGCTTTGTGATAACAGCTTTAATCTTGCTATAGCTTTTTTGGCAACAGGAACCATAGATGATGCAATCCACTTCACATCCCCCTCGTATCCTTTTGCTGAAAAAAACCTAATACCATACCTCTCTATACCATTACTGTTTTGTTCCCACACTTCACAGTCGGCTGGCAATGAGAGAATTTCACTTATTCTACTCGGTGCACACATCAGTAAAGTCAGGACTGAAGCAGTGAACATATCCCTTTTAGAGAGAGATTTATCATCCTTTGCAAAGACTTTTGCGAGTTCAACTATGTATGAAATATCAGGCAATTTGTCATGTCCTGCAAGATTGTGATCATAGCTTTTAACTTCATAGATTGGCATTTTAAGAGGATTAAACCATTCCACATATCCTAAATCAGCTAAATTGTATTCCCTTAAGAACTTTTCAATTTCTTTGAGTTCTTTTCCTGCATTATATGCGGTTGTCTCAGAGTAAATATTAGTAAAAATCTCCACACATCTTTCGAAGATAAAGTTACTACAGTTATATATTTTAGCTGACTGAAATTCATTCAATAAAACTCCTTCCAGTATTTTTAGCACATTCATTCTCTGGTTATAATCATTTCTTCTTCCATAAGAATGTAAGTGTTTAATATATGCTTTTGAAAATAACATAAAACCCGAATCCAGAGGCAATTTCCGTTTACTTTTAAAAAAATTATACTTATAGAAATTATAATATCGATCCCATACAAGGGAATCCCATACCATTTTTTTCTTTTCGAGAAAAAAATCGCCTTCCATTTCTTTTATGAAACAGTCTAAGTTTTTCGAATAAATTGTGTCTTTTAACCTCTTAACATTATCATAATTATTCATACATGCCTCCCCAGCTTTCAAAAAACCTACAGTTTTTACAATGAGTATTACTACTTTCATTTTGTGCAACATGAAAAGTAGATCTAATCAGTTCTATAAACCTATTGGCATTAGTTTCAGGTTCTACTCCAAGAAATAACTTTGAGAGCGGTTCAAAAAAAACATCCATTCTTTTGTCTATTTCAGATGCATTATCGGCATGATTTTTAATGTAAATACCTGAGCAAGCTACACTACTATGATCTAATGCTTTAGCAATTGTGTGAATTGAAGCTCCTTTCCTTGCTAATTCACTTCCTAATGTATATCTAAAACGGGCAGGATTAACTTTTATTGGTTTGTCTGTCCTTGCAGAAAAAACCGGGTTAATTCTGAAAAGATTATCTATTCTCTTTGTGATACCTCTGTTCTTTGAGTGGAGAAAGTCAGATTCGATTTTAGCGATTAACATTCCTTCTTCTGAGCAAAATGCTAGTTCTTTTTTGTTAATAAACAATGGCAGTTCTCTACCTATGTTTTCATTAACTTTCGCCCCAATCTGTTTTTCAACAATACTTAATACTGATTGTGAAAGTTCAGTGAGCTTCTTATACAAAAAATCACTTATCTCAACAGATGAAAACTCACTCCTGAAATTTTGTCTCTGCTTAACCTTCGGAATATTTATAAATACATTATCTTCAACTTTAACTATATCTTTAATTCGCATGGAAGAAATTTGTTGTGTCCTTCTTCCTGTATAAATCAACAGCAAAAGAAAGCAGTAGGTATCTACACTTATCTTCCCCTCATCATCAAGAGCATGTATCTTTTTCAAGATGCTTTCCATTTCTCTCTGATCAAAGGGACCACAGTCGGGATTCCTTCGTTTTACTGCATCTCCACAAATTGCACTCCTAATATACAATTTATTAAGGAGTTGAACTGAAGACACCTCCACACCAAAGTGGCCAAGTTCATGCCATTTTAAAATGAAATTCTTAATGATTTTTAGTCTATTTTCCTGATTCTTTCCAAGATAAGATTTGAAATCCAAAATCGACTTCTTATTAATTACTGTTAAGCCTAACTCCCTTCCCCATTGTGTAAAGATCTGATTGATTTTCTTTGTATGCCCGGAACTATACTCCATTGCAAAATAAGCGAGTGTTTTAACATAGCCTTCTTTAAGATCCGAATGTAAATATTGGGTTACATTTTTTGGATATACAATAATATCTTTACTTAGCTTCCACCTATCATCATTCAATTCAAATAAATAACCTTTCATTCTTGCATGACATATATCTGCCTTAAGATTTTTATATCCCAACATTTTAGTTTCCTTTTAAGATTTTATTTCTGTAATCATAAAGTGATTGAACAACTTCCTTTTCATTTTCGACCAGAAACTTACGATTATAGATTTCACACATATTAGAATTATCAGACCAACCCATAAGATAATTTCTTAATTTATCTTCTGAACAGGTTTTTAATTTTCCTTTTGAAATTGATTTCGAAAAGGAATAGTTCCAAGTGTGTCTTAGCATATGTCCTGAGAGATTATTTAAGTTAGAATCTTTGGTTTTTATAGTTGATATTAATTTTTCATATGCATGAACAGTAAGAGGTTCCCCTTCATTTCTCCCATTACCATGAGTAATCAACAAGTAATCATGGCTTTTATTTTTACAATGTCTTTCCCTATCATTAAAGATATAATGATAAACTGCATCAATTAGGTCATCTCTTAAAGGAATCTCTCTACTTAAAGTTTTAACTAATGGTTGGACTTTCCGAATATCGCTCTTATCATCATGTCTTCTTTTTATAGTTAGTGTTTTCGTCAAAAAGTCGAAGTCGGCAATTCGTAGATTAAGCAGCTCACCAGCTCTAATTCCGAGATGATACAGGAGTAAAAAAACCAGTTTATTTCGAAATCTAACATCAACACTGAATGGATTCTCAATGTTATCAACTTCAAGCAAGTTGAACAGGATATAAATCTGTTCGTCTTTAAGAGTTTTCTCTTTAGGTTTATAATTTTTATACGAGTTTGGATTTGGTTTATTCGCTCTGATGCTATTTATGAATGTATTAACCTTCTGCTTGTCGTTAATGTTATTTGATTTATGAATTATATCGCATAACCATTTAATGTAGGTGCATGTTGTATGTATTCGATATCCATAAGTTCCTTTTGCCACATCACTATTTATAGGTAATACTTTATTATTACTTTTCAAACCTGAGAAGTTTCTCCTAAAAGTGTCAACAAGCTCTTCTGTTTCAAAAGGAGTCAAGTATTCTCTATTGAAGATTCTTTTCTCTAAGTCAATTTTATTTCGGCTCAGAAATCTCATTAGAACGATGAGATTTGTTGATGCAATCTCCAGGGTCGAAACTGATGCTCCCTTTTTTCGCAAAACCGAAGTCATGAAGAGATTAGGATAATATAGAGGCATATCGTCTTCCTTGTTCACGATCAGACAATATCGTTCACCGTCACTCATAATTAATCTTTTTATCTTGTAGGGCATTTTATAATCCTCCTAAATATTTACATTGCGTTATCATTCGGACTTAATCTCTATTTCATGAGATTTAATTTTGCAAATTTCGTTTTAAATAAGTAGGCTTTGTTTATATTTAATTTAATAAAAATAGAGGCTTAAAAAAATTTTCTTTCACGTGAAAGAAACCGGTAAGGCTAGTTACGGGTATCCATACCCGATATTTTGAAGAGCATCTCGAAACCTTTTAAAAAAGAGGTGCGATTTTTTTTTGTTAAAAATTTAGTAAAATATGCACCTACCTTTGCATTTAAACTTTACAAAATAATATTTATTTACGAGACTCAATAACCCTTTCTAAAATCCACTGTTCGATCTCGGTCTCAATAAAAGCCACAGCTCTCGAACCTAATTTGATAGGTTTAGGGAATCTATTTTCAGAAATCAATCGGTAAATCCATGCTTTCTTGTAACCAGTTTTATGTAGCACTTCAGGTAAGCGGATGAGTCGTGTGGTGCTTGGAGTTGCTGTATTCATGATTGTATCTCCTCGTCTGGTCGATGAGTTGATACTAATACCCAGCAGATAGGCTATTGAAGGGAGTTTTGGTGTATAGAATTCTATGCGTTAATCGCTTGGAAAAAAGGGGGAGGAAAAAAATTAATTTTATCTCCCACTTGCAAATTTAATTTAAACATGAAATTCCTTACAGTAAACTTCTGAGTCCACTAAGAGGAATTCCCTCCATATGATTGTTTTTATTTATAAAATTCTCAATGCTTTTGCATGTCTCTCCAGACAAGGCTTTCTCAGCTAAAGGACGATCAGTTTCCTTAAGTTGTTCTTCTCCTCGAATCTCATCTGTTAATCTTGGGTATAGAATCCTTGATAGAACGGTATTCGTTAAGGCTATTTTTTTAAACTTGGCCCACAGAAGTAAGTCCATCATGGGTAGTATTCGATAATCTATAAGCTTGATGATTTTAGCCAATCCAAATTTTTCAATTTTGCTTTCTTTAATCTGATAATCGTCCCTCCAAACAGGAAGCATAACCTTTAGTGCATTTATAATTTCTTCATCAGAGGAGTTTTTAATGTCGAATGATATGAACAGCCTATTATCACTATCCTTTCTTATTACATCTTTCATAATAGAAGTTATAGGCTGAGATTTGATTTCGTTTTTAAGTTCTTCCGTTCCTTTTACAAAAGAATCAGGAGCAAAAAACTCAAGATTTCTCTTTAAACTTTCAATTTGTCTAAAACTTACCTGATGAATATGGCTGTTATTGTGGTTAGATAACTCTCCCATATTCATTGTTTGACTGATTAAGGGTTTTCCATCTAAGATCATTTCGAATGTAGTATCATCTCCTTCAAAGAAGTCCATTCCTTCAAATATATTCCTCCTGACTTGAAATTCTTTATAAAATTCCCTCAAAGATAATTTTTCTACATCTTGATAATTTTCAATATTGAACCATGACTGAAGCTCTCTGTTGATCTCGTTCACCTTCATTGCTTCACCTTTCCGAGCTTAGATTCAATTTTTAATTTATTGAGATAGTCGGCATACCATTGCATCATTTCACGACGTCCTTCCAGATATTGAGCATGGTTGTAGGTGCCACGAATAGTATTTCTATCAGCATGTGCAAGTTGAGTCTCAATCCATGCACTATCAAAACCTTGTTCATGCAATATGGTGCTCAATGTATGACGAAAGCCATGACCTGTTGCTTTTCCGTCATAACCAATCTTTTTAATCACTTGGTTTATACTTGCTTCACTCATACTTTTCCTTGAGTCATTTCTTCCAGGAAAAATAAATTTGAAGCCACCAGTATAACTTTTTAACTCTTCCAAAAGACCAATTGATTGCTGGGATAGAGGAACAATATGAGGTCTTTTCATCTTCATACGAGCCACTGGTATCTGCCACAGTCGTTTTTCGAAATCAATTTCTGTCCATTCTGCTGAACGAAGCTCAATCGTCCTGAGTCCAGTAAGCATAAGAAGTTGAGTAGCGATTTGAGTGATTTTACTTCCCGAATAGTTCTCCAGGTGCCTTTGGAACTCACCCAGTTCATTTACTGAAAGATGTGGAAAATGTTTTTGTTTTGGTGCTTTCAGCACACCTACCAGATCTGAGACTGGATTATGCTCTGCTCTGCCAGAAATGACTGCATATGTGAAGATTTGACGACATGCCTGGCGAGTTTTCTTCAGCTTATCAAGAACACCACGATTTTCCATTTTACGAAGAACATCGAGCATTTCCTTAGCATTGATCTCAGCAACAGGTCTTCTGCCTATGTAGGGAAAGACATCCTTCCTCAGGTATTCAAGAATGTCATCAGCATAGCCCTCAGACCAGGAAGGTTTCTTATGTTCATGCCATTCAATGGCAATTAGTTCAAAGCTGTTGCTTATAGCCATAATCTTCGCTGCTTTGATATCCTGTTTTTGCTGGCTTGGATCGCCACCTTCAGACAGGAGTTTCTTAGCTTCAGATCGTTTGATCCTTGCTTCAGCAAGGGTAAGTATTGGATAGGTGCCAAAGACTACACGTTTTTCTTTACCTAAAATCCTATACTTAAGTCTCCAACTTTTTGTTCCATTGGGAAAAATTTCCAGATACATACCACCACCATCGGCAAGCTTGTATGATTTTTCCTTAGGCTTCGCAGAGTCGATTTGTCGAGCTGTAAGCTTCATTTGGGGGCATCCAGTTGATTGAACCTAGCAATGCCCCCTATCCTGCCCCCAATCGAAACAAGAACGCAATAGGTCACCTTGGACCAAACTGGACCGTAGAGAAGTGTTATATTCTGATTTAAAAGGAAAAAGTAGACTAGAAAGGATGTTGGTAGAAGAAAAAATGGCGCGCCCTACAGGATTCGAACCTGTGACCTACGGCTTAGAAGGCCGGTGCTCTATCCAGCTGAGCTAAGGGCGCATAGTGGTTGCGTCGGATTATACGTTTGCACGCTCTCGCGTCAACGTTTTTGCCGCCCTGCGGCGCCAGAGTGTTGAATCATTGAACAATTCGTCCCAAAGACCGAGCAGTACGCCCCACGTCGCGCGCCATCCTCCCTCAATACCCATGCCCAACAATCCACCCAGCCATCAATGCCGCTTACGCCACTCGCTCATCGAAACCAGATTACTCACCTCGCCAGACTCCCCTTCCAGCTCAATCCCCTGCTGCGTAAACCGCGCATTATACTGCTCTCGCAGCGCATGCAGTTCAGCACTCTCCGGCTCCAGCTGACGCAGAAATCCCAGCGCCAGCAACAGCTGCTGCCGCGATATCAGTCCCGAAAATCCAGCTTTAGTCAGAATCCCGTGCCAGCGCACCGCGTTCTCGTCGCTGCCATCGACAATCAACACCTGCCAGATCAGCATCACCGCGGCGCCGTTAGCCAGATGGGTTTCATTATCGCCCGCGATGTAATCGGTGAACTCTTTTGCCGCATCCTTACCCATCAGCGACAGCATCGATTCGATGTGCACCGGCGGCAGTTGCAGCCTTTTACTCAGCCCTTGCGCAGCATGGCGCGAACCGGCCGTCAGTAGTTGAAACCCTACAACAAACACCACCGCCAGCGTGGCGAGTATTAACCAAATCATCACGGCATCCACATAATTTCCTGAGGGACATAATACGCGTTAAGGCGGCCTCACGTCACTGCGGAAAGTCGTGAAACGCACAGGCGAAATGAATCTCTACCTGACAGCCGCACGCGCTTCTGACAGAATAGGCGCCAATCCCCGATTTAACTCTCTACAGATGGATTTCCTCTCTGATGGCAGCAAAAATTATTGACGGTAAAACGATTGCGCAGCAGGTGCGCCTTGAGGTTGCCGAAAAAGTACAGCAGCGTCTGGCAGCTGGTAAACGTGCACCAGGTTTGGCAGTGGTGCTGGTGGGTGAGAACCCCGCGTCGCAGATCTATGTCGCCAGCAAACGTCGCGCCTGTGATGAAGTGGGCTTTATCTCCCGCTCCTACGATCTGCCTGCGACCACCAGCGAAGCCGAACTGCTGGAACTGATTGATACGCTGAACAATGACAGCGAAATCGACGGTATTCTGGTTCAGCTGCCGCTGCCAGCCGGCATCGATAATGTCAAAGTGCTGGAACGTATCGTGCCGGACAAAGATGTCGATGGCTTCCATCCGTACAACATCGGTCGTCTGTGCCAGCGTGCGCCGAAGCTGCGTCCTTGTACGCCACGCGGCATCATCACGCTGCTGGAGCGCTATAATATCGATACCTACGGCCTGAACGCTGTGGTGGTTGGCGCATCCAATATCGTCGGTCGTCCGATGAGCATGGAGCTGCTGCTGGCGGGCTGCACTACCACCGTCACGCACCGTTTCACCAAAGACCTGCGTCATCACGTTGAGCATGCCGATCTGCTGGTGGTGGCGGTCGGTAAACCGGGCTTTATTCCGGGTGACTGGATCAAGCCAGGCGCGGTGGTGATTGATGTTGGCATCAATCGTCTGGAGAGCGGTAAAGTGGTGGGCGATGTGGATTTTGCGAGCGCGTCTGAGCGTGCGTCTTATATCACCCCGGTTCCCGGCGGCGTTGGTCCCATGACCGTTGCGACCCTGATTCAAAATACATTAGTCGCGTGCGAAGAGTATCACGACGTGGAGGAGGCATAATGGCCAGTTTTTCTTTGGGCGAACATGCCCACGTTGATTTGTGTGACCTGCTGAAACTTGAAGGTTGGGTGCAGAGCGGTGCGCAGGCAAAAGTGGCTATCGCGGATGGCGAAGTGCGCGTGGATGGCGCAATCGAAACGCGTAAGCGCTGCAAGATTGTGGCAGGCCAGAAAGTTGAGTTCGCCGGTTATGAAATTACCGTTGTAGCTTAAGCATTCAGGCAAATAATAAAGGGGCGAACTGCGGTTCGCCCCTTTTGCTATTCTGTGGCTGGTAAATTCAGGTACGCATCAACGTGAACTCTGCGACTTGAGAATTCGAGTGCTGATGACAGCGCACCCTTCAATCTGCCTATTCGGGTGCCGATAACCGCGCACCCGACAATATTACTTACGACGCCAGCTCGAACCCTGCGGACCATCTTCGACAATCACGCCCAGCTCATTCAGCTTGTCACGCGCCACATCCGCCTGTGCCCAATCTTTTGCGGCACGCGCATCAGAACGCGCTTTGACCCAATGCTCGATCTCTGCCACTTCGTCATCATTCACCTGCGCACTGCTCTGCAGGAACTGCTCTGGATCCTGTTGCAGGATGCCGAGCACGTTCGCCAGCTGACGCAGTTTCGCGGCCAGTGCATCAGAGGCGGCTTTGTCTTCAGTTTTCAGGCGATTAACTTCACGCGCCATGTCGAAGAACACCGAATAGGCTTCCGGCGTGTTGAAGTCGTCATCCATTGCGGTGCGGAAGCGCGCTTCAAACTCTTCGCCGCCTGCTGGCGTAGCGCTGGCATCGGTGTGACGCAGCGCGGTATAGAGACGCTCCAGCGCCGCACGTGCCTGATTGAGGTTATCTTCGCCGTAATTAAGCTGGCTGCGATAGTGGCCCGACATCAGGAAGTAACGCACGGTTTCCGCATCGTAATGCGCCAGTACATCGCGCACGGTGAAGAAGTTGCCCAGTGATTTCGACATCTTCTCGCGGTCGACCATCACCATGCCGGAGTGCATCCAGTAGTTGACGTAATCGCCGTCGTGCGCACAGGTTGACTGCGCCACTTCGTTTTCATGGTGCGGGAACATCAGATCCGATCCACCGCCATGGATATCGAAGTGGGTGCCGAGCTGTTTGCAGTTCATCGCGGAACACTCAATGTGCCAGCCCGGACGACCGTTGCCCCACGGCGAATTCCACGCGGGCTCGTTAGGTTTGGACATTTTCCACAACACGAAGTCCATCGGGTTGCGTTTGATCTCGGTGATTTCAACGCGCGCGCCCGCCTGCAGCTGAGTCAGATCCTGACGCGACAGCACGCCGTAACCTTTGTCGCTCAGCACATCGAACATCACGTCGCCGTTATCGGCCACATAAGCGTGTTTGCGTTCGATTAAACGCTCAACCAGTTCGATGATTTCAGGGATATGGCGCGTGGCACGCGGTTCCAGATCCGGCGGCAGGATGCCCAGTGCGTCAAAATCTTTGTGCATTTCAGCGATCATACGGTTGGTCAGCGTTTCGATGCTCTCACCGTTTTCGTTGGCACGTTTGATGATCTTGTCTTCAATATCGGTAATGTTACGCACATATTTGAGCTGATAGCCCACATAGCGCAGATAACGTGACACCACATCAAATGCAACGAAGGTACGCCCATGACCGATATGACAAAGGTCATAAACCGTAATTCCACAGACGTACATGCCGATCTGACCAGCGTGGATCGGTTTGAATTCCTCTTTCTGACGGCTCAGGGTGTTATAGATCTTCAGCATTGAACGATTCCGTTATTAACGTTTGCGGGATACGCCTTTCCAGCGTAGCTGGGTATTGTGCCGTATTTTTCTCAGTTGTGCATCGCTCGCTTACCTTCTGTGGCTGCCTTACTGACGAGCCATCGGAATTTGTGATATAAGAGGCGTCTACAAAAATGCCCCGCCGCTTAGCAGGCGCGGCAGTTGATACTGACGACACCCGTAACAGGACGAATATAATGGTCACTTTCCAGACGAACCATGGCGACATCGTAATCAAAACCTTCGATGACAAAGCGCCGGCTACCGTGAAAAACTTCCTGGACTACTGCCGTGAAGGTTTCTACGACAACACCATCTTCCACCGTGTTATCAACGGTTTCATGATCCAGGGCGGCGGTTTTGAGCCTGGCATGAAGCAGAAAGACACCAAAGAAGACATTCGTAACGAAGCCAACAACGGCCTGAAGAACACCAAAGGTACGCTGGCAATGGCCCGTACTCAGGCGCCACACTCAGCGACTGCACAGTTCTTCATCAACGTAGCAGACAACGACTTCCTGAACTTCCGTGACGAAAGCCTGCAGGGCTGGGGTTACTGCGTGTTCGCTGAAGTGGTTGAAGGCATGGACGTGGTTGAGAAAATCAAAGCGGTGAAAACGGGCCGCAGCGGCATGCACCAGGACGTTCCGGTTGACGACGTTGTCATCCAGAAAGTGACTGTTAGCGAGTAATGTCGCGCACGCTGTTTATCGCAGATTTGCATCTGTGCACAGAAGAACCGGCAATGACTGCCGGTTTTCTGCATTTTTTGCAGGGTGAAGCGCGCGATTGCGATGCGCTTTACATCCTCGGCGATCTTTTTGAAGCCTGGATTGGCGATGACGATCCCAATCCGCTTCACCGCGAAATCGCCGCGGCACTGAAAGCCCTGCCGATCCCCACATTCTTCATCCATGGCAATCGAGACTTCCTGCTCGGTAAGCGTTTTGCACGCGCCAGCGGGATGACGTTGCTGCCGGAAGAGCAAGTGCTCAGCCTGTACGGCCATCGCGTGCTGATTATGCACGGCGATACCTTGTGTACTGACGATGAAGGCTACTTACGCTTCCGCGCCAAAGTGCATCAGCGCTGGCTACAATGCTTGTTCCTCGCCCTGCCGTTGCGCATCCGCATGCGCATTGCCGCACGTATGCGCGCCGACAGCAAGCAAGCCAATCAGCACAAGTCGATGAGCATCATGGATGTCAATCAGCAAGCCGTGATCGATACGATGACGCGCCAGCAGGTGCGGATTCTGATTCACGGGCATACCCACCGTCCGGCGGTGCATGAGCTGTTGGTGCAAGGTGAAAGCGCCCAGCGCGTGGTGCTCGGCGCCTGGCATGAAAATGGCTCAATGATTCAGGTTGATGCCGATGGCGTGCAGCTGATCGAATTCCCGTTTTAAAATCGAATCCTGAAATAGTCGGGCGCGCCAGTGCTCGGCACTCAGCGGGATGAAGATTCATCATCTGCCCATCTTCACGCATCATTGCCCGTTTTCCGGCTACGCAACCGTTTTCCTTGCTCTCTTCTCATGCTATTCTCTGTGCCCTTCTTTACCTGCCCGCCCGGCCAGGTTCGTTTGACTATTCACAGGAGTTGACCGCATGTCATCCAACGCCACCCCGGCTCGTATCGCCATCGTCATGGGTTCTAAAAGTGACTGGGCTACCATGCAGTTCGCCGAGGAAATTCTTAACAGCCTGGATGTTCCGTTCCACGTTGAAGTGGTCTCTGCTCACCGTACGCCAGACAAACTGTTCAGCTTTGCCGAAACCGCCGCAGATAACGGTTTCCATGTGATTATTGCCGGAGCGGGCGGTGCTGCGCATCTGCCGGGCATGATTGCTGCCAAAACACTGGTGCCGGTGCTGGGCGTGCCGGTACAAAGCGCCGCGCTGAGCGGTGTGGATAGCCTCTACTCCATCGTGCAGATGCCGCGCGGCATTCCTGTCGGCACATTGGCGATCGGTAAAGCCGGTGCGGCTAACGCTGCGCTGCTGGCGGCACAGATTCTGGCGGTGCATGACAAAGACCTGGCGGCGCGTCTCGCCACCTGGCGTCAAACCCAGACTGACGAAGTGCTGAACAACCCAGATCCGCGGGTGGATGCATGAAACCGGTTTGCGTACTCGGCAACGGTCAGTTAGGCCGTATGCTGCGCCAGGCGGGTGAACCGCTGGGCATCGCGGTGTATCCGGTAGGTCTGGATGCTGAACCTTCTGCCCTGCCGATAGCCGAAAGCGTGATCACCGCAGAGATCGAGCGCTGGCCGGAAACTGCGTTAACGCGCGAGCTGGCGTTGCATCCGGCATTTGTGAACCGCGATATCTTCCCGCGTCTGGCCGATCGCCTGACGCAGAAACAGCTGCTCGATCAGCTGAACCTGGCGACGGCGCCCTGGCAGTTTCTGGCGGATAAAAGCGAGTGGCCGCAGGTATTCAGCTCGCTGGGCGAACTGGCGATTGTGAAACGTCGCACCGGCGGTTATGACGGTCGTGGTCAGTGGCGTCTGCGCGCCAATGAAACCGATTCGCTGCCGGATGAGTGCTACGGCGAGTGCATCGTTGAGCAAGGCATCAACTTCAGCGGTGAAGTGTCGCTGGTCGGTGCGCGCGGTCAGGATGGCACCACGGTGTTCTATCCACTGACGCATAACCTGCATCAGGACGGCATTCTGCGCACCAGCGTGGCGTTTCCGCAGGCCGATGCTGCGCAACAGCAGCAGGCGGAAGCGATGCTTAGCGCGATCATGCATGAGCTGAAGTACGTGGGTGTGATGGCGATGGAGTGTTTCATCACGCCAGAAGGCCTGCTGATCAACGAACTGGCGCCGCGCGTGCACAACAGCGGTCACTGGACGCAGAACGGCGCGTCGATCAGCCAGTTTGAGCTGCATCTGCGTGCGGTGCTGGGTTTGGCGCTGCCGAAGCCGGTGGTGTTTGCGCCGTCGGTGATGGTGAATCTGATTGGCACCGACGTGAATGTCGACTGGCTGCAACAGCCGCTGGTGCATCTGCACTGGTATGACAAAGAAGTGCGTCCGGGCCGTAAGGTTGGGCACTTAAATCTCACCGATAGCGATCAGGCACGCCTCGCGGCGGCGCTGAACGCGCTGGTGCCGCTGCTACCGAAAGAGTACGCCAGCGGAATTGCCTGGGCGGTTGAGAAGCTGTAAATGAAAAAGGCCGCGCAAGCGGCCTTTGATTTTTGTGCACTAGATTAAGCCGCTTCAAACCGCCTGAACAGCGCCTTCCCTTTCAGCAGTCGCACGCCCAGCCAGCCACCGCACACTGACAACAGCAGCGCGCCACTAATCGGTAATGCCATCCACAGCGTCCAGTCCGGCTCCCAGGGGAAATCGAAGATCTTGCGCTGTAATCCCCACAGCGCCGCTTCTGCACCCAGTGCCGCTGCAATACCCGACACCACGCCGAGCAAGGCAAACTCGCACCACAGCGTGCCGCGCAACAGGCGTTTACTCGCGCCCAGCGTGCGATACACCACCAGCTCTTGCCTGCGCTGTCGCATACCGACCTGAATCTGCGCCAGCAGCAGCAGCACACCGCACACCGTCACCAATACCACCATGATCTCCAGCGCCTGACTGACCTGCGCCAGCACCAGACCGATCTGCTTCAGCATGCTGCCGACGTCCAGCAAGCTCAGCGTCGGGAAGGCGCGATTGAGCTGCGCCAGCAGCGCCGGATTGCTGTCCATGCGGAAGCTGGTGAGCCAGGTTTGCGGCTGTTGGTCCAGTGCACCCGGCGGGAAGATAAAGAAGAAGTTCGGCCGCAGGCTTTCCCAATCCACTTTGCGCAGGCTGGTGACTTTGGCGCTGAACTGTTGGGTATCACCGCTGAAGGTCAGCGTATCGCCAAGCTTCAGCCCAAGGCGATCCGCCAGCTCCACTTCCATCGACACTTCACCCGCTTTCGGTGGCCAGCTTCCGGCCAACAGCGGATTGTGATCCGGACGCTCTGCTTGCCACGTCAGATTCAGCTCGCGGTTCAGCGCGTTATCCATCTTCGGATCGGCTTCTTTGCCGTTCAGCTCCGTCAGACGCGCACGCACAATCGGATAGTAGGATTCAGGTTTAACATGATGCTGATTGAGGAAGTCGCGCACCTGCGGCACCTGTTCCTGCGTCATGTTAAGCAGGAAGTAGTTCGGCGCATCCGGCGGTAACTGCTGCTGCCAGCGATCCAGCAGATCGCCGCGCATCACCAACAGTAACGCCAGCAGCATAAAGGAGAGCGAAAATGCCGCCAGCTGACTCAGCGTCATCACCGGCTGTCGCAGCAGACGGTTGATTGCCAGACGCATCGCCAGATTGCGCACCACCAGCTTACGCAGCAGCAACAGCGTGCCCCAGCCGAGCAGTGACAGCAGCAGCGCCAGCATCACCACGCCCGCCAACAGCGCCCACAGCATTTTGCTGCCGCCCATCAATAAAGCCAGCAGGCCAACCACCACCAGCGCCATCGCAGGCAGATAAAACCGCAGCGGCCAGACGTTCGCCACCGCATCACGCCGGAGCACACGCAGCGGCTGCGTCGCCATCAGCAGCCGATAGGGGCGCAATCCCACCAGCAGCGAAATCACAAACATCGCGCCAATCGCCCACAGCCACGGCCAGAAGCTGGCGGCAGGCAAGGCGGCAGGCAGCACTGGTTTGAGCATCGCCAGCAGGATGACCTCAATCCCCTGCCCCAGCACGCTGCCCGCTATCGCCGCCAGCAGCAACACCGCCAGCCACTGGCCGATGATCAACCGTTGCAAGGCTTTGCGCGTCGCGCCCAGCGTTTTCAGCACTGCCACCAGATCGTAGCGGCTGCGGCAGTAATGGCTCATCGCCACCGCCACGGCGGCAATCGCCAGCATCAGCGTCAGCAGTGCCGATAACAGGAGAAATTGCTGGGCGCGTTGCATCGAGCGACCCAGCGCATCTTCGGAGTTCTCGACGCTGATCCAGCGCTCACCGGCTTTTAACTGCGGCTGGATCCAGCTGTCATAACGCGCCAGCGGAGCCGGATCGCCGGAGAACTTGTAGCGCCAGCTGAGTCGACTGCCGGGTTGGATGGCACCGGTTTTATCGACATCCGCGAGGTTCATCAGCAGGCGCGGCGCCGTCTGGAACGGATTAAAGCCGCCATCCGGCTCCTGAATCACTTCACCGGCAATGCGCAGCGTGGTGTCACCGACATCAACATTGTCGCCAACTTTCAGATTCAGCAGCGCAAGCAAGCGTGGCGCGGCCAGCACCGTGCCCGCCTGCGGTTTTAATCCCGGCGGATCGGTCTGCAAGGTGCCGAACATCGGATAGGCATCATCCACCGCTTTCACGTCCGCCAGCTGCGGCGTCTGATCGGCGAAGGTCATGGTCATAAAGCTGAGCTGACGACTGACAGAGAGCCCTTCATCGCGCGCTTTGTTCAGCCAGGCTTCCGGCGCGGGCGCGCTGCTGCGCAGGGTACGATCGCCCGCCATAAAATCACGGCTCTGCTGGCTCAGCCCTTTCTCCATGCGATCGCTGATCGAGCCCAGCGCCAGCACGCACGCCACCGCCAGCGTCAAAGCCAGCCAGACAATCAGCAGTGACGGCGAGCGCCATTCACGCCAGAACCAGCGCCAAATCATGTCTCCTCCCACAGCTTGCCGTCGCGCAGGCGCAGCCGACGATCGCAGCGCGCCGCCAGTTGCTCATCATGCGTCACCAGAATCAGCGTGGTGGCGAAATCGCGGTTGAGAGAGAAAAGTAAGTCGGCGATGCGATCGCCGGTTTTGCGGTCCAGGTTGCCGGTCGGTTCATCGGCGAACAGCAAACCGGGACGGCCGCTAAACGCGCGTGCCAGCGCCACACGCTGTTGTTCCCCGCCCGAAAGCTGCGCGGGCAGGTGATGCAGACGATCTTTCAGGCCAAGTTGCGTTAAGAGATCCACCGCCTGGGCGCGGCTATCGCGATCGCTGTCACCGCGCAGCAAGGCAGGCAGCTGCACGTTCTCCAGCGCATTGAGTGTTGGCACCAGCATAAAGGACTGGAACACAAAGCCGACTTCCCGCGCGCGCAACGCGGCACGTTGCTCTTCGTTCATATGATGCAGCGGCTGGCCGAGCAGATTGACCTCGCCGCTGCTGCCATCGTCCAGCCCGGCCAGAATGCCCAGTAATGTGGATTTGCCGGAACCCGATTCGCCAATCAGCGCAATGGTCTCAGCTGGTTTGACAACCAGCTCAACTCCGGTAAGGATGGTCAGCTGATGCTCTCCCTGACCGACGGACTTAGTAAGATGATGAACTGCAACAATGTTTTCCGCTGGCATTATCCCTTCCTGTTGTTATTGCTTCTGCTGGTGTCCCGCATCGCCGCCGCCGATACCTTGCTGGTACTGGGCGACAGCCTGAGCGCCGGGTATCGCATGTCCGCCACTGCGGCATGGCCCAGCCTGCTCAATAAAACCTGGCAACAGCAGCCCCAGATTATTAACGCCAGCATCAGCGGAGATACCGCCGGACAAGGGCTGGCGCGTTTGCCTGGCCTATTAAAACAGCATCAACCCCGTTGGGTGTTAATCGAATTGGGCGGTAACGATGGCCTGCGCGGCTTCCCGCCTGCCAATATCGCGCAGGATCTGAGTAAAGTGATCGACGAAGTCAAAGCGGCTAAAGCGCAGCCGCTGCTGATGCAAATTCGTTTACCCGCTAATTATGGACGTCGTTATACCGAAGCGTTTAGCGCGATTTATCCGCAGCTGGCACAGCAGTACAACATTCCTCTGGTGCCCTTCTTTATGGAGCAGGTCTATCTGAAGCCGGAATGGATGCAGCAGGACGGTATTCACCCCAATCCGGATGCGCAGCCATTTATCGCCAATCTGATGGCCAACGAACTGGCTCCGCTAGTAAAGCAGAATTAAAGCAGGCGTGTGATTTTTAACAGGTAAAGAAATGCAAAAAACAATTGTAATCACTGGCTGCTCCAGCGGCATCGGCTTAGCGGCCGCCTGCGATTTGCAGTCTCGCGGTTATCGCGTGATTGCGGCCTGCCGTCGCGCAGATGATGTGGCGCGCATGGAGGCGCTGGGCTTTATTGGCGTGCTGCTCGATCTTGATGATGAAGCCAGCGTGGATGCCGCAGCCGACCATATTCTGGAATTGTGCGAGCATCGCCTGCATGGCCTGTTCAACAACGGCGGCTTTGGTCAGTATGGTCCGTTGAGTAGCGTGTCACGCGCGCAGCTGGAAAAACAATTCTCCACCAACCTGTTTGGCACCCATCAACTGACGATGCGCCTGCTGCCTGCCCTGCAAGCCAGCGGCAATGGGCGTATTATCAATACCAGCTCGGTGCTGGGGTTGATCTCCACACCCGGACGCGGTGCCTATGCCGCCAGCAAATGGGCGCTGGAAGCCTGGAGCGATGCGCTGCGTATGGAAGTCCGCGCTTCTGGCGTGCGTGTGAGTTTGATCGAGCCCGGCCCGATTGCCACGCGCTTCACCGATAATGTGCATCAGGGCGAGCAGGATAAACCGGTGCGTAATCCGGGCATTGCCGCACGCTTTACGCTGCCGCCGGAAGCCATTTTACCCAAGCTGCGCCACGCGCTGGAAAGCAAACATCCGCGGCTGCGCTATCCGGTGACGCTGGTCGCATGGGTAATGAGCCTGCTGAAACGCCTGTTACCGGGCTGGATGCTGGATCGCATCTTGCGCAGCAACTGATCGACAAGCTAGATTTGAACTTGAAGCGGGGCAGCTTGCCCCCATATTCTCAACACACTTTCTGCAAAGAGACGTATTCATGTCACACGCTTTGATTATCGACATCAACGAATCCAACCTGCACCAGACGCTGGAACAATCCACGCAGATGCCGGTGCTGTTCTATTTCTGGTCCGATCGCAGCCAACACTGTCAGGAGCTGACGCCGGTGCTGGAACGTCTGGCACAGGAGTATGCGGGTCAGTTCATTTTGGCCAAACTGGATTGTGATAAAGAGCAGATGGTGGCATCGCAGTTTGGTCTGCGCTCGATTCCAACCGTGTACCTGTTCCAGAACGGGCAGCCGGTGGATGGCTTCCAGGGCCCGCAGCCGGAAGAGGCGATCCGCGCGCTGCTGCAAAAAGTGCTGCCGCGTGAAGAAGAGATCAAAACCCATCAGGCGATGCAGCTGATGGAAGAAGGCAAACCGCTGGATGCGCTGCCGTTGCTGAAAGACGCCTGGGCGCTGAGCAACCAGAACAGTGAAATTGGTTTCCTCTTGGCAGAAGTGCTGATCACCCTGAGCCGCAGCGAAGAAGCAGAAGCGGTGCTGGCGGTGGTGCCATTGCAGGATCAGGACACCCGTTATCAAAGCCTGGTATCGCAAATCGATCTGCTGAAACAAGCTGCGGATACCCCTGAAATTCAGCAACTGCAGGAACAACTGGCAGCCGAGCCCGCGAATGCGGAACTGGCTGCTAAACTTGCATTACAGTTGCACCAGGTGGGCCGTAACGAAGAAGCGCTGGATCTGCTGTTCAGCTTCCTGAAGAGCGATCTCAGTGCCGGAGAAGGTCAGGTACGTAAGATGTTCCAGGAGATTTTGGCCGCGCTCGGCACGGGCGATGCTCTCGCCACACGCTATCGCCGCCAGCTGTACTCGCTGCTGTACTGATCGGTACCGCGCGTGCAACGGGCCGAACGACTCGGCCCGATAATCTGACAACCAGGAGGTTATATGTTGACTGTGATTCCCGTCATTATCGTGCTCGCACTCGTTACGGTATGGGCCGGTGTAAAAATTGTGCCACAAGGCTATCAGTGGACGGTGGAACGTTTTGGCCGTTACACCAAAACCCTGCCCCCCGGCCTGAGTTTGATCGTGCCGTTCATGGATCGTATTGGTCGCAAGATCAATATGATGGAACAAGTCCTCGATATCCCCTCGCAAGAAATCATCTCCAAAGATAACGCCAACGTCACCATTGATGCTGTGTGCTTTATTCAGGTGGTTGATCCTGCGCGCGCGGCCTATGAAGTCAGCAATCTTGAGCTGTCGATCCTCAATCTGACCATGACCAACATCCGTACGGTACTGGGTAGCATGGAATTGGATGAGATGCTGTCGCAGCGCGATAACATCAACACCCGCTTACTGCACATCGTCGATGAAGCCACCAATCCGTGGGGCGTGAAGATCACCCGTATCGAAATTCGTGACGTGCGTCCACCGCAGGAATTAATCGCGGCAATGAATGCGCAGATGAAAGCCGAACGTACCAAGCGTGCTGACATCCTTACCGCAGAAGGCGTGCGCCAGGCGGCGATACTGCGTGCTGAAGGTGACAAGCAGTCGCAGATTCTGAAAGCCGAAGGTGAACGTACCTCCGCCTTCCTGCAGGCCGAAGCGCGTGAACGTCAGGCGCAGGCGGAAGCCAACGCCACGCGCGCGGTATCGGAAGCGATTGCCGCAGGCGATATTCAGGCGGTGAACTACTTTGTGGCGCAGAAATATACCGATGCGTTGCAGAAGATCGGTGAATCTCATAACAGCAAAGTCGTGATGATGCCGCTGGATGCCAGTAGTTTGCTGGGTTCGATTGCCGGGATCGGCGAATTGTTGAAGGAGAGCCGTCAGGAGCGTAAACCGTGATCCTGATTGAGCTGATTGCCCATCCGCACTGGTTCTGGCTGACGCTGGGCGGCCTGCTGCTAGCGGCTGAAATGCTCGGCACCAGCGGTTATCTGCTGTGGAGTGGATTAGCGGCGGTGCTGGTCGGTCTAATTGAATGGCTTTTCCCGTTCTCGTGGACGCATCAGGGCATTTTGTTCGCGGTGCTGACGTTGCTGTGTGTCTACTTCTGGTATCGCTGGATGCGCTACCGCGAGGTTGCTCAGCAGCCTAACACCTTGAATCAACGAGGATCGCAGCTGATCGGGATGCACCTGACCCTTGATAACACCCTTAAAGATGGGTTAGGCCATGTGCGCATAGGCGACAGCAGTTGGCGAGTGCAGGCGACAGAAGATTTGCCCGCCGGAACGTCCGTGATCGTCACCGGTGTGATCGGTATCACGCTGCAGATTCAACCGCGTTTCCCTTCGCCCTGATGGCAGCAGCCCGCCAGATGATTGATGATCGGGCACTCGGCACTGTCATCGCCGGGGCAGGCTTCAGCAAGTTCCAGCAGTCGCGCGCGCATCGCATGTAATTCTTCGATGTGCGCAGCGATTTCATCTGCTTTCTGCAAGGTGCGCGCTTTGACATCCGCGCTGTGGCGAGCGGGATCGTTGAACAGGTTCACCAGCTCGCGGCACTCGTCCAGCGTAAAGCCGACCTGACGCGCCTGACGCAGCAGATTCAGCTCATCGATATGGTGCGCGGCATAACTGCGATAGCCATTGTCACTACGTAACGGCGGCGTCACCACGCCCTTCTCTTCATAAAAACGGATCGCCTTGCTGGTTAGCCCGGTTTTTTTTGCCACATCGCTGATGTTCATCTTTTGTCTTCACCTCATGACCGCTTGACCTTCCCCTGAATGGAAGGTTTAGGCTCTATAACTAATGCAAAGTTTGCAGACAGTCAAACCTCTCGTTTAAGGAGTTTAAGATGTCACACACACAATTACTGGCGCTGGACGGTTTATCCTGTGGCCACTGCGTCAAACGGGTGAAAGAAGCGCTGGAGCAGCGCGACGATGTGGAACAGGCGGATGTCACGCAGCAGGAAGCGCGCGTTACCGGTGCCGCCAGCGCCAGCGATCTGATTGCGACCGTTGAACAGGCCGGCTATCACGCGGCGGTGAAAGACAGCCCAAAGCCTGAGCCGTTGACAGCAACAGAGCCGCCGCCGGAGGCGCTGACAACGGTGTCGCAACCGGCAGCAGAAAACCTTCCTGTTCACCATTTGCTGATCGGCGGCATGAGCTGCGCCAGCTGTGTGAGCCGGGTGGAACAGGCGTTGCAGAAAGTGCCAGGTGTCAGTCAGGCCCGCGTCAACCTCGGGGAGCGCAGCGCGCTGGTGTTAGGCGATGCGCAAGCCGAGGCGCTGATTGGCGCAGTGGATCAGGCGGGCTATTCCGCTGAAGTGATCGACGATGAACAGACGCGCCGTGAACGCCAGCAGGTCAGCGCACAGCAGGCGATGCGCCGCTTTAGCTGGCAGGCGGCATTGGCGCTGCTGCTCGGCGTGCCCATGATGATCTGGGGCATGCTCGGCGACAACATGATGTTGAGTGACGCCAACCAAACGTTATGGCGCTCGCTCGGCGTGATCACTTTGCTGGTAATGGTGATCGCCGGCGGCCATTTCTATCGCAGTGCGTGGCGCAGCCTACAGCACGGCACCGCCACCATGGATACGCTGGTGGCCTTAGGCACTGGCGCCGCCTGGCTCTATTCGATGAGCGTGGCGCTGTGGCCAGAATTTTTCCCGATGCAGGCGCGACATCTCTATTTTGAAGCCAGCGTGATGATCGTCGGTTTGATTAACCTCGGCCATGCGCTGGAACAACGAGCACGCCAGCGGGCATCCAAAGCCCTCGAACGCCTGTTGGATCTCACCCCTGCTCAGGCGCGTGTGATCGGTGAACAGGGCGAAACGCTGATGCCGTTGAGCGAGGTCCAGCCCGGCATGCTGCTGAAGCTGGTCACCGGCGATCGCGTGCCGGTGGATGGCGAAGTCGACAGCGGCGAAGCCTGGTTTGATGAAGCAATGCTGACCGGTGAAGCGGTGCCACAGGCGAAACAGCCCGGCGATAAAGTCTATGCCGGGACACTGGTGCAGGATGGCACGCTGCGCTTCGTGGCACGCGCCACCGGCAGCCACACCACGCTGGCTCGCATCATCAACCTGGTGCGCCAGGCGCAGAGCAGTAAACCGGACATTGGCCGCCTGGCCGATCGCATCTCAGCGGTGTTTGTGCCAGTGGTGGTGGCGATTGCCCTGCTGGCGGGTCTGGTGTGGTATCTGGTCGGCCCGCAGCCGCAGTTGGCCTACACGCTGGTTATTGTCACCACGGTGCTGATTATCGCCTGCCCTTGCGCGCTGGGGCTGGCGACGCCAATGTCGGTGATTGCCGGCGTCGGTCGCGCGGCAGAACTGGGCGTGCTGGTGCGCGATGCTGATGCGCTGCAGCGTGCCAGCGAAGTCGATACCATCGTGTTTGATAAAACCGGCACGCTGACACGTGGCACCCCGCAGGTGAGCGATGTGCTGGTGTATGGCGACTGGAATCGTCAGCAGGTGCTGAGCGCTGCGGCGCAACTGGAACAAAGTTCGAACCATCCGCTGGCGAAAGCGATTCTGGCGGCAGCACCCGATCTCAGCGATGAGCCGACTAAGCAATTTCGTACAATACGCGGCAAAGGCGTGAGCGCTAAAGTGGCGGGCAGAACGCTGTTGCTCGGCAATCAGGCGCTGCTGGATGAGCAGCAGATTGATTACCGCGCTGCACAACAAGATATCGAGCGTTTCGCCGCGCAAGGCACCACGCCAGTGTTGCTGGCCGATCACCGTCAGTTGCTCGGCCTGATCGCTCTGCGTGACAGCCTGCGTCCGGAAAGCACGGAGGCGTTACAGCGCCTGCACCAGTTGGGCTATCGGTTAATCATGCTGACCGGCGATCACCAAAAAACCGCGCAGGTGATTGCTGCCGAAGCGGGTATTGATGAAGTGATCGCGGGCGTGCTGCCCGAAGGCAAAGCGCAGGCGATTGCGCAGTTGCAGCAGCAGGGGCGCAAAGTGGTGATGGTCGGCGATGGCATCAACGATGCGCCCGCGCTGGCGCAGGCCGATGTGGGGATTGCCATGGGTGGCGGCAGCGATGTAGCCGTCGAAACCGCTGCCATGACGTTGATGCGCAACGATTTGCACTGTGTTGCCGATGCGCTGGCGATGGCAGGCGCGACACTGCGTAATATGCGCCAGAACTTGCTCGGGGCTTTTGTCTATAACAGCCTGGGGATTCCAATTGCGGCGGGCGTGCTCTACCCGTTCACGGGTTTGCTGCTTAGCCCAATCGTGGCGGGCGCGGCGATGGCGCTGTCTTCGATTACCGTGGTGAGTAACGCGAATCGTTTGTTGCGCTTTAAGCCAGCAAAACGCTAATCGCCCTCTCTGCCCTGTTTTTCAGTGACTGAAATCGCTAGCATGGATTTTTGACTTCAAAAGGACAGGGCATGAGACGCAGTCTGTGGCACAGCTTCCAGCAGATGGCCGCCAGCCTCTTCCCGGCACGCTATACCTGGCCGGCAATGGATATCAAATTGGGCGATCGACGCCTGCATCTGGCGGGCAGTATTCATATGGGCACGCGCGATATGCAGCCTTTGCCCGCCGGTCTGTTGCGTCAGCTGAGCAAGGCCGACGCACTGATTGTCGAAGCGGATATTACCCAGGGTGCATCGCCCTTCAGCAATGATGATGCCTGTGCACCGCTGGCAATGCGTCTGGATGCCGAGGTGTTGCAGCGACTGGATGTGCTGTGCGATGAGCTTTCGCTTTCCATGGCAGTGTTCGACACGCTGCCGTTCTGGCAAATCGCCTTGATGCTGCAGGCACAACAGGCGCAGCGTCTGGGGTTACGGCCGCAATATGGCATTGATTACCAACTGCTGATGGCGGCGAAATCGGCTAATAAGCGCATTATTGAACTGGAAGGCCCGGAGACCCAGATCGCACTGCTGAAGTCGCTACCGCAGGAGGGTTTATCGCTGTTACTGGACACGCTGGAGCATTGGCACACCAACGCCCGCCTGCTGCAAACCATGATCAGCTGGTGGCTGGATGCACCGCCCACGCAGCAACCGGTGGCCCTGCCGACCACCTTTAGCAGCGATCTCAATGACACGCTGATGCGCAATCGTAATCAGCACTGGCGCGAGTTATTGCAGGCGCTGCCGAAAGGCCGCTATGTGGTGGCTGTTGGTGCACTGCATCTGTATGGCGAGGATAACCTGCCAGGATTGTTGAAATCGTAACAAATGCCGTCACCGCAAGACCTTATGCATCCTCATGTCCTGAAAGTTATCAGATCGATGACGTGCGTCTCTCTGATTGTGCGGAAATGTGCTTTGCCGGATGCGCGGCGGAGGGTTGGCACAGCGGATGAGCAGTAAGCAGTAAGCAGTAAGCAGTGAATTGCAGGCAAAAAAGAAGGCCAATATCGCTATCGGCCCGTCAAAGAGGAATTTGTTTATGATTTTGGTTATCACCAGCATTGCTGGCGCGGGCCAATTTTCGCGCAAAGTTCAGAATTTCGCCAGTATTATTCACCAAAACTGAAATAAGAATTTTCGTAGCAAGGACAGAACATGACACCCGCCGTAAAACTGCTGGAAAAACAAAAGGTCGCCTTTACCCTTCATCCTTATGAGCATGACAGCCACGAAACAAATTTTGGTGATGAGGCGGTGCGTAAGCTCAATCTCGATGCACGCCAGGTGTTCAAAACCCTGCTCGTGGCGCTCAACGGCGATGCCAAAGCGCTGGCGGTAGCCGTGACGCCAGTTTCCTCGCAGCTCGATTTGAAAAAAGTGGCAAAGGCGCTGGGCGCCAAAAAAGCGGATATGGCCGACCCGCAACTGGCACAGCGCGTCACCGGCTATCTGGTGGGTGGCATCAGCCCGCTGGGGCAGAAAAAACGTCTGCCAACGGTGATTGATCAGCAGGCTGCAGAATTTGCCACCATCTTTGTCTCCGGCGGTAAGCGCGGGCTGGATATAGAACTGGCGGCGCAGGACCTGGCACGACTGCTGGATGCCACACTGGCCGACGTGGCGCGCCGCGATTAATCCGGTTGCTGGGCGCAGAGTTGATCGATCATCCAGCGTCCGGCGGGTCCCGGCGGATTGCGGCGCGACCAGATCACATCCACCGCGATGCGCTGTGGCCAGCCCGGCACCGGCAACTCTTTCAGCACCTGATGACCAAACTGCTCCACCAGCCAGCGCGGTAATACGCTCCAGCCAAAGCCCTGCTCCGCCATTTCCAGTAGCAATAAATAAGAAGGCGCCGACCACACTCGGCCAGCAGGCAAGGGTTCACGGTTTTGCACCCAGGTATTAAGCCGTAAATGACGTAATTCACCGAGTTGAGCTTCACTCACCTGTTTTGACTGCGCCAGCACATGCTCCTGATGCAGATAGATCGCCATTTCCGCCCCCACCTGTAAACGTGCCACCGCTAAATCAGGCGGCAGCTGCGGCTGCGCACGCACCACGCCGAGATGCACGCGACCGGCCTGCAGCAGGTCCAGCGCGTCCGCGTCCTCAGCAATCATGCATTCAAATTCAATATCCGGATAACGCGCTTCAAAGCGGTTGAGCAGATTTTCATGATGATCGGCCTGCCAGAAATCAGAAATCGCCAGACTGAGTCGCGGTTCCACGCCCTGTGACAGCCGCACCGCCAGCTCATCCAACCGCTGGCTGGCCGCCAGAATCTGCTGCACCTGCGCCAGTGCGCGCTGTCCTTGCTCGGTTAGTACCGGCTGGCGACCGCTGCGATCGAACAGAGTGAAACCGAGATCGTCTTCCAGATTCGCCACGGCGCTGCTGATGGTGGACTGGCTTTTGGCCAGCGCACGCGCCGCCGCAGAAAACGAGCCGCTGGCGACAGTCTGGACAAAGGCCTCAAGGGATTCCGGGGAGTATTTCATGGTGAATCATCGCTTTTATCGATAGGTAATCATTTTATCTTAGCATTTTGCGGTGAGAAAATGTGTCGCGTTACCCAAAAGGAGGTTTATATGCGTACCCGTTCGCTGAAAGAACGTTTTTATCATGCTGCAGGATTTGAAGTGCTGGCGATTCTCACTGTGGCTCCGCTGGCCGCCTGGATTATGGAAAAGCCGCTGTTTCAGATGGGCGCGCTGGCGATTATGTTGTCAACGGTCGCCATGCTGTGGAACATGATCTATAACACCGGTTTTGATCGCATCTGGCCGCCGCAGAGAAAACGCGGCCTCGGTCTGCGCGCCATCCACGCGCTGGGCTTTGAAGGGGGCTTTATCGTTATCGGTTTGCCGATTGCCGCCTGGATGCTGAAGATCACGCTGCTGGAAGCCTTCATGCTGGAAGTGGCGTTCTTCCTGTTCTTCCTGCCCTATACCATGGCTTATAACTGGATGTGGGATAAATTGCGCCAGCGCTGGCTGACGCAGAAATCCTGTCGGGCATAAAACAACGGCGCCCAATCGGGCGCCGTTTTTAATTGTGCAGCGCACGCGGCCAGATCCACGCCAAAATGGCTTGCGGGTAGCTGCGCTTCCTGGGTTTTTCCTGCGCTTTGTCGCGCTCCTGTACCTGCTGCTCCGTCAAATGCACGATGCCGGTTGGCGCATAGTCGGCGATTTTCAGCGGTGAGTGCGCCGTGACAAAATCGCGCAGCACATCTGCATCGCGCAGTCCGGTATTGCTGAAGCCCGCATGCGCCTCGATGTTGGGATAACCATCACCGCCGCTGGCATTAAAGCTGTTGGTGGCCATGCGATAGGTTTTGTCTTTTTGCAGCGGCTCGCCATTGATCTTCACCTCACTAACCGCTTTGCCATCCGCCACCAGACTGATATTGCTGAATTGCGCGAAACCACCGGAGTTGGTCTTGATATTGGCAACCGTGGCAAGATACTTCAGTAATTCGTCTCCGGTCAGCGTGACTGACACCACCTGATTACCAAACGGCTGCACCTGCAACAGATCGCGCCAGCTCAGTTTGCCTGCGGCCAGTGAAGTGCGAATGCCACCGCCACTGATCACCGCGAAATCCGCTTGGGTCGCTGCCATCTGCGCGCGCAGAATCAGCTGCCCAAGGTTGGTTTGTTCAAAGCGCACTTTGTCGCGTTCGCCCACGAACACGCCATCACTGCTGCCAACCGTGACGTCGAGTTTCTTTGCCGCGCGCAGTTGATACGGCGTCAACAATTTCATCATTGCGCTGTTGGGTGGGATCTCTTCCTGCCAGGTAAGCCAGGAAACACTGCCATCCAGATTCTTCACTTCGTGCTTGAGGTTCACCGGGATCAGCTGATAGCTGTCCAGCGTCAATTCGCCGTTGCGGAAGGTGAAATCGCCGCGCCCGACGTATTTGCCCCACTCTTTTGCCTGCATGATCCACACGCCATTTTGGCGATCGGGCTGACAAGGCTGGCCGGGCTGATAATCTTTCACGCTGACGTTATCTTTTTCCATGCACACCGCATCCTGCGAGTGGCCGCCGATGATCACATTGATAGTGCCCGGCGGCAGGCTGCGCGCCAGTTCCACATCACCCGGCGCGTTGCTACCGTGCTGTCCATCGTCGTAATGGCCCATGTGCGTCAGCGCCACAATCACATCGGGTTTTTCACTGGCACGCAGTTCCGCCACCGCTTTTTCCGTCTCTTTCACCGGATCGCGGATGTCGATATTGGCAATATTTTCCGGATTGGAAATTTTCAGCGTATCGGTGGTGGTCAGGCCAATCACCGCGATCTTCAGCCCCATGCGATTAAAGATCGCCCACGGCTTGAACAGACGCTGGTCGCTGCCCTTTTGATAGATATTGGCAGAGAGGAAGGGAAATTTGGCCCACTTCTGTTGCTGTTGTAGCACGCTGAGCGGCTTATCAAATTCGTGATTGCCGAGCGCCATGGCATCGTAGCCGATGAGGTTCATGCCACGAATATCGGGTTCGGCATTGAGCAGATCCGATTCCGGCACGCCTGTATTCACGTCTCCGGCGGAAAGGATCAAGGCACCACCGCCTTTGGCCTGCACATCATAACGCTGTTTATCCATCAGCGTTTTCTGCGCCGCCAGACCGTATTCGCCCTGCGCATTGGTCCAATAGCGACCGTGATGATCATTGGTGTGCAGAATACTGAATCGATAACTGCGATCCGTCTGCCATGCCTGCGCCAGCATCGGCAGCAACAGCATGATCAGCGCCAGACAGCGCCCTCTCCGCGGGAATAACAACAAAGCCGATCTCCTTATTCTGCGTCTTTCCACTTTGCCGTGGACTTAATGTGCTTTATCACCCTTCTGTGTCGCACAGATGGCACTTTAACTCAAGACTAAAGGCTTATAGAGTCATGCGGTAGTAACAAACTGATAACGATAACCGCACTCTTCAGGATTTTTATGGCAAGTGACATCGCAACCCCGGCACGCGCACCGGGACGGACCGCTTTTGGCATTTTAGGTGCCATCAGCCTCGCGCATCTGCTCAACGATATGCTGCAATCGCTGCTGCTGGCGATCTACCCGATGCTGCAAAAAGATTTTAGCCTTAACTTCGTCCAGATAGGTCTGATAACGCTAACCTTTCAGGTCACCGCTTCGCTGCTACAGCCGATCATCGGTCATTACACCGACAAATACCCAAAACCCTGGTCTTTGCCGGTGGGGATGGGCTTTACGCTGTGTGGTCTGGTGCTGCTGACGTTCTCCAGCACCTATCCGCAGGTGCTGCTCGCTGCCGCGCTGGTGGGCAGTGGTTCCTCGGTGTTTCATCCGGAATCTTCGCGCGTGGCGCGTATGGCCTCCGGTGGACGTCATGGCCTGGCTCAATCCCTGTTCCAGGTGGGCGGCAACTTTGGTAGCGCGTTAGGCCCACTGTTAGCAGCGATGATCGTTGCCCCTTACGGCAAAGGGCATCTTGCCTGGTTCGTGCTGGCGGCACTGCTCGGCATTATCGTGCTGCTGCAGGTCAGCCGCTGGTATAGCCACCAGCAGCGCGCCAGTAAGGCAAAGGCAACGGTTGCGCCGGTTAACCCGCTGCCGCGTAAGAAAGTGGCGTTGGCGATCAGCATTTTGCTGCTGCTGATCTTCTCTAAATACTTCTATCTCACCAGCCTGAGCAGCTACTACACCTTCTATTTAATCCAGAAGTTCGGACTTTCTGTTCAGGCCTCGCAATTCCATCTGTTTGCCTTCCTCGGCGCGGTGGCTGCGGGCACCATTATTGGCGGGCCGATTGGCGATAAAATCGGCCGTAAATACGTGATTTGGGTATCGATTCTTGGCGTTGCGCCCTTCACCTTGCTGTTGCCCCACGCCAACTTAATGTGGACCAGCGTGTTGAGCGTGATCATCGGGTTGATTCTCGCCTCGGCGTTTTCTGCCATTTTGGTGTATGCGCAGGAGCTGATGCCAGGGCGTATTGGTATGGTTTCCGGGCTGTTTTTCGGTTTTGCCTTTGGTATGGGTGGGCTCGGTGCCGCCGTGTTGGGCGTAGTGGCAGACCACACCAGCATCGAATGGGTATATCAAATCTGTGCCTGGCTGCCTTTAATCGGCCTTTTAACCGCTTTCTTACCTGATAACCGCCACGCGTAAGCCACTTTTGGGGGGCAACGCTTTTTCCTCGCCCCCCTCCATTCTGCGTAAAACCTGCCGATAGTATGAGATAACTGAGGAAAATGCTGCTTAAGCTGCGTTTTCTTCTTAATTTTTCAATTTAATCGCTTTTCACCGCTCAAATGTTTAAACGTGATTAGCGATTGTGCATTACACTAGGTTGTTACAAGCGGATACATTTGCACACAAGGAGACAGGCATGCATCACACCACACCGTTGATCACCACCATTGTCGGGGGCCTGGTCCTCGCCTTTATCCTTGGAATGATTGCCAACCGTCTGCGAATCTCCCCGCTGGTCGGTTATCTGCTGGCTGGCGTGCTCGCCGGTCCCTTTACCCCGGGCTTCGTCGCCGATACTAACCTCGCGCCTGAGCTCGCCGAACTCGGCGTTATCCTGCTGATGTTTGGCGTGGGTTTGCACTTCTCGCTGAAGGATTTGATGTCGGTAAAGTCGATCGCCATTCCCGGCGCCATCGCGCAAATCGCGGTGGCCACGCTGCTGGGAATGGGGCTGTCGTGGGCGATGGGCTGGTCGTGGATGACCGGTCTGGTGTTTGGCCTCTGTCTCTCCACCGCCAGTACCGTGGTGTTACTGCGTGCGCTGGAAGAGCGTCAACTGATTGATAGCCAGCGGGGGCAGATCGCCATTGGCTGGCTGATTGTTGAAGATTTGGTGATGGTCCTGACGCTGGTGCTGCTGCCCGCCATTGCCGGGATGCTGGAAGAAGGCAACGCCAGCCCCTCTCTGCTGTTCTGGGACCTGATGCTGACCATCGGCAAAGTCGTCGCCTTTATGGTGCTGATGATGGTAGTCGGCCGTCGCGTGGTGCCGTGGATTCTGGCAAAAAGTGCCGCCACCGGATCGCGTGAACTCTTTACCTTATCCGTACTGGCCCTGGCGCTGGGTATCGCTTTCGGTGCGGTTGAATTCTTCGATGTCTCCTTCGCCCTCGGCGCCTTCTTTGCCGGTATGGTGCTTAACGAATCCGAACTCAGCCACCGTGCCGCGCACGATACCCTGCCACTGCGCGATGCGTTTGCGGTGCTGTTCTTTGTCTCGGTCGGTATGTTGTTTGACCCGATGATTTTGATCGAGCAGCCGCTGGCGGTGCTGGGCGCGCTGGCGATCATCGTGCTCGGGAAATCCATCGCCGCCTGGCTGCTGGTGACGCTGCTCGGCCACTCGCGCCGCACCGCCATGACCATTTCAGTGAGTCTGGCGCAGATTGGGGAATTTGCTTTTATCCTTGCCGGATTAGGTATTTCACTCGGCATGTTGAGTGATGAAGGACGCAATCTGGTGCTGGCGGCTGCGATCCTCTCGATTATGCTCAACCCGATTCTGTTTACCCTTCTGGAGCGCTACCTCGATAAGACTGAAACCATCGAAGAGCAGACGCTGGAAGAGGCGATTGAAGAAGAGAAGCAGATTCCGCTGGATATCTGTAATCACGCGGTCATTGTGGGTTATGGCCGCGTTGGCAGCTTGCTGGGCCAGCAGCTGATGGAAGCCGATGTGCCGCTGGTAGTGGTGGAAAATTCCCGTCCGCGCGTTGAAGCGCTGCGTGAGCAAGGGATCAAGGCGGTGCTGGGCAATGCGGCTCGCGTCGATACCATGGAGTTAGCCCGACTCGACTGTGCACGCTGGCTGCTGCTGACCATTCCAAACGGTTACGAAGCCGGGGAAATTGTCACCGCCGCGCGTGAGAAGCGTCCGGATATCGAAATTATTGCCCGCGCGCATTACGACGATGAAGTGAATTACATCATGGAACGCGGTGCCAATCGCGTGGTGATGGGCGAGCGTGAGATCGCCAACAGCATGTTGAACGTGCTGCAGGAAGAGATTGCGCAGAACCCGATTGTGCGGGAGTGCCCGATATAACAGACACCGTAGCGCCATAATTCAACTGATACCGTAGCGCCGCTATTCAACAGACACCGTAGCGGCGGGATTAATCGCGCAATTCAAGCAGCACCGCTGCCAACAAACGCGCGATAAATCGCGCCGTTACGGGTTCACTGTTACCTGTCCCAGTACGACTCTTCTAAACTGTCTTCCCGCTCAGGCAGCCCGCGCATCAGACGCGGTGAATGCTGATTCAGCACCTGATAACTCACCCGGTTGGCATACTTACACACCTGCGCCAGCGACGAATAGGTGAGATAACCGCGTGCGTGTTTACTGGAGTTCGGCACTTTCTGGCGGTGGAAATTATTGGCAGTGATGTCGTGCAGCAGCGCGGCCAGAGCACCATCGCCCGCGCCGTTGGTGTTCATGATCTTCTCAGGGCCGCCCATATAAGGCGCGATGTGCGAGAAGATGCGCAGCGGCTGCTGGCAATCCTGATGACGCATAGCGCGGCTGAACTCATATTGGTTGAACTCGGCAATTGAGCCCGGCAGCAGCGGATGATTGGTTTTGCGCTTGAATTCATCTTCGGTGAAGCCAGCCATATACAAACCGGTAGGGCCAGCAGTGCACAGCACCAGATCCACCCAGTCCAGCGCAATATTCGACGCCAGCAGCGGATCCTGCTCACCCGTCAGCGCCAGCGCCTCTTCTTCGTTCATCGCCACGATCGACACATTATCGCGCAGGAAATCGCGCCAGAACTGCGGATCGTCCTGAATCACGTATTTGGTTCCCAGCGTCAGCACCACCGGCACGTTATGTTTTTTCGCGTAGTCGATGGCACGCAGCGTGGCCGCTGGCATCGGTTCACCCGGCTGGCAGCGCACCAGATAGGAAGTCAGCACCAGCGCCGACGCCCCGGCAATCACCTCTTCCGGAATGCTGTCCGCCTGCAGTTGGTTCATTAAACCCGGGCTGATGGCAAAGGTGCGTTCGCCCTGCTCACCAATCAGAATGAAGCAGCGGCCAATCGCGCCATCCACGCCCTGCAGGAAGTTGAGATCCATACGGCTGGAGGTGTTGCACAGATAGCGATAAGCGTAGCCGCCAATCTGGATGTTGTTGCACATCACGCCGAGCAATACGGAACGGTCATCGGCCAGCACGGAATAGTTGTGCAGCGTATTACCGATGGTGCCGCCGGCAAATTGATGGCTGATCAGCGCATCGCGCATTAGCTCGTCATACAAAGCTTCTGCGGTAGCATCTTCGATCACCAGCGAGTGGCCGGCGCTCAGCCCGTAGCGTTGCAGAAAGTCATCATCAACTTTGGCTTCAATATCCACCAGCGTCTGGTCGATACCCACCACCCAACTGCCCTCTTCCTGCTCTTGAGGTGTGGCTTGCAGCAGCGGATCGCGCGCGTTAACGGGGAAATAGTGTTTGGATTTGCGTTTGCCGGGAAATTTCATCGTGGCTGCCGTAAGGGAAATCTGACAGAGAATGATATCACACTCTCTGCCAGCACTTTATCGGCGTGCGTTGACCAGCTGAACCATCATCTCGATGTGCTCGTCATCGGCGTTGAGCGCGGGAATGTATTCGAACTTCTCGCCACCGGCGTGCAGGAAGAACTCACAGTTCTGCTCGCTGATCTCTTCCAGGGTTTCCAGGCAGTCTGCGGAGAAGCCGGGACTCATCACCTGCACATGTTTGATGCCCTTGGCCGGTAAACCTTGCATGGTTTCGTCGGTGTACGGTGTCAACCATGGCTCGCGACCAAAGCGTGACTGGAAGGTCATCATGATTTTGTGCGGCGCGATGCCCAACGCGGCAGCCAGCCCCTCGGTAGTGTCTTTGCAGCGCTGCGGATAATCATCACCTTCGTCGGCAAAGCGCTGTGGGATGCCGTGATACGACAGCACCAGCAGGTCCGGTTCGCCATGCTGCGCAAACGAACGCTCAACCGAAGCCTTCAGTGCTGCGATATAGGCAGGATGCTCGGCATAATCGCGAATGAAAGCCACTTCAGGCAGGGAGCGCAGCGGTTTAAAGCTGGCGGATAATCCGTCCCAAACGGCAGCCACCGTCGAGCACGAGAATTGCGGATAGAGCGGCAACACAATCAGTTTGGTGACACCCTGGTCCAGCAAACGCTGTACCGCCCCGTCGAGGCTTGGCTGGCCGTAGCTCATGCCCAGCTCAACCGGCATATCCACGCGCTGCGCCAGCGCATCGCGCTGCTGCTTGCTGAACACCATCAGCGGAGAGCCTTCTTTCATCCACACCGAGGCGTACAGTTTCGACACGCGCGGCGAACGGAACGGCAAAATGGCGAAATTGAGAATCGGCCACCATAACCAACGCGGTGTATCCACCACGCGCGGATCGCCAAGGAACTGTTTCAGATAGCGCTTAACGGCAGGTGTTGTAGGCGCATCAGGTGTGCCTAAATTGACCAGCAAAACCCCAGGCTTTTCTTGCCTCATTGGTATTTCCTTGATGTCAAAACGAATGGATCAAAATCAGGGGGAAATTGTAGCGGAAATCGTGGGAGGGGAAAGCAATTGCTGCAAAAGGGCCGGACAACCGGCCCCTGATCCGCATTAACCGAGAATACCGGCCAGCTGCGTGCTCACTTCAGCCACCTTACGGGTGCCGTCGATCTTGTGATACTGAGTGTTGCCGGTTTCCGCTTCTTTGCTGTAGTAAGCAATCAGCGGTGCAGTCAGCTGATGGTATTCCACCAGACGCTTACGCACGGTTTCTTCCTGGTCGTCTTTACGCGTGGTCAGCTCTTCGCCGGTCACGTCATCTTTGCCTTCCACTTTTGGAGGATTATAGGTGACGTGATACACGCGGCCAGACGGCGCATGCACGCGACGACCAACAATACGATCCACAATCAGTTCGTCCGGTACGGCAAACTCCAGCACGAAGTCCACATTGATGCCCGCGTCTTTCATGGCATCAGCTTGTGGGATAGTGCGTGGGAAGCCATCGAGCAGGAAACCGTTTTTGCAGTCTTCCTGCGCGATACGCTCTTTAACCAGCGCAATCACCAGCTCGTCTGTCACCAGTTTACCGGCATCCATGATGGCTTTCGCCTGTTGGCCCAGTTCGGTGCCTGCTTTAACTGCCGCACGCAACATGTCACCGGTGGAGATTTGCGGAATACCGTATTTCTCCATGATGAATTGAGCCTGAGTGCCTTTACCTGCGCCCGGTGCCCCGAGCAGAATAATACGCATTGCGTAATTCCCCTTGCGAATCGCATTGATCAATCTGAGAAGGCCAAGAACATACCATTATGACCCGCGCACCACAAGGAAACGGGCGCGCTTCCGGTGAAAGCTTTACTTTGACTTGCTTTAGCGCAAAACACCAGCAGAGTGCCCGTTTTTAAGAATCAAGGCTAACGCTTAACACGTCTTTCAGACGTCTCTTCAGGATCGGCGTGACGTTTTGATTTTTGTTCACACCGCCGCGCACGTTGGCATGCAGGCGCAATCGGTGAGGAGCGGGAAGCAGATGCATATCCTGCGGTAAGTCGGGCAAGGTAAGACTGACCGGCATGGGGAACAGGGCGAACGGTAAGCCGTGCTGCTGAATCGATTGCAGCTGAACCGGGGCCTCAAGCGTAATATTATCCACGCTAGCGATATTAAACGGCCGCCAGTCGCTCTTTTCCATCATTTCAAGGGTTTGATCCAGTGACGAGCCAAAGGCCAGTCCCTGCTCAAATAACCGCAATTCGCTGCGCACCAGCGTGCTGAAATCGCAGGTTTTCAATGCAATTAACACCAGGTCACTGCTTAACGCCGCATGACGATCGAGCCGCGCCACAAACAATCGCGCATCGCTGATTAATCGTTTATGCAACAAGGTGGCAAAGGATTCCGAGGCGTCGGTCACGCCCTGACTTTGACACTCCGCCAGCGGACGCACCCGACCCTGCAGCATGTCGACATGCTCCACCAGCGCAATGTTACCAGCCATCATCGGCACTGCGGGTAACACACTCAGTTCACTGACCGGATATTGCGAAGCGTAACGCGTTTGATTGCGCGCCTGTTCCTGACGTAAAAACAGTTGTGAGAGCAGCACCCGCGAAATATGCAAAGAAGGTGCAAAGAAGAGGTCGTAATTTTCCAGCCGATAGTGACGTGAAAGCAAGCCGCGAAGTCGATCGCGCGCTGCCGCCGCCCTGGCAGAAGCATATTGGTGATCCATCGCGTGAGATTTCTCTAATTATAAAGATGCTGTGTGTGTCGCAGATTGAGGGGGAACATTAGCCGCGTTAAACACAGACAACGCCATCCGTCAACCCGCCATAATCTGGGGGAAAGGTTAGGCCAATGCGGCTGGACATTAAAATGATATAAACTGACAATCCCTGTTAGGTTTTTACACAGGGGATGAGTATGACCGCGCTTCCGTCGTTACGTGCACTGCACTATTTTCATCAGGCAGCACTGCACAGCAGTTTTAGCGTGGCGGCCGAGCGTCTTCATGTGACACACAGCGCCATTAGCCATCAGATTCGACAGCTGGAAAGCTGGATGGGAAAGCCCTTATTCGTCCGTACCAATGGGCGCGTCAAATTAACCTCACACGGCGAGCGCTTGCTGGTGAGTTGTCAGAAGGCGTTTAGCGAACTCTCCACCACCTGCGAAAGCATTCGCACCGGCATGCGTCATCACCTCAGCGTCTCTTGCGCGCCCAGTTTTCTCTCGCAATGGCTGATTCCACGTATTAGCAGTTTTTATCAACGCTATCCCGATATTGAAGTGCAGTTTCAGCCGCTGGTGGAGATCGATCAGCTGCGCAGTGAACACACCGATGTGCTGATCCTTAGCTATGAGCAGTCACCGGATGAGGATATTGATGCTACGCTGATCAGCGATGACTACATCGGCCCGCTGTGCGCGCCTCAATACGCGGCACGTTTTCACAATGAGCAGGATTTAGCCACACTGCCGCTGCTGCATGCCGATACACGGCTGCACGCCTGGGCCGAGTGGGCGAAAACCAGCGGTGCGCGTGGCAATTATTGGGTCGGTAAGCATTTCGATAATCTCACTCTGGGCATTCAGGCGGCGAGAAATGGCTTAGGGGTGATCATGGCCCCGCGCTTACTGGTCAGGCAGGAGTTGAGCGACGGTACGCTTATCGCCCCATTGGGATTTGTGCGTGTGGACCGCGCCACCTGGATGATGACGAAAATGTCACGTCAGCATGATGCGGAGATAACGTTGTTCCGGGATTGGCTGCGCGATCAGGCGCTGCATTAAAAGAAAGGTCGGCATTCAATGCCGACCTTTTTTGTCTCTTGCCAACCCTGCCGCCGGTATTGATGCCAACCGGCGCGGGCGCTGAATGGCTTACGCCGTCAGCAGTTGGTTCATACGACGGATAAACTGGTTAGGATCGTCCAGCGTGCCGCGCTCAGCCAGCAGCGCCTGATCCAGCAGCAGCTCAACCCATTCAGCAAAATGCGCTTCGTCATGGGTATCCGCCACGCGTTTCACCAGCGTATGCTCCGGGTTGATTTCGAAGATATACTTCACATCCGGCACTTCCTGACCGGCAGCAGCAAACAGCTTCGCCATCTGGGTGGTCATTTCGTTGGCGTCGGTGGTGACAATCGCCGGGGTGTCGGTCAGACGATGGGTCAGACGCACCTCTTTCACACGCTCGCCCAGCAGCGTTTTCACGCGCTCAACAAACGGCTCCAGCGCTTTTTCCGCTTCCTTCTGCTCTTCGGTCTCTTCATCGGCCAGTTTGCTCAGCGACTCATCCGCTTTGCTCACTGACTGGAAGGTTTTACCGTCGAACTCGGTCAGGTAGCTCATCATCCACTCGTCGATACGATCGGACAGCAGCAGCACCTCGATACCTTTTTTTCGGAACAGTTCCAGATGCGGGCTGCTCTTCGCGGCGGCATAGCTGTCAGCAGTGATGTAGTAAATCTTATCCTGCCCTTCCACCATGCGGCTCAGGTAATCGTCCAGCGAAATGGTCTGCTCAGCGCCTTCACTCTGCGTGGTGGCAAAGCGCAGCAGTTTAGCAATCGCCTGCTGATTGGTGTTGTCTTCGGCGGGGCCTTCTTTCAGGACCAGACCAAACTCTTTCCAGAACTGCTGGTATTTTTCGGCGTCGTCTTTAGCCAGTTTTTCCAGCATCTGCAGGCTACGCTTGGTCAGCGCGGCACGCAGGCTCTGGGTGACACGGCTGTCCTGCAGGATTTCACGCGAAACGTTCAGCGGCAGATCGTTGGAATCGATCAGGCCACGCACAAAGCGCAGGTAGTTCGGCATGAACTGCTCGGCATCGTCCATGATGAACACGCGCTGCACATACAGCTTCAGGCCGTGTTTGCTGTCGCGGTTAAACATGTCGAATGGCGCACGCTGCGGGATGTACAGCAGGCTGGTGTACTCCTGCTTGCCTTCCACACGGTTGTGGCTCCAGATCGCCGGATCGCTGTAATCATGGGCGATGTGTTTATAGAACTCGTTGTACTCTTCATCGCTGATTTCAGACTTGTTGCGCGTCCACAGCGCTTGGGCTTTGTTGATCTTCTCCCAGGTGGTGGTGTCGTTCTCTTCGTCTTTGGTCTCAATCTCAACCGGCAGCGCAATGTGATCGGAGTATTTGCTGATCACGTTGCGTACGCGCCACGCATCGAGGAAATCATCCTCGCCTTCGCGGAAGTGCAGCGTGATTTCGGTACCGCGATCGGCTTTCTCAATTTCTGCCAGAGTGTACTCACCCTCGCCCGCCGATTCCCAGAACACGGCTTCATCGGCTTTCGCGCCCGCAGCACGAGTACGCACGGTGACTTTATCTGCAACGATAAACGCCGAGTAGAAGCCCACGCCAAACTGACCGATCAGCTGACTGTCTTTCGCCTGGTCTGAGCCCATGGATTCAAGGAAGGATTTGGTGCCGGACTTCGCGATGGTACCGAGGTTCTCAATCACCTCATCACGGCGCATACCGATACCGTTATCGCTCAAGGTCAGCGTACGATTATCCTTATCGACCGAGATACGCACGCGCAGGTCGCCATCGCCTTCATACAGATCCGGCGTGGACAGGGCGCGGAAGCGCAGTTTGTCGGCGGCATCCGAAGCGTTGGAGATCAGTTCACGCAGGAAAATCTCTTTGTTTGAATAGAGGGAGTGTATCATCAGGTGCAGAAGTTGTTTTACCTCTGACTGGAAGCCACGCGTCTCTTGTCCTTTCATGGTCATTGCTACCTCAACTAAATCGGGGTTGATCATAGGTTGAGAGAGAAATGGGGATGATGATGGGAATTTCAAGCCGATGTCGGTGAAGACATCGGCAAGTGATTAGAATTTAAACTTGTGGCGTCCAGCGAGCGAGTGCGACAGCGTGGTGCCATCGACCATTTCCAGCTCACCACCGACCGGCACACCGTGTGCAATGCGGCTGGCATCAACGCCATATTGCCCGCACAGCTCAGCGATGTAATTGGCCGTGGCTTCACCTTCCACCGTTGGGTTGGTGGCGAGGATCACTTCGGTCAGCGTTTCACGCTCCAGGCGCTGCTCTAACCGATCCAGACCGATATCTTGCGGACCGATACCATCCAGCGGTGACAAGTGGCCCATCAGCACAAAGTAACGGCCACCAAACTGGCCGGTTTGCTCAATGGCGTGGATATCGGCAGGACTCTCCACCACGCAAATCTGGCCGTTTTGTTGACGACGCGGATTGGCGCAGATGGTGCAAATTTCCTGCTCGGTGAAAGTGCGGCAATCGGCACAGTGGCCGATTTCCGACATCGCGCGGGTCAATGCCTGCGCCAGACGCATGCCACCGCTACGATCGCGCTGTAACAGCTGAAAAGCCATGCGCTGCGCCGATTTCGGGCCCACGCCCGGCAGGCAACGCAGCGACTCCATCAAAGATTCAAGCAGTGGACTGGTTTGCATCAGAACGGCATCTTGAAGCCAGGTGGCAGCTGCATACCAGATGACACAGAGGCCATTTTCTCTTTCTGCGTTTCATCAATGCGACGTGCTGCATCGTTGAAGGCTGCAGCAATCAGATCTTCCAGCATGTCTTTGTCGTCTTCCAGCAAGCTTGGATCAACTTCAACACGACGGCAGTTGTGTGCACCGTTGATGGTGACTTTGACCAGGCCAGCGCCTGATTCACCGGTCACTTCCAGCGCGGCGATCTCTTCCTGAACTTTGGCCATTTTGTCTTGCATCTGCTGGGCCTGTTTCATCAGGTTGCCCAATCCGCCTTTACCAAACATAGTCTTCTCTCTCTGCTGGGGCTGTACGCAAACGCGTTGCGACAGCGGGTGTTCAAACGGGTCGAATACTCTCTTCATCCAGATCGGCATCGAAGAATCGACGCAATGTCTGAATGTGAGTATCGCTTTCAATCGACTGGCGCGCCTGCACCAGTTTCTCTTCATAAATGGCCTGACGCCATTCCAGTGGCGTCAACACCGCAGGATTATCGTCTTCAACGATGGTCAGTTCAACCGTTTGTCCGGCTGCCTGACTGAGCGCTTCCGTCAACGCCTGTTTTGCCGACGCTGAATTCAGGTGGCGTTGACTGCTGCGCAAATGCAGCGTGACGGCGTTCTCGCCCACCTCTTTCCACGCGTTTAACGCCACCTGCTGCACCAGTTTTGGCAACGTCAGTGCGGCTATTTCGGCGGCCCACGCATCGCGCTGCTGGGCTTCTTCGGCCAGACGAAGCGCCAGCTCAGGCGTTTTCTCATGCTCCAGAGCGGAACGCAAGGCTTTTGGCGTTGCGATGGGCTCCGCTTTTACCTCGACCGTTTGCTGGGCTTTCCAGCGATAGGCTTCTGGCTTCGCGGGCGTTTTTACCGCGGGTTCAGACGCACGCTGCTGCACGCGTTCGGTGACACTGGCAAGACGTTCCAGCGCCGGGTTCGCCGGCCGCGCGGGACGCGCTGCCGGCTCACTCTTTTTTGCTTTGCCGGCTCCCTGACGCAGCAACTGCGTTCGCGCCTGTAACAGCTGGCTGGTGGAGTCGGACATATGTTCTGGCGCCGGTTGCATATCGGCGTAATCATCAGCCATCGGCGGCGCGTCCTGCATTGGCGGCGCCATCTGCGGCTGCGCGGCAGAGGCGGTGCGAGGTGCCGAAGAAGTGGCTGCAGGTCCGGCAGCGTGAGCGGAAGCCGCTGGCGTTGCTGACGCGGCAGTGTTGGCTGACGAAGCTGGAGCTGTAACCTGAGCGGAGGAGGCCGGCGCAGCAACGCCTGCGGATGCAGCAGACGCTTGCGGTGCCGCCTGCGGGATCAGACTGGGCCGCGCAACCGGCTCGGCAATGGTCGCCTGCGGATGGAACGCCAGCGCGCGCAGCAGCGTCATCTCGACGCCGAGGCGACGATCCGGTGCCAGCGGCAGATCTTTACGTCCCATCAACAAAGTTTGGTAGTAGAGCTGCACATCGGCGGGCGGTAAGACGCGCGCTAAATCGCGCAAGCGCTGTGCCTGATTCACATCATCCTCGCCAAGTGAAGCCGGCAGCAGTTGCACCATCGCCACACGATGCAGCAATCGCAGCATCTCGACCAGCAGCGCTTCCCACTCGACACCACGCGATGCCGCCTGATTCAGCAGTGCCATCACCTGTTCACCCTGGCCCTCCACCAGCGCTTCAATCAGCGCCAGCGGCTGTTCGTCATCCAGCGTGCCCAGCATTTGCGCCACGGTTTCACGCGTCACGCTGCCCTGCCCCATGGCAATCGCCTGATCGGTGAGACTCAGGGCATCACGCATACTGCCATCAGCGGCACGCGCCAGCAGATGCAGTGCACGCGGCTCGGCGGCAATCTGCTCCTGCTGCAATATATGCACTAACTGCTGCTGAATTTGCTCGACGTCGAGCGCTTTAAGATGGAACTGCAGGCAACGCGACAGAATAGTGACCGGCAATTTTTGCGGGTCGGTGGTCGCCAGCAGGAATTTGACGTGCGACGGCGGCTCTTCCAGCGTTTTCAACAGCGCATTAAAGCTGTGACGCGAGAGCATGTGCACTTCATCGATCAGATAAACCTTGAAGCGACCGCGCGCCGGGGCGTACTGCACGTTATCCAGCAAATCGCGCGTGTCTTCGACTTTGGTGCGTGACGCGGCATCGATCTCAATAAGATCGACAAAGCGCCCCTGCTCGATTTCACGGCAGTTATCACACTGACCACATGGCGTGGAGGTGATACCGGTTTCGCAGTTAAGACCTTTCGCCAGCAAACGGGCGATCGAGGTTTTCCCCACGCCGCGTGTACCGGAGAAGAGATAAGCATGATGGATTCGTCCCAGTGACAATCCGTTGGCCAGCGCAGTCAGTACATGTTCCTGACCGACTACGTCAGCGAAAGCCTGGGGACGCCATTTTCGCGCAAGTACCTGATAGCTCATGTGGATTCAATCACTGGAATTTATTGAGTTGGCACAGCGGTGCGGCTAAGTGAACCGGGTTCCGCCACAAGACAAAGAGGAAAAATGCAGCTTCGCAACCCTTGTTTATATGGGCAGTAGTCTAACAGCCACAACAGGATATGCCTATACCCGCGCTGCAGGCGCTGAATTTCATTGCGCATCCGCTTGAGCGGTACGATTTATCAGACATTGATACAAAGGTACGACGGCAGGAACGCGCAATGAAATGCGCCGCGATGGCCAAGGCCAGCGGCGCACAGGGCCTTAATGGCCGGGGAAATTCACGAGGCTGTAGCAATCAATGCCGATCGCGTTAAGGCGCGCTTCACCGCTCAGATCAAACAGGTTGATCACGAACGCAGCATCTTTCACTTCGCCACCGGCACGGCGGATCAGTTTCACTGTGGCTTCCAGCGTACCGCCGGTGGCCAGCAGATCGTCCACCACCAGCACCACATCACCTGGCTTAATGGCATCTTTGTGCAGCTCCAGCGCATCAGAACCGTACTCCAGCTCATAGCTCTCGCTGTAGGTTTCACGCGGCAGCTTGCCCGGCTTACGCACCGGCACAAAACCGACACCCAGACCCAGTGCCACCGGTGCACCAAACAGGAAGCCACGTGCTTCGGTGCCCACCACTTTGGTGATACCTTTGTTACGATAGCGTTCAACCAGAATGGCAATCGACGCGGCATAGGCCTGCGGATCTTCCATCAAACTGGTGACGTCACGGAACAGGATGCCCGGCTTAGGGTAGTCAGGGATGCTTTTGATGCTGTTTTTGATGAGTTCAAGCTGCTGAGCAGTTGCGGTCATAAGTGTTACGCCTGGAAAAATATCTAATACGCGCAGCATCCGACAGCGCCAATACCCGGAAACCGGGTTAAGCGAAGACGTTTAAAAAGGGAAGCCACGCACGAAGATGCCCAAATCTATGCAAATACCTGTCTAAATGCAACCCTGCCGCACTTAATCGCCGCTGTCAGCATTTTCTGCCACTACCGGGATACGCCACATAAACAAAAGCAGCGCGCACAACATGATGCCCAGCATAATCCGCACCCACAGCATGTTAACCAGATAAATAGAAGCGGCAAAGGTGATGACAATCAGCAACATGGCGCGGCCTTTGGCGCCGGGCGGCATGGCGCGATGCTGTTGCCAGTGGCGGATGTAGCGACCAAACGGCGAGCGCCACAGCAGCCAGTGGTGAAAACGCGGTGACGAACGGGCAAAGCACCAGGCGGCCAGCAACACAAATGGCGTGGTCGGTAACAAAGGTAATACAATGCCCAGCGTGCCCAGCACAATCGCCAGCCAGCCAAGACACAGAAGAAAAATTCGTTGCATGCCTGATGCCTGATAAAATCGGAACTGCGCTACGTTAACACAGTCGGAATCAGAGTGATGCCCCAACCGCCCGCACATCAACGTCTGCTCGCCATTGTCGATCAGCTACGACAGCAAATCGCGCAGCAACGCGATGGTGCCTGCCGACAGCCCCGTTTTGACGCCCAACTGTTCCATTGCAAAGGCACGCGGCTCGCTGATTATCTCGCTGAGCTGGAGCAAAATTTAACCCAGCTTGGCGCAGCCGATACTGATGTGATGCGCCGCCAGTGGCTGGCGGAGAAAGTGCTGGACCAGATTGCCGCCCTGCAACGCGAATGCCAGAGCCAGCAACTGCGCACCCCGCGTGAGCGTCCTCGCGTTGATCCGCGCCAGTCGAAGCGCGAAGAGTATCAGGGCTATGAAACGCGCCTGCTGGCAATGATCGAACAACGTGAGCAACATCTGGCGCGCACCGAAACCCTCAGCGTGCAGCAGCAGTTGATCCGCGATATCGAAGTGCTGCACGAGCGGCTGGCACGCTGTCGCCATGCGATGCACAAACTGGAAATGTCAGGCCCGGCACGGTAATCACCGCCCACTTTCCTCTATACCCGTCATACTTCACACGGCAGGTGTGTTGGCTACGCTCATTCCCCCCATCTCTTACCTGAGTAAGCGCTTGCGGGTTCATTCCTTTGCCACTTGCCTGCACCTGAAATTATTTAGGATATATACTCCCCCTATGAATGAAGGAGGAAAATCATGACCCTAATTATGTGGATAGCGATTGGCGTGGTGGCTGGCTGCATCAAGCGCATGGTTTTTCCCGGTCGGCCGGGTGGGTTTGTTCCGACGCTGGTGCTGGCCGTGATTGGTGCGTTAATTGGGGGTTACATCGCGACTTATTTTACAACGGGTGATTTAGCGACGTTGCACCCCGCTGGCTTTGGGGTGGCACTGCTGGGTTCCATTTTGATGCTGCTGGTGGCGGCAAAATTACGTATTTAACAAGGAGAGATCATGTCACTGGAAACTGCATCCGATGAGATCAAACTGGCAGTGGATTTGATACAACTGCTGGAAGAGAACCAGGTGCCTACCGCAACCGTGTTAGCCGCGCTGGCGATTGTCCAACGCGATTATCAGCAGAAACAGGCGGCAGAGGGCGTTAATTAACGCGCCGAAGAGAGAGTGGGACTGAGCCGCAGCATATCAATAAAGGCATCCACCAACTGCGGCGCATCTGCCGCCAGATCAAACGCCTGCGGGTTAAACAGCCAGTTTTCCATCATACCGTTGATATAACCGCACATCAGACGCGCCGATTGCAACGTGTTCAATCCCGCAGGCAACTGGCCCACTTCGATACACTCACGTAGCACCAATTCAATTCGGTCGTAACACTCAAGCAGTAAACTTTGACGCATATCCTGTAATGTCGACATTTCGCCAACGAATTCACATTTATGGAAGATAATCTCCATTAATGCGCGTCTTTGTGGATCCTTTGCTGTGGCGTCAAGGATATAGATCAACATAGAACGGATAACAGAAAGTGGATCGTCCGGGTATTTTGTCTGATACTCAAGTTCCACATCGTCAAGCCCAGCGTCACACCGAAGCCAGATTTCATGCAGAACATCGGCTTTATTTTTGAAATGCCAGTAGATAGCACCGCGCGTGACGCCGGCCGCTGTTGCGATATCTGCCAGGGATGTGGCAGCCACACCGTGTTCAGAGAAGTGTGCTAAAGCGGCATCCAGAATTTGGTTCCGCGTTTCAAGTGCTTGCGCTTTGGTTTTTCGTGCCATAGAGGACTTTTTTTACAAACTGGCAAGTTTACATACATTTGTGAATGTATGTACCATAGCACGACCCGTGTTTTAACGCAGCAATGGGTTTATCGGTTTGTGATCCATTGATCATTTGATATCGGACACTAGAGGTTTATTTATGAATAAAAACAGAGGATTAGCGCCTCTGGCGGCCGTCCTGATGCTTTCAGGCAGCTTTGTGTTAACAGGATGTGATGATAATAAATCCCAGCAAGCCGCCCAGCAGCAGCCCCCAGAAGTGGGTGTTGTGACGTTAAAAAACGAGCCTTTGAAAATTACCACCGAACTGCCAGGACGTACTTCGGCATTCCGCGTGGCAGAAGTACGCCCTCAGGTGTCAGGCATTATTCTGAAGCGTAATTTTGAGGAAGGAACGGATATCAAAGCAGGCGTGTCCCTGTATCAGATCGATCCGGCAACTTACCAGGCGGCTTATGACAGCGCCAAAGGCGATTTAGCACAGGCGCAAGCCAATGCACACGTCGCGCAGTTAACCATCAAACGTTATAAGCCGCTGCTGGGTACTAAGTACATCAGTCAGCAGGACTATGACACCGCGGCGGCCACCGCTGCACAGACGGCTGCAGCCGTTCAGGCAGCCCAGGCCAATGTGGAAACCGCCCGCATCAATCTGGCTTACACCAAAGTGACGTCGCCGATCAGCGGTCGCATTGGTAAATCGTCAGTCACTGAGGGCGCTCTGGTTTCCAGCGGTCAAACCACTGCGCTGGCAACCGTGCAGCAGCTCGATCCAATGTATGTCGATGTGACCCAATCCAGTGATGATTTCCTGCGTTTGCGCGCAGAACTGGAATCCGGTCAGCTGAAACAGAATGACGGCAAAGCCAACGTCACGCTCTTGATGCAAAACGGTAACGCATACACGCAGACAGGCACATTGGAATTCTCTGATGTGACCGTGGATGAAACCACCGGCTCCATCACGCTGCGCGCCATCTTCCCGAACCCGGACCATCGCCTGCTGCCAGGGATGTTTGTGCGTGCGCGTCTGGATGAAGGCACCAACCCAACCGCACTGCTGGTACCGCAACAGGGCGTAACCCGTACCCCAACCGGTCAGGCAACTGCGATGGTGGTGGGCGCAGATAATAAAGTGGAAGTCCGTAATATCACCGCTAATCAGGCATTTGGTGACAAATGGCTGGTAACGGATGGCCTGAAAGAAGGCGATCGCGTGATCACCGTCGGTCTTCAGCGTGCCAAGCCAGGTGCGCAGGTGACACCACAAGAAGTCAAAGATGATGCCAAAGCAGCACCGGAATCACAGTCTGCTAAATCATCGTCCTAAACAGGAGCCACTGATACATGGCTAAGTTCTTTATCGATCGCCCCATTTTTGCCTGGGTGCTTGCCATCATCATTATGCTGGCAGGTACTCTTGCAATTATCAGCTTGCCGATTGAGCAATATCCCAATGTTGCGCCGCCGGCCGTTGAAATCCAGGCAACCTACCCGGGTGCTGATGCGAAAACGCTGCAGGATTCGGTAACCCAGGTTATCGAACAAAACATGAACGGCATCGATGGCCTGATGTATATGGCCTCGAGCAGTGACTCGTCCGGTACTTTAACCCTGACGCTGACCTTCCAGTCCGGTACCAACGCCGATATCGCGCAGGTACAGGTACAGAACAAGCTGCAGCTGGCGATGCCACTGCTGCCGCAGGAAGTACAGCAGCAAGGTATTCAGGTTAAAAAATCCTCCAGCAGCTTCCTGATGGTAGCGGGCTTTGTCAGTGATGACGGCAGCATGACGCAGAATGATATCTCTGACTATGTTGCTTCAAACATCAAAGACCCGATCAGCCGTACGCCTGGCGTCGGTGATACGCAGGTGTTTGGTGCGCAGTACGCGATGCGCATCTGGCTCGACCCGCACAAACTGAACAACTACCAGCTGACGCCGGTCGATGTCATCAGTGCGTTGGGCACCCAGAACACCCAGGTCGCCGCCGGTCAGTTAGGGGGTACACCGCCCGTGCCTGGCCAGCAGTTGAACGCCTCGATCATTGCGCAGACCCGTCTGACCAATACTGAAGAGTTCGGCAACATCATGCTGAAAGTGAACCAGGATGGCTCACAGGTGCGCTTGCGTGACGTGGCGAAGATTGAACTCGGTGGTGAAAACTACGAGATCATCGCCCGCTACAACGGCAAACCGGCTTCGGGTATCGGTGTGAAACTGGCAACCGGTGCGAATGCATTGGATACCGCCAAAGCGGTGAAAGATGAGCTGGCCAAACTGCAGCCGTTCTTCCCGGCTGGCATGAAAACCGTTTACCCGTACGACACCACGCCGTTCGTGAAGATCTCGATCTTCGAAGTGGTGAAAACGCTGTTTGAAGCGATCGTGCTGGTGTTCCTGGTGATGTACCTGTTCCTGCAGAACTTCCGCGCCACGCTGATTCCGACCATTGCGGTGCCGGTGGTGCTGTTGGGTACGTTTGCGATTATCAGTGCCTTTGGTTACTCGATAAACACTCTGACGATGTTCGGGATGGTACTCGCCATCGGCCTGTTGGTGGATGACGCCATCGTGGTGGTAGAGAACGTTGAGCGTGTGATGGCGGAAGAAGGTTTACCGCCGAAAGAAGCGACGAAACGTTCGATGGAGCAGATTCAGGGTGCGCTGGTGGGTATTGCCCTGGTGCTGTCCGCAGTATTCATCCCGATGGCCTTCTTCGGTGGCTCTACCGGGGTTATTTATCGTCAGTTCTCGATCACCATCGTTTCCGCAATGGCACTGTCAGTACTGGTGGCGTTGATTCTGACGCCGGCACTCTGTGCCACCATGCTGAAACCGATCAAGAAAGGCGATCACGGTAAAACCACTGGCTTCTTCGGCTGGTTCAACCGCCTGTTCGACAAGAGCACCAACCACTACGTCGATAGCGTAGGTCACATCGTGCGTAGCACCGGTCGTTATCTGGTGATCTACCTGGTGATCGTGGTCGGCATGGCGTATCTGTTCCTGAAACTGCCTACCTCCTTCCTGCCGGAAGAGGATCAGGGTCTGTTACTGGCGCAGGCGCAGTTGCCAGCCGGTGCAACCCAGGAACGTACGCAGAAAGTGCTGGATCAGGTGACCGATTACTTCCTGAACAAAGAGAAAGACAGCGTTAACTCGGTATTTACCGTTAACGGCTTTGGCTTTGCGGGTCGTGGTCAGAACACCGGTATTGCCTTCGTCAGCCTGAAACCGTGGGATGAGCGTGGCGATGCCAGCCTGAAAGTGCCAGCGATTGCCGGACGCGCCATGCAGGCGTTGGGTCAGATCAAAGATGCGATGGTCTTCCCGTTCAACCTGCCAGCGATTATCGAGCTGGGTAACGCCACCGGCTTCGACTTCATGCTGACGGACCAGGGTAACCTGGGTCACGAGAAGTTAACCGCCGCGCGTAACCAGCTGTTTGGCATGATTGCCCAGCATCCGGATACGCTGGTGGGCGTGCGTCCAAACGGTATGGAAGATACGCCACAGTACAAACTGATCATCGATCAGGAAAAAGCGCAGGCGTTGGGTGTGTCGCTGTCTGACATCAACACCACGCTGGGCGCGGGCTGGGGTGGTTCGTACGTCAATGACTTCATCGACCGTGGTCGTGTGAAGAAAGTGTACGTCATGGGCCAGGCTGACTCGCGTATGTTGCCAGATGACATCAGCAAATGGTTTGTGCGTAACAGCTCCGGCACTATGGTTCCGTTCTCAGCCTTCTCTTCGGCGAAGTGGCAGTACGGTTCACCACGTCTGGAACGTTACAACGGCTTACCATCAATGGAGATTCTGGGTCAGGCTGCACCAGGCAAGAGCTCCGGCGATGCCATGAACCTGATGGAAGAGCTGGCGGGCAAACTGCCTGCGGGTATCGGCTATGACTGGACCGGTATGTCTTACCAGGAACGTCTGTCCGGTAACCAGGCCCCTGCCCTGTACGCCATCTCGCTGATTGTGGTGTTCCTGTGTCTGGCGGCATTGTATGAGAGCTGGTCGATTCCGTTCTCCGTTATGCTGGTGGTGCCGCTGGGTGTGGTCGGTGCATTGATCTTCACCACCCTGCGCGGACTCAGTAACGACGTCTACTTCGTGGTGGGGCTGCTGACAACCATTGGCTTGTCGGCGAAGAACGCCATCCTAATCGTTGAATTCGCCAAGGATTTGATGGAGAAGGAAGGGAAAGGTTTGGTGGAATCAACTCTGGAAGCAGCACGTATGCGTCTGCGTCCAATTCTGATGACCTCACTGGCCTTTATCCTCGGTGTTCTGCCGCTGGCCATCAGTACCGGTGCTGGTTCCGGCGCACAGAACGCCGTGGGTACTGGCGTAATGGGCGGCATGGTAACCGCAACCGCGTTGGCAATCTTCTTCGTACCGGTGTTCTTCGTGGTGGTACGTCGCCGCTTTGGTAAAAACAAAGCGGAGATTGAGCAAGGCCATCCGGTCGAGCACAAACACTAAGTTGTCACCTGTTGAAAAGGCCGCGCAAGCGGCCTTTTTTATTGCCTGAACACCGCCCTTCACCCGACCGTTCAATACCCTTACTGCGATCGCGGTTGCAATCAATTCTCTGCAGGTTCATACTATTGTTATATTATAACATTACATGAGAGTGCAGTTATGAAAGCCAATATCCATCCTCATTACCGTCCCGTGGTGTTCCACGACACCTCTGTCGATGAGTATTTCAAAATCGGTTCCACCATTAAAACCGAACGCACCATTGAGTTCGAAGGCGAAGTGCTGCCGTACGTGACGCTGGATGTCTCGTCTAAATCCCACGTCCACTACACCGGCAAGCAAAAAGATCTCACCAAAGAAGGCAGCGCCGCACGCTTCAACAAGCGTTTCGGCAGCTTCCTGACGCGCGGCAATTAATCAGGAGTTAACGCATGCAGGTTTTAAGTTCATTACGGTCTGCCAAGACCCGTCACAAGGATTGCAAAGTCGTGCGTCGTAAAGGTCGCATTTACGTGATCTGCAAAACAAATCCGCGCTTTAAGGCGGTTCAGGGAAGAAAAAAGAAAAGGTAGGAAAGTGTCGTGATAATTGGCCGGGATGCTCCCCGGCCTTTTTTTTACTTCATGCTCTGCAACATGATATCGACGTTGTGCTTGAAGGCAGCAACATAGGTCGCAGCAGGACCGTTCGCCTCGGACAACGCTTCAGGATAGAGTTCACCACCTGGCTGTGCGCCAGTTTCGCTGGCAATCTGTTTCACCAAACGCGGATCGGTCTGATTCTCCATGAAGTAAGTCTTGATGTGCTCAGCCTTCAGCTGCTTGATAATCGATGCCACATCGCTGGCACTGGCTTCGGCTTCCGTGGAGAAACCGACTGGCGCAAGGAAACTCACACCGTAACGCTGGCCAAAGTAACCAAAGGCATCATGGCTGGTCAGCACTTTACGCTTGCTTTTCGGCACTGCAGCAAACTCCGTTTTTGCCCAGCTATCCAGTTTTTCCAACTGCTGAATGTAGCTTTCACCGCTCTTGCGGATATCCGCCGCATCTTGCGGGTCGGCTTTAATCAGCGCATTCATCACGTTGGTGGCATAAATCACGCCATTGTGCATGCTATTCCACGCGTGTGGGTCAGTCACGGTTTTGCCGTCTTCTTCCATTTTGCGTGTGTTGACGCCGTTGGAGGCGACCACAATCGTGCCTTTATAACCGGAGGCGCTGATCAGGCGATCCATCCACCCTTCCATCCCCAAACCACTCACAAATACCACATTGGCTTTAGCCAATGCCTGGCTATCCTGTGGCGTTGGTTCGAAGGTATGAGGATCGCCGTTAGGCTGCACCAGCGACTTCACGTTAACGTGATCGCCGCCCACCTGCTTAACGATATCCGCCAGCACGGTGAAACTCGCTACCACTTCCACGGTTTTCGCCATGGTCAGTGGGCTAATCAACATGGCGCCAATCGCCAGACTCAACGGTAACTTCTTCATTCGTATCCCCTAATTGTATAGTTATCGACGGCGCAGCAGGCCGCCACACGGTCCTGTTAAAACAGAAAGCAAAAACAGTACGGCCGCACTCAGCACCACCGCAGGTCCGGCTGGCAGTGAGAAGTGCCAGGAAAGAATTAAACCTACCAGCGCGGCGATCATCGCCAGCAGCATGGCGATGCCGAGCATGCAGGCGAGATGGCGACTCCAGAAACGCGCGCTGGTGGCCGGTAACATCATCAATCCCACCGACATCAACGTGCCGAGCACCTGAAAACCCGCAACCAGATTGAGCACCACCAGCATCAGGAAAATGCCGTGCACGATCGGCGCGCTCCATTTGCCTTGCGCACGCAGGAAATCCGGATCGAACGCATCGATCACCAGCGGACGAAAAATCACTGCCAGCATCAGCAAAGTGAACGCCGCGATGCCGCCCACCAGCAGGATGGCCGCGTTATCGACGGCCAGCAGTGAACCGAACAGCACGTGCAGCAGATCGACGCTCGATCCGCGCAATGACACCAGCGTCACGCCCAGCGCCAGCGAGCCGAGATAAAAGCCAGAGAAACTGGCGTCCTCTTTTAAGGGGGTGTACCGACTGACGGCACCAGAAAGCAGCGCAACGGCTAACCCCGCAATCAACCCGCCGATGCCCATCGCCACCAGCGATAAGCCGGAAACCAGATAGCCAATCGCCGCGCCAGGTAGCACCGCGTGGGAGAGCGCATCGCCCACCAGACTCATACGGCGCAGTGAAAGGAATACACCCAGCGGCGTGGCGCTCAGCGCTAATGCCACACAAGCCACTAATGCACGGCGCATGAAACCAAATTCGATAAACGGTTGAATCAATGTCACGAAGCCACCCTGCGCAGCAGTGGAGTTTGAGCGGAGTCAGCATCATCAAGTGACAACACATCTTTGAAGTAACGCGCGACCAGTGGTCGATCGTGCAACACGACTAATAAGGTGGTGCCCGCCTGCTGCTGCTGCTCGAGGATTGACATCAACAGCGTGACGGTTTGCGTATCGATGCCATTAAAGGGTTCATCCAGCAGCCAGACTTTACTTTGCTGCAGCATCAGGCGCGCAAACAGCACCCGCTGCAACTGGCCGCCGGAAAGCATTGAAGGCTGCGCATCGGCGAAATCACGCATCTGCACGGCATCCAGTGCGGCATCGATCTCCTGTCGCATCGCACGATTGATGCCACCAAACCAGCCGCAGCGCGGCCAGCATCCCATAGCAACCAGCTCATAAACGGTAAGCGGGAAACGGGTTTCTAACTCACTACGCTGCGGTAACCAGCCAAGCGCCTTAGGCGAAATTTTTAATTCGCAAGTCCCTGCAATCGGCGGCAACAGACCGGCGATGGTTTTCAGTAGCGTGGATTTTCCGGTGCCGTTCGCGCCGATTAATGCCGTCATGCTGCCTGCCGCCAGTTCTCCGGTCACTATCGGCGTCACCGCTTGTCCCTGATAGCCGCCCTGCAAGCGGTTGAAATGCATCATTTCTGCATTCCCCAATAGATAGCCAGCGCCAGGAACGCGATAAGCAGCAGCGCGACCAGCAGGCGGCCGCTAAGTGAGAGGAGTAAACCACTGTGATTCATGGAGGGAGACCAAAAACGTTATAACATAACAATTATACTACCTGATTTTCCCCGCGCGATACCCGAGAGAAAGTGTTTCAAAAGTTAACCATTTGGCGCTTACTCTGTGGCTATCACTGGATCTGAATCGATTGAGCGATAAATCCCATCGCAACGATTACGTATTCTGCACAGAGTTAACTTGCAATATTTGGCCAGAACCCCAATGATAGATTCATCCTCCTTTTTTTACCGGAAGCGAAATGCAGTCTATTATTCATTGTGATATTGCTGTGGATGAGGACGATTGCGAGAAGTTGCAGGCTATTATCCAGGGGAATATTCTCAAAATAGCCGAAGCCCTTGCAGGTGATTTACAGTGGTATTCTCAAAACGCGCAATTAGTTCCCGACAGTTTTAAGATTATTTCCATTCAACCGCACAATAACAATCGATTTAAAATGCTTTACGATTTTAAGTGGGATTTATTTAATCCTTGCCTGGATTTAAACGAAACATCTACCCAGCATGAAGAGATTTTGTTCCAGATAGTACCGGGCGCACTGGTGTTTTCAGTGATAGACAATACCCGCCCCTCGCCAGCCGACGAATTGTAATATTTAGTAATCGAGGTGAGCAAAGCTAATGAATGTGGATTATATTTAAAAAGTCGCTGAATTCTTAATATTCGTGATCGCTTCCTGATAGCTTTTCCAAATCTCGCCGCGCTGCGGTCACTGTGCAAGCTCTGGAGGGGAAAAAGATGGACGAATACTCACCAAAACGGCATGATATTGCCCAGCTTAAATTCCTGTGTGAGAAGCTGTTTGACGAAAGTATGGCGACACTGACTGACAGCCATCACGGCTGGGTGAATGACCCTACTGCGGAAAGCAATTTACAGCTCAACGATTTGATTGAGCATATCGCGTCTTTCACGATGAATTACAAAATTAAGCACGTTGAAGATGAAGCGCTGATTACGCAAATCGATGAATATCTTGACGATACCTTTATGCTGTTTAGCAGTTATGGAATCAATACTCAGGATCTTCAACGGTGGCAACGTTCAGCAAGACGCTTATTTAATCTGTTTGCCGAAGAGTGCGCTTTTCTCCAACAACCCAGCCATTCCTTTTAGCATCAGAGTGAGACCGGTTTATTTATGAGCAACCAAGCCTTAACCAAAACAGACTATTTGATGCGACTGCGTCGTTGTCGCTCAATTGACACCCTTGAACGGGTGATTGAAAAAAACAAGTACGAATTATCTGACAACGAACTCGCGGTATTTTATTCTGCGGCCGATCATCGTCTCGCTGAACTGACGATGAATAAGCTTTACGACAAAGTACCGGTTTCTGTCTGGAAGTTCGTCCGCTAACTATTTTTACCCGCTGTTCGTTACGCCATCTTTTCCCTTCAGGGAATGATTCACAGGCAAAGGAGTGCCAGCGTTTCGCTATGTACTGATTTCTTGAGGATTTTTTCGGGGAGTAGAAATGGTGGAGGCCCTGCCAGCTACATCCCGGCACACGCGTCGCCTGCTGCGGCTGCTTCCTTCCGGACCTGACCGAGTTCACAAGTTAGCGTTGCGGGAGAACCAACAGGGCCCCCATTGACGAGCTCTCTTTCGAGAGCGCAGGCATTATCAAGTAACCCCCTGGCAATTGCAAGCGCAGGCCGGGTGACCGTTGTTTTCTTGAACAGCTCGCCAGTAAAACCCTGATTCTCGCCCTCCCGGCATGTTAAAGTCGCCCTTTATTCGCTGAATCCGGTGCGTGTATGAATGACACAAGCAATTTCTCCGAGCGCGTCTGGCAAATTATTGCCGCAATCCCCAGAGGCAAAGTCACCACCTACGGCGATATCGCCCTGCTTGCCGGTTCACCGCGCGCAGCCCGACAAGTCGGCGGCGTATTACGTCGCTTACCCGAGGGCAGCAAATTACCGTGGTTCCGCGTCATCAATCGCCATGGCCGCATTTCTCTGCAGGGCGATGATCTCTTCCGCCAGCGCGATGCGCTGGAAGCCGAAGGCATCGAAGTCAGTGATGCCGGTGAGATTGAATTAGAGAAGTATCGCTGGGAGTACTAAGCGCCCCCCTGCTGAGGTGCGGGCAGGCAACACTGTGGAGTAAAGCATCCCCGCCAAAGATGAAAGTGACGAGTAATCAGAGGCAGTCTGCTAATTCCATGGAACAACTCGCCCCAACACACCCATGCTGAGGTGCGGGTAGGCAACACTGTGGAGTAAAGCGTCACACGCCAGGGATGGCGTGTGCCGAGCGATCAGGGACGAGACAGCGACTTTACGCAACAGTGTTGCCTACCCGTACACTCCCCCGTCCCAGTTTTTTACATGCTTCCCAGGCAGTGCGCCCAGACTAGCACCGAGTGATTTTCACATACTCGTCGGCGCAGGCACCGAAGCAGAAGGCACCACCTGCGTTGGCGACGTTGACGGCACCGTTGTCGCCGCGCCTGGCGTGGTCTGCATCGCCATATTGGTCACAGGTACCAACAGCAGTTCCGCTTTCGTACCGCCCTGATTGATCACCGGCTTCACCGTATCGGTAATGAACGCCAGTTTGCCATCAATAGCGATAGCCGCACTCAACAGAATCCGCGCATTCGGCTGAATATCGGCCGGGTTAAACGGCAGCACAAACTGGAATGGCGCCTGTTTCCCTTCGGTGCGCACCACATGCTGCGCCAGCACTTTAGATGGTGCATCGGCCAGTGAAGCGTCAGACAGCGTAACGGTCAGCACCGCATCCGGCGGCAACGCAATGCGCTGGCGAATATACACCGAACCACTAACATTTGGCTGCGTAATCGCGGCCTGCTGTCCTGCAACGGCGGAACCTAACGTTGGGGTGGCTACCGGCTTACTGTGATCGGCACAGCCAGCCAATGCTGCCGCCAGCGTCACACCGCTAATAACATGCCAGAGTTTCATCGATGTCGTCTCCTTATGAACACTATGATTGTCGGCGGACAAATTGTTGGGTAGCTTTTCAACCGCCGAATGCCCTTAATTCTGGCACAAAAAACCGGATTGCGCCCAAAAGCACTGCCAGCTCACTGAAATCACGGCAAAATCATTGACGGAAACTGGTCGGATCTTTCACACTGACGCGATTGCCCCCCAGAGGAATCTGCTATGAGCCAGGCACTGCAAAACCTGCTTAATTTACTCGATCTCGAAAAACTCGAAGAAGGCCTGTTTCGCGGCCAAAGTGAAGATCTCGGCCTGCGCCAGGTGTTTGGCGGCCAGGTCGTCGGTCAGGCGTTATACGCAGCAAAACAAACCGTGCCGGAAGAGCGCATCATCCACTCGTTCCACAGCTACTTCCTGCGTCCTGGTGATAGCGAAAAAGCCATCATTTACGATGTCGAAACCCTGCGCGATGGCAAAAGCTTCAGCGCGCGTCGTGTCAGCGCGGTGCAAAATGGTCACCCCATTTTCTACATGACAGCCTCATTCCAGGCACCCGAAAGCGGATTTGAGCACCAGAACACTATGCCTCAAGTACCGGGGCCGGATAACCTCCCCTCGGAGCAGGATCTGGCACAAAAACTGGCAGCCCATTTGCCGCTCAAACTCAAAGAAAAGTTTCTCGCTGAACGTCCACTGGATATCCGGCCGGTGCAAATCCATAACCCGCTCAAGGGCCGTGTTGATGAGCCGATGCGCCAGGTGTGGATTCGTGCCAACGGCAAGCTGCCGGACGATCGCCGCATTCATCAATACCTGCTGGGTTACGCCTCGGATCTCAACTTCCTGCCTGTGGCACTACAGCCGCACGGTAAAGGATTTTTAGAGCCTGACATGCAGGTGGCGACGATTGACCACTCCATGTGGTTCCACCGCCCGTTCGACCTTTCAGAGTGGTTGCTGTACAGCGTGGTGAGCACCTCAGCTTCAGGTGCACGTGGGTTTGTACGTGGGGAGTTCTACACGCAGGATGGGACACTGGTCGCGACTACCGTTCAGGAAGGCGTCATGCGCCAACGCGACGCATAATAAAAGGGGGCGATATTATCGCCCCCTCGTCTTTTTATAGTTTTAGCGCACTGCTCTTCTACCGCGCATTTCTTACTGGTTGTAAGCGTTCTCGCCGTGGCTGTTCACATCCAGACCTTCACGTTCCTGATCTTCTGGAACACGCAGGCCAACGATCATATCCGCCAGTTTGAAGCCGATGAAGGCGACAACACCTGACCAGACAATGGTCACGCCGCAGCTGAACAGCTGAACCCAAACCTGATGGCCCATGGTCACGCCTTCTGCGTAGCCCACGCCGCCCAGTGAAGAGGAGGCGAACACACCGGTAAGAATACAACCCAGGATACCGCACACGCCGTGCACACCGAACACATCACACGGGTCATCCACACGCAGCCATTTCTTCAGGGTGGTCACACCCCAGATACCTGCCAGGCCACCGGCCAGACCGATAATCAGCGCACCGCCGACACCGACATAACCACAAGCCGGGGTGATAGCAACCAAACCGGCGATAAAGCCAGAACACGCACCCAGCAGAGAAGGTTTGCCACGCATTGCCCACTCACCGAACACCCATGACAGCACCGCACCTGCAGTCGCCACAACAGTATTCAGGAAAGCCAATGCTGCGATTTCGTTAGCTGAAGAAGCAGAACCGGCGTTGAAACCGAACCAGCCCACATACAGAATCGCAGTACCGGTGAAGACCATTGGCAGGTTGTGCGGCTTGAACGCTTCTTTACCGAAGCCAGCACGTTTGCCCACCAGATAAGCACCCACCAGACCCGCAACGGCTGCGTTGATATGAACAACGGTACCGCCAGCGAAGTCCAGCGCGCCGTCTTGCGCCAGCAGACCGCCAGCCCACACCATGTGTGCGATTGGCAGATAAGAGAGCGTCAACCAGACCACCACAAAAATCAGTACTGCTGAGAAGCGAATACGTTCAGCAATCGCGCCCACAATCAGGCCCACGGTGATACAGGCGAAAGAAGCCTGGAACGCGACGTGAATATACTGATAGAAGCTGCCCATCACTGCTTTCAGCTCGATATTTTTCAGCATCGCCCACTGGAAGTTACCGAAGAAGGCGTTGCCCTCGCTGAAGGCCAGTGAATAACCGTAAATCACCCACAGCACGCAGACTAATGCGAAGGTCACGGCAACCTGGGTCAGCATCGACAGGACGTTTTTACCGCGAATCAAACCGCCGTAAAACAGGGCGATGCCCGGAATCGTCATAAACAGTACCAGAGCGGTACAGATCATCATAAAGGCGTTATCCGCTTTGTCCGCAACGGCAGGTGCTGCCGCCATGGCCAGAGACGGTAACAGTGCCAGGCTGGTGAGGCCCAACTTAGTCATCATTTTATTCATTTCTTTCCATCCCATCACAATTCAGAGCCCCAGTTACAGTGCTGCTTCGTCGGTCTCGCCGGTACGAATACGAATAACGCGCTGCAGTTCTGCGACGAAGATTTTGCCGTCGCCAATTTTGCCGGTGTAAGCGGCTTTGCTGATGACATCCACCACTTCATCGAGTTGATCGTCCGCAATCGCGATATCAATTTTAACTTTTGGCAGGAAGTTCACGCTGTACTCGGCACCGCGATAAAGCTCTGCGTGACCTTTCTGGCGACCAAACCCCTTCACTTCGGTAACAGTCAGTCCCTGAATGCCAATGGAGGATAAAGCTTCACGCACGTCCTCCAGCTTAAATGGTTTGATTACCACGGTAACCAGCTTCATACGTTCCCCTCCAGATAATAAATTTAGTGAGTCTCGCGGACACGAGGAGATATAAGCAAACGCTGTGCCATAAATGAAAAAAGGTGAGCAGTCAGTGGCCTGGACGCGCTGTATCGCGCTTCGTTATGTGATGGGTGGCTCAGTTTGGAAACAGGACAAAAGAAAGGTGTTGCAATATTGCACCCCTTTGGTGCTTTCAGCCTCAAAGGAGTGCATCAATACAGAACAATCCGATAAATCTGCGCAAAAAAGGTGCAATTCACCCTTCTGCTTGTGCGGGGATGCTCGCCGCGAGTTCATCACCCGCCTGCTGTAGCTGATACATCTGCCAGTAACGACCCTGTTGAGCCAGCAACTGTGCATGCGTGCCACGCTCGGCAACCTGACCACGGTGCAATACCAGAATCTGATCCGCTTCGGTGATGGTAGAAAGGCGGTGTGCAATCACCACCAGCGTGCTGTGCTGGCGTAGTGCACGCAGCGCATGCTGAATCGCCTGCTCGGTGCCGGAATCGATATTGGCGGTCGCTTCGTCAAGAATCAAAATCTGTGGCAGCGAAACCAGCACCCGCGCCAGCGCCAGTAACTGTTTTTGCCCGACCGACAAATTGTTGCCCTGCTCGCCCAATCGCGTGTGGATGCCCTCCGACATCGAGCGAGCCAGCGGCGCGAGCTGCACCTTTTCCAGTGCCTGCCACACCTGCTCTTCCGGGATATCACGCCCGAGCCGCACGTTGGCTAACAAGGTATCTGCCAGCACCACCGGATCTTGCTGCACCATAGCGACACTTTGGCGTAACGCTTCATGCGACAACTGCGGTAAGGGACGACCATCCAGCTCGATGCTACCGCGTGTCACCGGGTAATATCCCATCAGTAAATTCGCCAGCGTACTTTTGCCACTGCCTGTATGCCCCACCAGCGCCACAAACCCACGCGCCGGAACCTCCAGACTAATGTGGCTCAGCACATCCCGATCATCGCGGTAGGCAAAACTGACATCGTGCAAGGTAATACGCCCTGAGGCCAACGGCTGGTTATCGCCACCGTAGCCCTGCTGTGTGGCATCCATCAGTTCAAAAATACGCTCGCCGGAAACCACCGCCTGTTGCAGCATCGATTGCTGCGTGGTGAGCTCTATCAACGGTTCATTCAGGCGTCCCAGATAGGTGATAAAGGCGTACAGCACGCCGACCTCAAACACCCCGGGCGTGGCAAAGCTGAACAGCATCAGCAGCCCACAGAGGATCATCGCCGAAAACAGACTCAACAGCGGACGCAACAAGAAACCGTCCAGTCGCAGAGTTTCCATGCGCGCCAGATAGTGTGAGCGGCTGGCCTCGCCCATGCGTTCACCAAAGCGCGCCTGCTGGCGAAACTGCTGGATCACGCTCATGCCGTTGATCACTTCATTGAAACCATTATTGATATCCGCCAGATAGCTACGCACACGACGTGCAATCGGCGTGCTGTAACGCTGATAAATCAGCATCACCGTGAGTACCAGCGGGAAGATGACAATCGCCACCAGCGCCATGCGCCAGTCGAGCGAGAACATTGCCACCAGCATCGCGCCAATCAGTGCCGCACTGCGCAGCACGGTGGCTACCACCGTGACGTAGAGATCTTTAATCACTTCAGTATCGTTGGTGACGCGCGAGATAATCTGCCCCACCGGCTGGGTATCAAAGGCGCTAAGCGGCTGACGCAGTGCCGCGTTCATCACGTCGACGCGCAACTGCTGTACCACACCAATCGCCGCGCGATTAAACAGCAGCGCCTGGAAATAGTGCAAACCCGCAGCCAGCAGTTGCAGCAAAATAAAGCACACCAGCAGCCCGATGGCGATGCCCCAGGGCATCTGGTATTTCGCCACCAAATTATCTATAAAGTAGCTCACCAGCACCGGGCCGGTGACTTCCGCCGCCGCCGCGATCCAGAGCATGCCAACCGCCAGCCACAGCGATTTGCGCCAGGGTTTGCCGTATGACAGCAGGCGTTTCAGGGTTGGCCACAAACGTTGCGATTTAGCCATGATTCGCCTCCTCTGTGGCTTCGTCTTCATCCAGCGCCGCTTCGAGTTGCTGATAGCGGTACATATCGCGATACCATCCCTCTTTCGCTAGCAGGCTGTCATGATCGCCGCGCTGAGTCACCGCACCTTGTTGCAGCACCAGAATTTCACTGGCCTCGGTCAACGCCGATAAACGATGCGCACTGATGATCAATGTGCGGCCTTTGCCCCACTGCCGCAGGTTGTGCAGGATTTCATGCTCTGTGCGACCGTCCACCGCGGATAGTGCATCGTCGAGGATCAGGATTTCCGCATTCAGCAACAGCGCGCGGGCAATGGCTATACGCTGTTTTTGACCGCCGGAAAGCATCACACCGCGCTCACCCACTTCGGTGTCATAGCCCTGCGGCAGACGCAGAATGTCATCGTGTACACAGGCCATGCGCGCCACACGCTCAATTTCTTCCTGAGACGCATTCGGACGCCCCAGTGCCAGGTTATTGGCCACGGTATCGGAGAACAAAAATGGCGTCTGGCTCACCACCGCCAGCCGACTGCGCCAGCTATCAAGTCGCAGCTGCGTGAGCGGCAGGTTATGGTAGCGAATGTCACCCTGGTCGATGTCGAAATGACGTTGAATCAGACTTAACAGCGTGCTTTTACCACAGCCGGTTGGACCGCACAGCCCCAACATTTGCCCCGGTTTCAGTTGAAAATTAACATGGCTCAGCGCCGCGCCTGCGTTGGCGGGATAATGGAATTCACGAATGGCGACCTGTAAATCACCAGCGTCGGCGGGCAGGACTTTCTGTCCATCCTCCACCGCCGGCGCTTCCGCCAACAGCGCGCGAATGCGACTCCATGCCGCGCTCCCACGTTCAACGATATTGATCATCCATGCCAGCGCCAGCATCGGCCAAATCATCAGCCCGAGATACATAACGAAGCTGGTGAGCTGACCCAGCGTCAAACTACCGTGCCACACCATCCAGCCACCACCGGCAATCGCCAACAGGTTAGAGAAACCCACGGCGATATAGATGATGGGATCAAAGCGTGCATCAACCCGCGCTACATGCAGGTTCTTTTTACCCGTATCGCGGGCAATGTCTGCAAACTGCTGCGATTGATGATCCTCCAGGCCAAAGGCTTTGATCATCCGAATGCTGGTGAGGCTCTCCTGTGTTTGGTCGTTCAGGCTGGAGAACGCGGCCTGGGCCACTTTGAAGCGCTGGTGCAGACGAGAACCATCTTTCTGAATGGCAATCGCCATCAGCGGCATCGGGATCAGCGCCAGCAGCGTCAGCTCCCAGCTGATTTGCACGCTCATCACCACCAGCACCACTAAGCCCATCACCAGCGAATCCACTAGCGTCAGGACGCCCTCACCGGCGGCAAACACCACGCGATCGACATCATTGGTGGCGCGTGCAATCAAATCACCAGTGCGATGGCGCAAGTAGAACGCCGGATGCTGGCGACTCAGCTGGCGATAGAAATCTTCGCGTAGTTCAACCGCGAGCTGGTAGGACGCACCGAACAGCAGCACGCGCCAGACATAGCGCAGCAGATAGACGATGACCGCCGTCACCAGCATCACGCCGATCCACATGAAAATTTTGCCGCTGCTTAAAGTGTGTTGCGTCACGCCATCAACAATCACGCCGACCACATGCGGCGGCAGCAGTTGCAATAACGCAATCACAATCAGCAAGCTGACGGCACCCAGATATCGCCGCCACTCGCGCAGGAAATACCAACTTAATTGGCTGAATAATCGCACAAGACGCTCTCTTTCTGTGCCCGTTCAGGGCGCTACCGGCAACGCGGTGGTGTATTTAATCTCTTCCATGGCGAAACTGGAGGTCACATCAATCAGGCCTGGCACGCCATTCACCAGACGTTTATAAAATGCATCGTAACTTTTCATATCGGCCACCTGGATGCGCAGCAGATAATCGTACTCTCCGGCCATGCGATAGAATGCCATCACTTCAGGCATCTGCTGTACCACGGCAACAAATTGCTGAAACCAGTCGCTGCTGTGCTGTTGTGTTTTGACAAACATGAAAGCGGTGAGAGAAAGGCCCATCTTCTCCCCATCCAGCAAAGCCACGCGCGCACGAATAATGCCATCATCTTCCAGCTTTTTCAGGCGTTTCCAGCACGGCGTGGTAGTGAGATTCACCGCATCCGCCAAGGCCTGCAGTGATAACGTGCAATCCTGTTGCAGTATCGCCAGCAAAGTGCGGTCAGTTTTATCTAGCATTCGGCGCTCCGGGAGAAAATTTTTCTCTTATTCAGGCATTATACCCGGATTAAAGCAACCTTATTTTCCTGCCAGTGCCTTACACTGTGCACAATAATGATTACGGATTCGTCACATGCAAACGCCCTGGGTTCGCCACGCCATCAATGAAATTAACGCCGATTTTCAACGCTCTGCGGATACGCATCTTATTCGCTTTGCGCTGGAGGATTTTCCGGGCATCCGCTTTTACCTCAAAGATGAAAGCACCCATCCGAGTGGCAGCCTGAAGCATCGCCTGGCGCGGTCGCTGTTCCTGTATGGGTTGGCCAATGGCTGGATCCGCGAAAATACGCCTATCATTGAGGCGTCATCCGGTAGCACGGCGGTGTCAGAAGCCTATTTTGCGCGTTTGTTGGGTCTGCCATTTATTGCCGTGATGCCCGCCAGCACGGCGAAACGCAAAATTGAAATGATCCGTTTTTACGGCGGCGAGTGCCATTTCGTTGCCGATCCTTGTCAGCTATATAGCGAATCGGAACGTCTGGCGCGTGAACTCAACGGTCATTTTATGGATCAGTTCACCTATGCCGAGCGCGCGACTGACTGGCGCGGCAACAACAACATCGCAGAAAGTATTTTCCGTCAGATGGCGCATGAGCCTTTCCCGGTGCCGCATACCGTGGTGATGAGCGCGGGAACCGGCGGGACTTCGGCCACACTGGGCCGCTATATCCGTTATCAGGGGCACGATACGCGTCTGCTGGTGGTGGATCCGCAGCACTCCGTGTTCTTTGATTTCTGGCATAGTCGTGACAGCGCGCTGCGCAGCGATCGCGGCAGCATGATTGAAGGCATCGGACGTCCGCGTGTGGAGCCGTCGTTTTTACCGGATGTGATCGACGAAATGATCAAAGTACCCGATGGCGCGACAGTGGCTGCGATGCTTCATCTGGAGAAAATTCTGGGTCGTCGCCCTGGCGCTTCAACCGGCACCAACTTCTGGGGCATGCTGCAGGTGGCGAAACGCATGCGGAAAAATGGCGAGCAAGGTTCGCTGGTGACACTACTGTGCGACAGTGGTGAGCGTTATCCGGACACCTATTACAACCCGGAGTGGGTCGCGCAGCATATCGGGGATATTCAGCCGTGGCTGCGTGAGATGCAATAAAAAACCGGACATCCTGTCCGGTTCACTGTAAGCCTCAGCATTCGGGGGAATAATCGAGGTGTGGTGTGCTCATCCAGTGATTTAAGTAATGAGACACCGCCTGTGTCTCGCAATGTCCAATAATGGGCAAATGCGGCAGCGACGATTTCAATTGATGCATGGCGTTGCCCATGATGAACCCGCTGCCAACGCGCTCCAGCATTTCGCGATCATTCATCGCATCACCAAACGCCATACAATCCGCCATTGATAGCGACAGATGCTGGCACAGATGCGCCAGCGCCGCGCCTTTGTGGCAGTCCAGCGGCAGAACTTCCAGACAATCCCATGCGGAAAAACAGATATTGGCGCGCTCGCCCAGGGCTTGCTGCAACTCTACTTTTAACGCCTGCAGCATCTCATGCGGCGCAATAAAGCAAATTTTGGTCACCTCATGCGCCGACATCTGACGCAAATCGCGCAGCTGATAATGGAAGCCGCTCATCACGTGTGCTTCCAATGCTCCCAGCAACGGTTTATCGGTGAACCAGCCCTCATCGTTGAAGATATGAATCGATGTCGGCGTTTGCCAATGCGTGTGGATCACCTCTTCGGCTACAGAAGAGGACAGATCACAGCCAAACAGCTGCTGACCTTCCAGATCGTGAATGCGTGTGCCATTGCCGGTGATCAACCAGGCCGGCAGGGTGAGCTGTTCACGTACCACCTGCACATCCATCAGATGGCGGCCCGTGGCAAAGGCAATGGTGATATCGCGCTGATGCAAGGCATGCAGGGTGTCGATGGTTTCATTCCCTAACCGATGCGTCGGCAGTAACAACGTGCCATCCATATCAAATGCCGCGAGGCGAGCCATGCAATGTCTCCTGTCTGAGTGAGGAATCTACTATCGCCTGGTAATTACGGAACTAATAGTGAATACTTTCAAGAAACTGTTCCGGGTTTAGCCATGCGCCAACTTCATCGGGTTAATCAATTTCAGCGCCTGTGGCAACTCAGCCAGGGCGAGCCTCTGCGTTTGAGCGTAGCCTCCATGGCACAACACTGTTTTTGCAGTGAGCGCCATGTACGTACCTTATTACGCCAGTGGCAGGATGCAGGCTGGCTGCACTGGCGCGGCGAGTCCGGCCGGGGAAAACAAGGCGAACTGACATTTCTGATCTCACCTGAACAACTTCGCCAACAGCTGCTAACCCAGCAACTGGAAGCGGGCGAAGCGATACAAGCGTTGCAGGTATTGGATCTTCATCCTGAGCGGCTGGTGAAAATGCTGAGACCGCTGATGGGCGGCCAATGGCAGAATCAGGCACCGGTACTGCGTATTCCCTATTATCGCGCGATGGAGCCGCTGCGGCCGCTGCGTCTGACCGGAAGAGCTGAGCAGCACCTGGTGCGGCAGATTTTCTCTGGCCTGACGCGCTTTAATGGCGACGATGTAGAAGGCGATCTTGCGCATCACTGGCAACATGATGGCAGCGGCTGTGACTGGTATTTCTGGTTACGACCTCAGCTCAGCTGGCACAACGATGAGCCAATTCAAGCTGCGCAGCTGGTTGCTCAGTTACAGCAGATTATGCAAACCGTGCGCGGCAGCCGCCTGCTGGCCTCTATCGAACGCATCGAGGCGCCACATCCGCTGGCTCTGCGTATTCAATTGCGTCAGAGCGACTACTGGCTGCCGCAGCGTCTGGCACATCAATACTGCCTGCTGCCACATCCTGATGCAGTGGATATAGGCAGTGGCCCCTGGAAGCTGACCCATTTCACCGATGAGCTGGTTCGCCTGGAAAGTCATGCCCGCTGGCATCTGCAACGACCGCTGATTCAGCTGGTGGAATACTGGATTACTCCACAGCTGTTTGCCCATGGTCTCGGCACCAGCTGTCGCCACCCGGTGCAAATCGCCATTGGTGATCCTGACGAGCTGGACGCATTGCGCCCGGTCGATCACAGCATCAGCCTCGGCTTCTGTTATCTGGCACCGCGCATTTCCGCCAGTTTCACTGCTGCTCAGGCAACAACACTGATTGCATTAATACAACACAGTGGCGTGATTCAGCAGTTACCGTTGGATGAAGGCTTGATTACCGCGAGCAAGGAGTTGCTGCCCGGTTGGCCCGTTCCCTCTGCCGGGATGACCACCGTCGAGCTGCCCGAAAAACTCACACTGCACTACCATCTTCCTATCGAACTGCATGTGATGGCGCAGGCGCTGGTGCCTTTGCTGGCCCATCAGGGCTGCGAATTAACCTGCGTTTTTCATGATGTGAAAAACTGGCGTGACGATATCGACCTGAGCGATGCCGATGTGGTGATGGGTGACCGGTTAATTGGCGATGCGCCGCTGTTTACCCTGGTGAACTGGCTGGAGAACGATCCCGTATGGACTCCCTTACGTGCCCCGGTACTACAAGCGCCACTCATCGCTATCGCCCATCAGCCCGACCCAGAGCAACGCGCAGCATTAACACAGCAATTGTTCCAGCAGCTGATGGGTGACGGACATCTGTTGCCGCTGTTTAACTATCGCTATCAGGTGTTTGCCCCGCCCGGCGTTGAAGGCATCCAGCTCAATACATTGGGCTGGTTTGATTTCACCCGCGCCTGGATTCCACCGCCCGCAACCGCAGGGGCTGTTCAGCCCGCGCCCGAGCCAGTACCATAGACGCACTGATTTTTGGGGAAATTGAGATGAAACGAGCCGTTGTCGTATTCAGTGGCGGACAAGATTCCACCACCTGCTTGATTCAGGCACTGCAGCAGTATGGTGAAGTGCACTGTGTCACCTTCGATTATGGTCAGCGCCATCGCGAAGAGATTGAAGTCGCGGCAGAACTGGCGCACAAACTGGGGGCGCGTGCACACAAAGTATTGGATGTGACGCTGCTCAATGAGCTGGCAGTCAGCAGCCTGACGCGCGATAACATTCCAGTACCCACTTACGATCCTGACGCCAGCGGGTTGCCAAGCACTTTTGTGCCGGGCCGCAATATTCTGTTCCTGACCTTAGCCTCTATCTACGCCTATCAGGTGGAAGCCGAGGCGGTGATTACCGGTGTCTGCGAAACAGATTTCTCCGGTTACCCTGATTGCCGCGATGAGTTCGTTAAAGCGCTCAACAATGCCGTGAGTCTCGGTATGGCGCGCAACGTTCGCTTCGAAACGCCACTGATGTGGCTGAATAAAGCGGAAACCTGGGCGCTGGCCGATTACTGGCAGCAGTTGCCACTGGTGCGGGCGGAAACCCTGACCTGTTATAACGGCGTGAAAGGCGATGGCTGTGGTGAATGCGCGGCTTGCCATCTGCGTGCGCGCGGGTTGGCGGATTATCAGGCTAATGCTTCAGCCGTCATGGCAGCGATGAAACAAAAAAGCGGCCTTAACTGATTGCGCTAAATCGGTGGCTCGCAGTGATTGCGCGGCCTGGCTGGTTGGGAGAGTTTAGCTGATTCGCTAGCAGGAAATAATTGAGCTGCTTCGCTAGCAGGAACTGATTGAGCGTCTTCGTTCGCTGCAACTCATTGGGCTACTTAACTAGCTAGAACTTATTAAGCGGCTTCGCTGGCTGGAACTTATTAAGCGGTTTAGCTGGCTGGCGTTTCTGACGCCAGCTCGCTCCGCTGTTAATGGCTTTCTACCATCAATGCCGACAAACGGTCGCGCAGCTCCCCTTCCATCGGTACCGCTTTTTGCGTACGCAAATCGATGCAGACGAAAGTTAACGCGGCGTCTGCCACCACGGTGTTATCACCCGCCAGCAGCACGCGCTGCGAAATAATGCCGCTTTTGCCATTCAACTGTGACACTTCGCTCTCAATATGTAATACGTCGCCCAGCACCGCCGGACGACGATAGTTAATATTGATATTGACCACCACAAACGCCAGCTTCTGATCCATCAGCCAGTGAAAAGCATCGACATCCTCCAGCCATTGCCAGCGCGCCTCTTCCAGAAATTCGAGATAGCGTGCGTTGTTCACATGCTGATAAACGTCCAGATGATAGCCGCGTACTTTGATGGTGGTTTGCATTGTTGCTCCTGTTCAGACTGTGAATACTAACTGGTATGACCTGTTGAGCATAGCACAGCCTGATTGGGTGCTTTATCAATCCTTCAAAGTCGCGACCCGCCTCACAGTTTCAGGCGATCGCTGTTACGTTCGACCAGCGCATTGCCGATGCCCGGTATTTCCTTAAGCTGATCGATGGCGGTAAACGGACCATATTGCTTGCGGTAACTGACAATCGCCTGAGCTTTCTTCAGGCCGATGCCGTTCATTGCGGCTGCGAGCTGTTCAGCGCTGGCTTGATTGATGCTGACCTGTCCCTCTTGCGGCGAGGATACTTGCGTCGCCTGCGTTTCGCTGGGGCTTTCGGCCGCGGACAGTCCGGTGGTATAGAGTGCGCCACCCAGCGCCAGCGTGATACATAGAGCGCGAAAAGTTGATTTCACCATGCTGTGTTTCTCCTTGTGTTTGACAGCCACAGCAGAGTGTCACAGCGTGTTTTCAGGCTCAAAAGGGCAATTCCAGAAATGGAAAAGGCCGCAGAAGCGGCCTTTGAGTGTTGCAGCGGATTCACATTTTTTGTGAGGCTTACTGGTTTTGTGCAGCCGCGCCGTATTTGATTTTCGCGTCTTTGCGCAGGTTTTCCAGCAGCGCTTCAAACGCAATCTGTGCGTTATTCTGCGTCACGCCTTTCACCATCTCATCAATCTGCGCCTGCGGCATATTACCCGGGCTGACTTTATCCAGTGCGACCAGCACCACGTTGCCCTGCATATCTTCGCTCACGCCCCAGGACGGTTTGTTGTCCGCGGGTTGTGGCAAGTTAAAGGCAGACTGCGCAACCGGATCTTGTGCATTACGATCAAAGGATTTGCTGGCGCTCAGGGTCAAGCCTGCCGCTTTCAGCGCATCTTCTTTACCGGCTTTCAGATCAACCAGCAGCTTATCGGCCTGCGCTTTAGCCTGCTGTGTGGCTTTGTCATGCTTCAGCGTGTCGGCAATCTGCGCTTTCACCTGGTCCAGCGGTTTCACGGCTTCAGGCTTGTGCTCACTGATGCGCAGCACGAATGCACGATCGCCATCGACGCTGATGATGTCAGAGTTATTACCCGGCGCACCGTTTTGGCCCACCAGTCCACCGTTGAAGATCGCCTGCTTGACCTGATCGAAATCGAGTTCAGCCGGAACATTATCACGCGTGATCCAGCCGGTTTCCGTGACTTTCAGACCGGAAGCCTGTGCAGCACCCGCCAGCGACTCGTTGTCATTGCTGGCCGCTTCACTGACTTTCTGCTGCAGCTTGTAAAAGGCGTCGACTGCTTTTTCCTGCTTCACCTTGTCAGCAACGGCGTCATGGATCTCAGCCAGCGGCTTAATCTGCTCGGCCTGGATATCATCCAGACGCACCACCAGGAAACCGACTGAAGATTTGATCACGCCAGACAGTTGGCCTTTCTGCGTCAGGTTGGCATTTTTCAGCTCATCCGGCGTGGTACCCGGCTCCAGCCAACCCATATCGCCGCCTTTGCGTGCCGAAATTGGGTCAATGGATTTGCTTTTTGCCAGCGTAGCGAAGTCTTCACCCTTCTTCAGCGCTTCCAGAACGGCATTGGCATCCGCTTCAGTTTTGGTCTGAATCACGCTGTAGCGATTGCGCTGCGGCTGTGAGTAGTCAGCTTTGTGTTGATCGAACCAACTCTGAATGTCCGCTTCGCTCACGGTTTCCTGCATGCTGGCAGCATCCATTTTGATGTAGCTGACGCGGAACTGCTCAGGTGCCATGAAGCTGTTCTGATGCTGCTGGTAATACTGATTGATCTCATCATCACTGGCCGTTTGTTTCGCTGCCAGCGCGTTAACATCAATCACCGCCTGACGAATTTCACGCTGCTGCGAGACCAGGTCTACCAGCTTGCTGGTTTCACCTTTCAGCATGAAATCGGTATTAGCGATCGCATTGATCAACTGCTGAGTGGCCAACTGCTTACGCAGCGCCGCCGCGTACTGATCCGGCGTAAAGCCCATCTGATTGATTAAGCCGTTGTATTTCGCGTTATCAAACTTGCCGTTAGTCTGGAAAGCTTTTTGATTGAAGATCGCCTGCTTGATCTGATCATCGCTAATGCCAATCTTCAGATCTTTGATGTATTGATCAAGCAACGCCTGATCAATCAACTGAGACAGCGCCTGCTGACGCATCTGCTGCATGTAACCTTCGTTGCTGGCCAGCTGCGAGAATTGATCGCCCAGCATCTGCTGCTGACGATTACGCTCGTTGTTAAAGCCCTGCTCAAGCTCTGCACGGCTAATCTCATGGCCATTAACTTTGGCGGCATAATCGCTGCCACCGCCGATCAGGTAGTTGCCCACCCCGGTCAGTACGAAAGACAGGATGATCAATCCCAGAATGATCTTGAGCACGACATGATTCGACGCCGCGCGTAAATTGTCCATCATGGTATGACAACACTCCGCTGTAGTGTGAATGTAAAGCTCTGACACGATGTCATCATCGTGCAACTGCTGTTCAGGCTGGCAGTTGGCAACCATGCGGAGACAATAGCCTGTGGCCATCGCCGCGCATCAAGAATAAAAAAGGCACATCAAAAATGATGTGCCCGTATGTTACATGAGAACGGCTTTTTCGTCCTCAATCCATAGAAGAAAATGCTTCAATGGATGTGTCAGCGGTCATTAATTGACTGAGTCTTTCAGTGCTTTACCTGCACGGAAGCCCGGAACTTTACCAGCCGGGATGGTGATCTCTTTACCGGTTTGCGGGTTACGGCCTGTACGAGCAGCACGCTCACGTACAGAGAAAGTACCGAAACCAACCAGTGCCACTTCATCACCGCCTTTCAGCGCGTCAGAAACGGAGCCCATGAATGCATCTAACACACGTCCCGCTGCTGCTTTAGAAATGTCAGCGTCTGCAGCAATTTTGTCGATCAACTGTGACTTATTCACTCTATTCATCCCCTCTTTTATTATTCACATCGCACCCGCGCTTCCCGCCCGGTGCGAACGCGCAGCCAGTTATATCAAGCCTGTGGAGCTGAAACAACGGTATTCATCTTAATCGTTGATTCAACAGCCCCCTAAATTAGCGGCACAAAAAAAAGCTGGCAAGCACCATTTGGCCTGCCAGCTTCGCTTTTTAACGGTTTTTGCCGTTAATCACTATTTTGCCGTCGCAACCTGCATGCCGTAAGGCGCATTTTCCAGTGCCAGGTTCAGCACTTCTTCAATACGCTTCACAGGATGGATGGTCAGATCGGCAATCACGTTCTGCGGAATCTCTTCCAGATCGCGCTTATTTTCATCCGGGATTAACACGGTTTTGATGCCACCGCGATGCGCGGCCAGCAGCTTCTCTTTCAGACCACCAATTGGCAGCACCTGACCGCGCAGAGTGATCTCACCTGTCATCGCCACATCAGAGCGCACCGGGTTACCGGTCAGACAAGAAACCAGCGCCGTACACATGGCTATACCGGCACTTGGACCATCTTTCGGCGTTGCCCCTTCCGGCACGTGCACGTGGATGTCACGTTTCTCGTGGAAATCCCCGTTGATGCCGAGTTTCTCCGCACGTGCGCGAACCACTGTCAGCGCCGCCTGGATAGACTCCTGCATCACTTCACCCAGTGAGCCGGTATAAGTCAGTTTGCCTTTACCCGGTACGCAGGCGGTTTCAATGGTCAGCAGATCGCCCCCCACTTCCGTCCATGCCAGACCGGTGACCTGACCTACGCGGTTTTCAGTGTCCGCTCGACCATAATCAAAGCGCTGCACGCCCAGGAAGTCGTGAAGGTTTTCACCATTAATCTTGATGCTCTTCTTACTTTTGTCCATCAGCAGCGTTTTCACTGCTTTACGGCACAGCTTGGAGAGTTCACGTTCCAGACTACGCACGCCCGCTTCACGGGTGTAGTAACGGATAATGCCGATGATGGCGCTATCGTCAACACTGATCTCTTTTTCTTTCAGTGCATTACGCTCAATCTGTTTCGGCAGTAAGTGCTGTTTGGCGATATTCAGTTTTTCATCTTCGGTATAACCCGAGAGACGAATCACTTCCATACGATCCAGCAGCGGTGCCGGAATGTTCATGGAGTTAGAGGTCGCCACAAACATCACATCGGAGAGATCGTAATCCACTTCCAGATAGTGATCGTTGAACGCAATGTTCTGCTCTGGATCCAGCACTTCCAAGAGTGCCGAAGCCGGATCGCCACGCATATCGGACGACATCTTATCGATCTCATCCAGCAGGAACAGCGGGTTCTTCACGCCAACTTTCGCCATTTTCTGGATCAGTTTGCCCGGCATAGAACCGATGTAAGTACGGCGATGTCCACGGATTTCCGCTTCATCACGTACACCGCCCAACGCCATACGCACATATTTACGGCCGGTGGCTTTCGCGATCGACTGACCCAGCGAGGTTTTACCCACGCCTGGCGGTCCGACGAGGCACAGAATTGGGCCCTTAATTTTGCTAACGCGACTCTGCACCGCAAGATACTCAAGAATGCGGTCTTTCACGCGTTCCAGACCGTAATGATCGGTATCCAGCGTTTCCTGCGCCTTCAGCAGGTCTTTTTTCACTTTGCTGCGCGCGACCCACGGAACCTGAACCATCCAGTCGATATAACCGCGTACCACGGTGGCTTCTGCGGACATCGGCGACATCATTTTCAGCTTCTGCAGTTCTGCTTCGGCTTTTTCGCGCGCTTCAGTCGGCATTTTTGCCGCTTCAATTTTACGTTTCAGCGCTTCGTATTCGTCCGGCGCATCATCCATTTCGCCCAGCTCTTTCTGAATGGCTTTCATTTGCTCATTCAGATAGTACTCACGCTGGCTTTTCTCCATCTGCTTTTTCACGCGATTGCGAATGCGCTTCTCAACCTGCAGCAGATCGATTTCGGATTCCATCATCGCCATCAGATATTCAAGACGTTCGTTGATGTCGGACATTTCCAGCACTGACTGCTTATCAGCCAGCTTCAGCGGCATATGCGCTGCCACGGTGTCGGCGAGACGCGCCGCATCGTCGATGCTGTTCAGTGAGGTCAAAACCTCAGGAGGAATTTTTTTATTCAGTTTGATGTAGCCTTCAAACTGATTAATCGCCGTACGCACCAGCACTTCCTGCTCACGCTCTTCAATTTCTGGCGAGATCAGGTATTCGGCCTGGGCAACAAAATGGTCGCCATTATCAGCCAGTGTGGTGATGTGCGCACGCTGCAAGCCTTCAACCAGCACTTTCACCGTGCCATCGGGCAGCTTGAGCATCTGCAATACGGAAGCGACGGTCCCTACAGAGAAGAGATCGTTAATACCAGGTTCATCCGTTGAAGCCTCTTTCTGGGCAACCAGCATGATCTTCTTGTCATGATCCATTGCCGCTTCGAGGCAACGAATCGATTTTTCCCGACCAACAAACAACGGAATTACCATGTGCGGATAAACCACCACGTCGCGCAAAGGCAACACGGGGATTTCAATGCGTTCAGAACGCTCAGGATTCATAGAGCTCTCTCTTAGTTTAATGTCCGCCAGGTGATGGGTACCGCGTAAAAGAAGTTTGCAGTTCAACCCACAGGATATTGAGTATATGGGGATGCTTGGTCGACATTCAATGTCAGGGGAGAGAGAAAAACAAAAGGGGAAACATTTTCCCCTTTTTTAAGATAACAACATGGTTAGATTGTTTATTTATTCGCCAGAAGCCTGAGCTTCGTGCTTACCATAAATCAACATCGGCTCGGATTGACCGTCAATCACTGACTCATCAATCACCACTTTTTCCACGTCATCCATCGATGGCAGATCGTACATGGTTTCCAGCAGCGCACCTTCTACGATAGAACGCAGACCACGCGCGCCGGTTTTGCGTGACATCGCTTTCTTAGCGATCGCCGTCAACGCTTCATCACGGAACTCCAGCTCCACACCTTCAAGGTTAAACAGAGCCTGGTACTGTTTGGTCAACGCATTCTTCGGTTCGCGCAGAATCTGAATCAGGGCTTCTTCACTCAATTCACTCAGCGTCGCCACCACCGGCAGACGACCAATGAATTCTGGAATCAGACCAAATTTGATCAGATCTTCTGGCTCAACCTGCGACAGCAACTCGCCTTCGCTGGCTTTTTGCGATTTACCTTTCACCGTAGCGCCGAAGCCGATACCGGATCCGGTTTCCACGCGCTGGGAAATCACTTTGTCAAGGCCAGCAAAAGCACCACCACAAATGAACAGGATCTTAGACGTATCAACCTGCAGGAACTCCTGCTGTGGATGCTTACGTCCACCCTGCGGCGGAACGGCGGCAACGGTACCTTCGATAAGCTTCAGCAACGCCTGCTGTACGCCTTCACCGGAAACGTCACGCGTGATTGACGGGTTATCTGACTTACGAGAAATCTTATCGATTTCATCGATATAAACGATACCGCGCTGTGCTTTCTGCACATCGTAATCACACTTCTGCAGCAATTTCTGGATGATGTTCTCCACATCCTCACCCACATAACCGGCTTCGGTCAGGGTGGTGGCATCCGCCATGGTGAACGGAACATCCAGCAAACGCGCCAGGGTTTCAGCCAGCAAGGTTTTACCGCTACCGGTTGGACCGATCAGCAGAATGTTACTTTTGCCCAGTTCGATTCCATTACTGGTATCGCCGTTGCGCAGACGTTTGTAGTGGTTATAGACCGCTACCGCCAGCACTTTTTTCGCCCTTTCCTGACCGATGACGTAATCATCTAAATGATGACGGATTTCATGCGGTGTCGGCAGTGCACTGCGCTCACGGTGCGGAGCCACTTCTTTAATCTCTTCGCGAATGATGTCGTTGCATAAATCAACACATTCGTCGCAAATATACACTGACGGCCCGGCAATCAGCTTACGGACTTCATGCTGGCTTTTGCCGCAGAAAGAGCAGTACAGCAACTTACCTGAACCGTCTTTGCGCTTATCTGTCATCAGCTAACCTCTTTTCGTTCTCAGACCCAATTTGGTGTACGGCACTGGCCGCACATCAACGGCCGATATTCATGCAACTCATCGTGCTGCCCCGTTAACTATAGCGTAAGGGGCAGCCAGATGTGTCTTATTGGCGATGCGTCAGGATGGAATCGACCAAGCCATACTCTACCGCTTCGCTGGCAGAGAGGAAACGATCGCGCTCAGTGTCGCGTTCGATCTCTTCCAGTGATTTGCCGGTATGTTCAGCCATCAACTCATTCATACGCTGCTTCACTTTCAGAATTTCACGCGCATGGATTTCGATATCCGTCGCCTGGCCCTGATAACCGCCCAGCGGCTGGTGAATCATGACGCGGGAATTCGGCAGGCAGAAGCGCTTACCTTTGGTACCTGCAGTCAGCAGGAACGCACCCATTGAACAAGCCTGACCCATACAAATGGTGCTGACGTCCGGCTTGATAAATTTCATAGTGTCATAAATCGACATCCCGGCAGTAATCACGCCGCCTGGCGAGTTAATGTAGAGATAAATGTCTTTTTCAGGATTCTCAGCTTCCAGAAACAGCATCTGCGCCACGATCAGGTTGGCCATATGATCTTCAACCTGGCCGGTCAGGAAGATCACACGCTCTTTGAGCAGGCGGGAGTAAATGTCGTATGAACGCTCGCCGCGCGAGGTTTGTTCGACCACCATAGGCACCAGCGCCATGTGCGGTGCAGTAAATTCACGATCGCCACTGTATGACATTACCGTCTCCTGATAAATTTCATTGGCAACATTCTGTACCGATATTACGTGAGGCGCGTCGGGAAAACTATGCGCTGCCTTCTCACTCCGACATAACAGGACGGTTAATCAGCCAGTCTCACTGTTTTCATGCATTCTCCCTGTATCTGGGGATGCTGCCCAGTTGTTTCAAGCATAACAACCTTTTGCCCATTCGCTAACACGGAAAAAGAGCTTAGCGAACAATTTGCCGATTAATTAGGCAAATAGAGGACAAATCTATGCGGTTAGCACCCTAAAACGAAAAAGCCCGCGACTTTTCAGTCGCGGGCTTCGCACTTTCGGTTAACTAACGAATCAGGCCGCTGAGGTCTGGTTCATCAGTTCCTGGAAGTTGGTTGCTTTATCGGTCACTTTGGCTTTCGCCAGAACCGCTTCAACAGCCTGCTCTTCCAGCGCAACGTTGCGCATGTTGTTCATCAGCTCGTTGTTCTTGCTGTAGAACTCGATCACTTCCTGCGGGTCTTCGTATGCAGAAGCCATCTCTTCGATCAGCGCTTTAACGCGGTCTTCGTCAGCTTTCAGCTCGTTGATGCGAATCACTTCGCCCAGCAGCAGACCGACAACAACGCGACGTTTAGCCTGCTCTTCGAACAACTCACGTGGCAGTTCGAAAGCTTGCTTCTCGTTGCCACCAAAACGCTGAGCAGCCTGACGACGCAGAACGTCGATTTCGCTGTCGATCAGTGCCACTGGCACGTCGATGTCGTTGGCTTCAACCAGACCATCAATCGCCTGAGATTTCACGCGGTTACGAATAGCGCCTTTCAGCTCACGATCCATGTTCTTACGCACTTCTGCACGCAGACCGGCAACGGAACCATCTTCAACGCCAAAGCGCTTGATGAACTCTTCAGTCAGTTCTGGCAGCTCGCGAGTTTCCACTTTTTTCAGCACGATTTCGAACTTCGCGTCTTTCCCTTTCAGGGTTTCAGCGTGGTAATCGTCCGGGAATTTCACGTCGATAGTGAAGGTTTCGCCCGCTTTGTGGCCAACAACACCTTCTTCGAAGCCTGGGATCATACGACCCTGGCCCATCGCCAGTACGAAGTCAGACGCTTTGCCGCCTTCGAACTCTTCGCCGTCTACTGAACCGGAGAAGTCGATGGTTGCGCGATCTTCAGCAGTCGCTGCTGCATCGCTCTCTTTCCAGGTCGCCTGCTGCTTCTGCAGGGTTTCCAGCATGGTATCAACGTCAGCATCGGTGACTTCAACCACTGGCTTCTCGACTTCGATAGCATCCAGGCCTTTCAGCTCAACTTCAGGATACACTTCGAACTCAACCGCGTAGGTGAAATCTTCACCTTCTTTGTACTCACCTGGCACGTAGTTTGGTGCGCCAGCTGGGTTGATTTTCTCTTTGATGATGGCGTCAACGAAGTTGCGCGTCATCAGCTCGCCCAGCACGTCCTGGCGAACAGAAGCACCGTAGCGCTGAGAAATGATGTTTGCCGGCACTTTGCCTTTACGGAAACCGTCGATACGGACTTTCTTAGCCACTTCCACCAGTTCTTTCTTCACTGCGCTTTCGATGCTGTCAGCTGCAACAGTAATCGAAATGCGACGGCCCAGACCCTGAGTGGTTTCTACTGAAACTGTCATCTTGTTACCTCAAAAAATCACGTGCTCGGTCAACTTCAGACACCACACATTAAATGCGCCGTATCCAACAATCGGGACGGCCTCTGCAGGCAGAACCTAATCCCTGTCACCAGAAGCGTCCCGAAGACATTCCGGAAAAATAGACGCCGCATTATAGCGGCATCGCTGGAATGAGTCGAGGCTGCAAACTCACCACTTTTTAGCGGTTTTGCTGCTTTTTTGCGCCATGGATCGCGTTTGAGGGTAATTGATGAAAAGAAAACGGCCCGCAGGCCGTTTTGAGAGAGGATGAAGTGTGAACTTAGGCGAGGGTACCCGCTCCACGACAGTTCGGTGACGCCAGCACGGTATCTTGCAAGCCATCCCACTCTTTTTGCGTGTAAGTGTGTAGTGCCAGTGCGTGCACGCTCCCTGCTAACTCTTCGGTCAATTCGCCATAAATGGCGCGATGACGCTGCAGGAATCGCTGGCCGGTAAACACATCGCTGACAATCACCACTTTAAAGTGACTTTCAGAACCAGCGGGCACGTTATGACGATAGCTTTCATCATGCACTTCGAGATGTGCAGGTTCGAACGCCTTACGCAGCTTTTCTTCTATTTGTTCGCGAATCATTGTTAACACTCCTCAACGGCGAGCGCTGTGCCCATCTGTTTAAATATTAGTAGGTTTTTTGCCCAACCCGCAGGCGCGCCGGAAATAATTCCTGATCTGCTGCGCATCTTAACGGGCTCATGCGTCAGGTCAATGCTGTTGCATGACCGCCTGTCCGAAAAAAGCCTTTACAATCAATTTCCACTGGCACGGGGCTTTTTTCGCCGTCGCGCAATGCTATGATGGCCGCAGTTTTGCAAACCAACCCATATGCTAACGAGAATGAGTATGTTGAAAAAACTGTTATTCCCTCTGCTGGCTGCGTTTATTTTAGCCGGCTGTGCCAGCAATAACACCACCCTGAACATTCAGCCTAAGATCCAGCTGCCACAGCAAGATCCCGGTCTGATGGGTGCCACCATCAGCGTTAACGGTGCCGATCAGCGTTCCGATCAGGCACTGGCAAAAGTGAATCGTGACGGTCAGTTAGTCACCTTAACACCATCGCGCGATCTGCGTTTCCTGTTACAGGAAGTGCTGGAGAAGCAGATGACAGCACGCGGTTATATGATCGGACCAAACGGTGCGGTTGACCTGCAGATTGTCGTCAATGGTCTTTACGCTGATGTGACACAAGGTAACGTGCGTTACAGCATTACCACCAAAGCTGACATTTCCATCATTGCCACCGCGAAAAACGGTAACAAGCAGGTTAAAAACTATCGTCAGACTTACAGCGTAGAAGGCGCATTCACCGCCACTAACGCGAAGATCACCAACGCGGTCAACTCTACCCTGAGCGACGTGATTGCTGATATGGCGCAGGACACCAGCGTTCACGAATTTATTAAACAGAACGCCCGCTAATTCCTCAGCTATTCTGCCCGGTCATCTTTGGCCGGGCATCATTTCAGGTTGGTTATGACTTCTCACTATCTGCGCATTTTCACCCAACGTAATGCAGCCGTATTACTGCTGCTCGGTTTTGCTTCCGGACTGCCTTTAGCACTCACAGCCGGGACCCTACAGGCGTGGATGACCGTAGAGAATGTCGACCTGAAAACCATCGGTTTCTTCTCCCTTGTCGGCCAGGCATACGTGTTTAAGTTCCTGTGGTCGCCGATGATGGATCGCTATACCCCGCCGTTTCTTGGCCGTCGCCGTGGCTGGCTACTGGTCACTCAACTCGCACTGATCGCCGGTATTATCGCCATGGGCTTTATGCAGCCTTCGCGCGATCTGACGCTGCTGGCTGCCCTGGCCGTGCTGGTTGCCTTCTGTTCTGCATCGCAGGATATCGTGTTTGATGCCTGGAAAACCGATGTGCTACCGCCAGAAGAACGGGGCAGCGGCGCGGCAATTACCGTGCTGGGTTATCGCCTGGCGATGCTGATTTCAGGCGGACTGGCGCTGTGGCTGGCCGATCGCTATCTGGGATGGCAGGCGACTTACTGGTTAATGGCACTGTTGATGTTGCCAGGTTTGATTGCGACATTGCTGGCCAAAGAGCCCGCAGCACCCGCGCGCGAGCCGCACACCCTGCGTCAGGCCGTTTCGTTCCCGCTCAAAGACTTCTTCCTGCGTAACAATGCCTGGCTGCTGATCACCTTAATTATCCTTTATAAGCTGGGTGATGCTTTTGCTGCGTCGCTCACCACCACCTTCCTGATTCGCGGTGTAGGTTTCAGCGCCGGCGATGTCGGACTGGTGAATAAAACGCTGGGATTGCTGGCAACCATCATTGGTGCGCTGTACGGCGGTGTGCTGATGCAACGCCTGAGCCTGTTCCGTGCCCTGATGATTTTCGGCATTCTTCAGGCCGTTTCCAACTTCGCTTACTGGCTATTGGCCGTGACGCCACCTCATTTATGGAGCATGGCGAGCGCGGTGTTCATAGAAAATCTTTGCGGCGGGATGGGCACCGCCGCGTTTGTGGCGCTGCTGATGACATTGTGCAATAAGTCGTTTTCCGCAACGCAGTTCGCGCTGCTCTCGGCGCTTTCTGCCGTCGGGCGTGTCTATGTCGGACCGGCAGCGGGATGGCTGGTTGAGCTGTGGGGCTGGCCGACCTTCTACGCTTTCACTGTGTTCGCTGGCGTGCCTGGCTTATTGCTGTTGTGGATCAGCCGCGGCACTCTGCAAGCCATTCAGCAAGACGGACGTTTTGTCATGCGAAGCCTGTGGCCGCAAGGCTATCGCTGGACAGTGCGCCTGTTTAGCGCCGGCTGTGGCCTGCTGGCGCTCTGGTTAGTGCTGCTGGCACTAAATGCGGCTGACGTCTGGCATGTCAATGCCTTGCTGACTCCGCTTTTTGAGTGGGGCATGGCACTAGCGCTGGTGGCCGTGGCGCTAGGTATGATTCTGGATTGTCTGGCGTTAAGAAAAATGCCGGGAAAAAATCTGAGTTAAGTAATGATAATTTGCCAGCGGCTAAATATTTGGCTAAAAAAATAACAACGAACTCATTTTAACGAATAGCATTTTTTTCATCGCGAAAAAGAAACATTAAATTAACAACCCTGGATTATATTTAAATCCGGTGCGCAATTACTTTGTAGAAAACTCATCACCCAAATGCTACATAATTGTTAAATAAATGAGCATTAATAGTACGGTTTATGCTTTCCCTGATTTTTCTGCGGTTTCTATCATTGTTTTTTGTTATATTGACGCCAACTGCTTGTCGCAATTAATAATTTGTCACCCTGCGCAACATCTGTGACACCCTTAGCAAAAGGTGTCAACAGCCTTCTGACACATCCTTAAGCTGGTTTACACTGCATAAACCTTCCCGTAAAATGCGCGCACACTTAAACGACAATAGAGCCCTTTGTCATTGAGGTCGTTAAATGAGACTCAGGAAATACAATAAAAGTTTGGGGATTTTGTCATTAATTGCAGGCGCTGTATTACTCAGTGGCTGCGATAGTGCGTTGTTAAATCCCAAAGGACAGATTGCACTGGAGCAACGTTCGCTGATTCTGACAGCTTTTGGCTTGATGATGATCGTGGTTATCCCGGCAGTCTTCATGGCAGTATTCTTTGCCTGGAAATATCGGGCAACCAATACTAATGCGACTTATAGCCCTAACTGGTCACACTCTAACAAAGTGGAAGCCGTGGTCTGGACGATTCCAATCCTGATCATTATCTTCCTCGGCGTGCTGACCTGGAAATCAACCCACGCACTTGAGCCAAGCAAACCGCTGGTCTCTGATGTGAAGCCGGTTGAGATCGATGTGGTTGCGCTGGACTGGAAATGGCTGTTTATCTACCCGGAACAGGGTATTGCAACCGTGAACCAGATTGCCTTCCCGGCAAATACTCCGGTGAACTTCAAGATCACCTCCAACTCCGTAATGAACTCCTTCTTTATTCCTACGCTCGGTAGCCAGATCTACGCCATGGCGGGCATGCAGACTAAACTGCACCTGATCGCCAATGAGCCAGGAACATTCGACGGTATCTCTGCGAACTTCAGTGGTCGCGGTTTCTCTGGCATGAAGTTTAAAGCTATTGCAACCAAAGACGATGCGGAATTCCAGCAGTGGGTGGCTAAAGTTAAAGCAGCACCTAACGCGCTGACCACCATGGATGATTTCGAGAAACTGGCTGCGCCAAGCGAAAATCACCCGGTGGAATATTTCTCAACTGCGAATCCAGAACTGTTCAAGCAGGTTATTGATAAGTTCATGATGAGCCACGGGAAGATGGACATGCCAGAGCACAAAGGCATGGACATGAATCACGCCGCTGCTGCGGGAGCCGAGGAATAATACGATGTTCGGAAAATTAACACTGGATGCAGTGCCATACCACGAACCCATTATCGTGGTAACGGTAGCCGCAATCATCTTAGGTGGTCTGGCACTGGTTGCCGCGATTACTTATTTTGGTAAGTGGCAATACCTGTGGTCAGAATGGTTCACCTCCATTGACCACAAAAAACTGGGTATCATGTACATCATCATGGCTTTCGTCATGCTGCTGCGCGGCTTTGCCGATGCAGTAATGATGCGTACCCAACAAGTGATGGCTTCCGCAGGCGAAGCCGGCATATTACCACCGCACCACTACGACCAGATCTTCACCGCGCACGGCGTGATCATGATCTTCTTCGTGGCGATGCCTTTCGTGGTAGGTCTGATGAACATCGCGGTACCGCTGCAAATCGGTGCACGTGACGTTGCCTTCCCGTTCCTGAACAACCTGAGCTTCTGGTTTACTGCGATCGGTGTGATCCTGGTGAACATTTCTCTGGGTGTGGGCGAGTTCGCACAGACTGGCTGGTTGGCTTATCCACCGCTTTCGGGCGCGGAATACAGTCCTGGCGTCGGGGTCGATTATTGGATCTGGAGTCTCCAGCTATCCGGTATCGGTACGACACTGACCGGTATCAACTTCTTCGTGACCATTCTGAAGATGCGTGCACCGGGTATGGACCTGTTCAAGATGCCTGTATTCACCTGGGCATCACTGTGTACCAACGTCCTGATCATCGCTGCGTTCCCGGTTCTGACCGTCACGCTGGCACTGTTGACGCTTGACCGTTACCTCGGCTTCCATTTCTTCACCAATGAAATGGGCGGTAACATGATGATGTACGTCAACCTGATTTGGGTCTGGGGTCACCCGGAAGTATACATCCTCGTTCTGCCGGTATTCGGTGTGTTCGCGGAAGTCACTGCAACCTTCTCCAAAAAGCGTCTGTTCGGTTATACCTCTCTGGTGTGGGCGACCATCGCAATTACCGTTCTGTCGTTCATCGTTTGGCTGCACCACTTCTTCACCATGGGTGCCGGCGCCAACGTTAACGCCTTCTTCGGTATTATGACGATGATCATCGCCATTCCGACCGGCGTGAAAATCTTCAACTGGCTGTTCACCATGTATCAGGGTCGCGTTGAGTTCCACTCAGCGATGCTGTGGACAATCGGCTTCCTGGTCACCTTCTCTATTGGTGGTATGACCGGTGTTCTGCTGGCCGTTCCAGGTGCGGACTTCATTCTGCACAACAGCTTGTTCCTGATTGCACACTTCCATAACGTGATTATCGGTGGTGTGGTGTTCGGTTGTATGGCTGGCGTGACCTACTGGTTCCCGAAAGCATTCGGCTTCACCCTGAACGAAAAATGGGGTATCCGTGCATTCTGGTTCTGGATCATTGGTTTCTTCGTTGCCTTCATGCCGCTGTACGCACTGGGCTTCATGGGTATGACCCGTCGTATCAGCCAGGACATCGATCCTCAGTTCCACTCACTGCTGGTTGTTGCAGCAGGCGGTGCGGCACTGATTGCATGCGGTATCCTGTGCCAGCTGACTCAGTTCTACGTTTCTGTGCGTGACCGCGACCAGAACCGCGATCTGACCGGTGACCCGTGGGGTGGTCGTACGCTGGAGTGGGCAACCTCTTCACCGCCTCCGTTCTATAACTTTGCTGTTATCCCTGAAATCCACGAGCGCGATGCGTTCTGGGAAATGAAAGAGAAAGGCGAAGCCTATAAGCAACCAGAAAAATATGAAGAAATTCATATGCCGAAAAACAGCGGCGCAGCCCTGATTATCGCAGCCTTCATGACTGTGTTTGGTTTCGCGATGATCTGGCATATCTGGTGGCTGGCTGGCCTTACCTTCCTGGCCACAATTGTGACCTGGATTGTGAAGAGCTTCGATGAAGACGTGGATTACTACGTTCCGGTTGCTGAAGTCGAGCAGATCGAGAAGAAGCACTTTGACGAAATCAGCAAAGCAGGTCTGAAATAATGTCAACTGAAACTGCAAAACACCACCACGACGCCCATGCGGAGCATGGGCATCACGATGCAGGAGCCAATAAAGTCTTTGGCTTCTGGATCTACCTGATGAGTGACTGCATTATCTTCGCAACCCTGTTTGCGACCTATGCAGTTATGGTCAATAACACTGCCGGTGGTCCGGCAGGTAAAGACATCTTTGAACTGCCGTTTGTGCTGGTTGAAACCGCGCTGCTGCTGCTCAGCTCCATTACTTATGGAATGGCAGTGATCGCGATGAACAACCAGAACAAAGGTTCAGTCATCAGCTGGTTGGCTCTGACCTTCCTGTTTGGTGCTGGATTCATCGGCATGGAAATCTATGAATTCCATCACCTGATCCTGGAAGGCTTCGGTCCTGACCGCAGTGGTTTCCTGTCCGCGTTCTTTACGCTGGTCGGTACCCACGGTCTGCACGTGACCTCTGGCCTGATCTGGATGGCAGTGATGATGTTCCAGATTTCTAAACGTGGTCTGACTGCAACCAACCGCACCCGCATCATGTGCCTGAGCTTGTTCTGGCACTTCCTGGATGTGGTTTGGATCTGCGTATTCACCGTTGTCTATCTGATGGGAGCCATGTAATGAGTCATTCAGTTAACGAACATGGCGCTTCTCACGGTAGCGTGAAGTCTTACATGATCGGCTTCATCCTCTCTATCATCCTGACCGGTATTCCGTTCTGGATGGTAATGGATGGCGGCGCATCACACGGCACGATTCTGGGTGTGGTTCTGGTGTGTGCGGTGGTTCAGGTGTTAGTGCACCTGGTCTACTTCCTGCACTTAGACAGCAAGTCAGAGGGTGGCTGGAACATGGTGGCGATAGTCTTCTCAGCACTCATCATTCTGATTGTTGTTGTCGGCTCACTGTGGATCATGTGGAACCTCAACTACAACATGATGGCCGACTAAAGAGTCACACGTAATGATTAAGCAATACCTGCAAGTAACAAAACCAGGAATTATTTTCGGCAACTTAATTTCTGTGATCGGTGGATTCTTGCTGGCTTCGAAAGGCAGCATTGATTACCCCCTGTTTCTCTATTCACTGGTGGGCGTTTCGCTGGTTGTCGCATCGGGTTGTGTATTCAACAACGTGATTGACCGCGATATCGATATCAAAATGGAGAGAACGCGGAACCGTGTTCTGGTCAAAGGCCTGATCTCGGCGAAAGTAAGCCTGGTTTATGCAACCGCATTGGGTATTGCTGGCTTTGCGTTGCTGTATTTCGGCGCTAACCCGCTGGCCATGTGGCTGGCGGTGATGGGCTTCGTTGTCTATGTGGGCATTTATAGCCTGTATATGAAACGCAACTCCGTGTATGGCACGCTGATCGGTAGCCTCTCTGGCGCAGCACCGCCAGTGATTGGCTACTGCGCAGTGACCAACCAGTTTGATGCTGGCGCCCTGATCTTATTGGCTATCTTTAGCCTGTGGCAGATGCCGCACTCGTACGCGATTGCGATTTTCCGCTTCAAAGATTATCAGGCGGCTAACATCCCGGTTCTGCCTGTCGTGAAAGGTATCTCGGTAGCCAAAAATCATATTACGCTATACATCCTGGCGTTCATGATTGCTACGCTGATGCTGACACTCGGCGGTTACGCGGGTTACAAGTATCTGGTGGTCGCCGCGGCAGTGAGTGTGTGGTGGTTGGGCATGGCGCTTTCAGGTTACAAAACCTCAAACGATAAAGTTTGGGCGCGTAAACTGTTTGTGTTCTCGATTGTCGCTATCACAGCATTGAGCGTGATGATGTCGGTTGATTTTATGACGCCGGCCTCTAAAGACCTGCTGACTTACGTCTGGTAATACAGCTCCGCAACACCAGAAAGGGCGCGAATTTCGCGCCCTTTCTTTTTGTTACCACTGCTTAACAACAATTGTTTTACCCGCCCTGCCCTGCTCCCTAAAATGAGAGCTAAATGCCCGGAATAATTCGAGATGCAGGAAGGCGGCAAGTGCATGAATCCCTGGGAGCTGACTAAAGTAAGTGACCTGGGTGAACGTGCGCAGCCAACGCATCTGCGGCTTGAAGTATAAAGGGCATAAACTTACAGAGGTTGGAATGAACGACAATAAAATGACGCCAGTAGAGCTTCGGGCTACATGGGGTTTAGGCACAGTTTTTTCCCTGCGCATGCTGGGAATGTTTATGGTCCTGCCGGTACTCACCACGTACGGTATGGCGTTGCAGGGAGCCAGTGAAACCTTAATTGGTCTGGCAATTGGCATCTATGGTCTGGCGCAAGCCGTATTCCAGATTCCGTTTGGTCTGCTGTCCGATCGCGTCGGTCGCAAACCGCTCATAGTTGGCGGGCTGTTAGTGTTCGTGCTGGGCAGTATTATCGCAGCGATGACCACCTCAATCTGGGGCGTGATCCTGGGTCGTGCTTTACAAGGCTCTGGCGCAATTGCCGCTGCCGTGATGGCGCTACTCTCAGATCTCACTCGCGAACAAAACCGCACTAAAGCAATGGCGTTTATTGGCATCAGTTTCGGTGTGACCTTTGCTATTGCGATGGTGGTAGGCCCAATTGTCACCCATGCTCTGGGTTTGCATGCACTGTTCTGGATGATCGCTATTCTGGCCTCGCTGGGCATTGTTATCACGCTATTGGTGGTGCCGAGCGCACCGAATCACGTGCTGAATCGTGAATCCGGCATGGTAAAAGCCAGCATTCGTGAAGTGTTAGCCAACCCTAAACTCCTGAAATTAAACATCGGTATTCTTTGCCTGCATATCCTGCTGATGTCGAGTTTTGTGGCTTTGCCAGGCCAGTTTGAACAAGCGGGCTTCCCGGCATCTGAACACTGGAAAGTCTATCTGGTCACCATGCTGGTCGCTTTCGTTCTGGTGGTGCCTTTCATCATCTATGCCGAAGTGAAACGCCGCATGAAGCGCGTTTTTGTTACCTGCGTGGCACTGATCATTATCGCGGAAATCGTACTGTGGGGTGCGGCTGGTCATTTCTGGACGCTGGTGATTGGCGTGCAGCTATTCTTCCTCGCCTTCAACCTGATGGAAGCCATTCTGCCTTCGCTGATCAGTAAAGAATCACCGCCGGGCTACAAAGGTACAGCGATGGGCATTTACTCCACCAGCCAGTTCATTGGCGTGGCGATTGGCGGCAGCATGGGCGGTTGGATCTTCGGTCACTTTGATGCGCAGACGGTGTTTCTGGTGGGTGCGATTGTCGCGGCAGCCTGGCTGTTTGTGGCGATGTCGATGCAGGAGCCACCTTACGTCAGCAGCCTGCGCATGGTACTCAGTGATGCCGTATTAGCGGTGCCTAACCTTGAGAAGCGTTTAAAAGCGCAGCCGGGTGTCTCTTCAGTATTTATCGTGCCGGAAGAGAAAAGTGCTTACATCAAGATCGACAGTAAAGTGACGAGCCGCGTCGAAATCGAAGCGCTGCTCGCCAGCTGTTAGTTAGTAGTCACACACTCTGTGGCGGCGCGATTAACCGCTCCGCCACAAACCATCACGCTAATTAAAGCGACATATCCACCACGATACGCCCTTCAATTTTTCCCGCATGCATACGCGCAAAAATGTCGTTAATGTTGGTCAACGGTTCAACCGCCACGTTGGCTTTCACTTTGTGACGACCGGCGAAATCCAACGCTTCCTGGAGATCTTTACGCGTGCCCACAATTGAACCGCGCACCGTAATCCCGTCCAGCACCATATCGAAAATCGACAAATCAAATTTGCCCGGTGGCAGACCGTTCAGCACCATGGTGCCGCCACGGCGCATGGTGCCAATCGCCTGCTCAAACGCTTTAGGTGATACGGCCGTAACCAGCACACCATGCGCGCCGCCAAAACTTTCCTGGAACACTTTTGCGGGATCGACGTTCTTCGCATTCGCTACCACACTGGCACCAAGCCGCTTAGCAAACGCCAGCTTCTCATCGTCGATATCAACCGCAGCCACATTCAGTCCCATCGCCACCGCGTACTGCACCGCCATATGACCTAAACCTCCAATACCGGACACCACTACCCAATCGCCTGGCTTGGTATCGGTCATTTTCAGGCCTTTGTACACCGTCACACCGGCACACAGAATTGGTGCGATTTCGTTGTAATCGATGTTTTCCGGGATGATGCCGACATAGTTCGCATCCGCGAGGCAATATTCTGCGAAACTGCCGTTCACCGAATAACCGGCATTCTGCTGTGACAGGCACAGGGTTTCCCAACTATCCAGACAGTGCTCGCAGTGGCCACATGCGGAATAGAGCCACGGCACGCCCACACGATCGCCCAGTTTTAAATGCTTCACACCTTCACCGAGCGCCACTACCTGCCCTACGCCTTCGTGGCCAGGAATAAACGGGGGATTGGGCTTAATCGGCCAGTCGCCTTCGGCGGCATGTAAGTCGGTATGGCACACGCCGGTCGCGGCGATTTTCACCAGAATCTGGCCCGGTCCCACTTGCGGTACTGGCACCTGCTCAATCACTAACGGTTCACCAAAGGCTTTAACAACGGCGGCTTTCATGGTGGTTTTGATTTGCATATTCATCTTTCACTCTTCATTTGATCGGATGCAGACTCAGAACAGGCCCAAAGGCGCGGTGCCATAGCTGACCAGCAGATTTTTGGTTTGTTGGTAGGCGCTAAGCGCCATCTTGTGCGTCTCGCGTCCCACGCCCGATTGCTTGTAGCCACCGAAAGCCGCGTGTGCGGGATAGATGTGATAGCAGTTGGTCCAGACACGACCGGCTTTGATGCCACGTCCCATGCGATACGCCAGATTGGTATCACGCGTCCACACGCCCGCCCCGAGACCAAACTGGGTTTCGTTGGCAATCGACAAGGCTTCCGCTTCATCTTTAAAGGTGGTGATGCCGATAACCGGCCCAAAAATCTCTTCCTGGAAACACCGCATCTGGTTGGTGCCTTTAATCAGGGTTGGCTGGATATAGAATCCGTTATCCAGTTCGGCAGCGACGCTGGCGCGATCGCCTCCGGTTAGAATTTGCCCCCCTTCGTCGCGCGCGATGTTGATGTAAGACAGGATTTTGTCGAATTGCTGACGGGAAGCCTGAGCACCGATCATGGTGTCGGTATCCAGCGGATCGCCCCGACGGATGTTTGCCACTTTCTCCATCACCCGCGCCATAAACGGCTCATAGATCGATTCATGGATCAACGCACGTGATGGACAAGTACAGACCTCGCCCTGGTTGAAGAAACCGAGCACCAGCCCTTCCACCGCTTTTTCGATAAAGTCCGATTCACCGTCCATCACATCGGCAAAGTAGATGTTCGGCGACTTGCCGCCCAACTCGACGGTGCAAGGAATGATGTTTTCAGCCGCGCACGCCATAATATGACGGCCCACTGGCGTAGAACCGGTGAAAGCGATTTTGGCGATACGTTTGCTGGTGGCCAGCGCTTCACCGGCTTCACGGCCAAAGCCCTGCACCACGTTAAGCACGCCGGCCGGGAACAGATCGCCGATCAGCTCCATCAGCAAGGTGATCGCCAGCGGGGTTTGCTCAGCCGGTTTCAGCACCACGCAGTTACCCGCCGCCAGCGCCGGAGCCAGTTTCCATGCCGCCATTAACAGCGGGAAGTTCCACGGGATGATCTGCCCGACCACGCCCAGCGGTTCATGGAAGTGATAGGCAACGGTGGTTTCATCAATCTCAGCGGTGCTGCCTTCCTGCGCACGCAGACAACCGGCGAAGTAGCGGAAGTGATCCACCGCCAGCGGTAGATCGGCGTTGAGGGTTTCACGGATCGGCTTGCCGTTGTCCCAGCTCTCCGCCACAGACAACATTTCGAGGTTTTGTTCAATGCAGTCGGCCACCTGCAGCAGCAGATTGGCCCGATGTTGCACGCTGGTTTTTCCCCAGGCGTCAGCGGCCTGATGAGCAGCGTCCAGTGCTAAATCGATATCCCGCGCGTCAGAACGCGGAAACTGCGCAATATCGCTGCCATCAACAGGCGAGGTGTTCGTAAAATACTGGCCGCTGAGCGGCTCTGTGAATTTGCCCGCAATAAAATTGCCGTAGGTCGCTTTAAAAGTGACCAAAGCGCCGGGCGTGCCGGGATGTGCATAACGCATCGCAAACTCCTTCGTGTAGGGTCGTTTATTGTTAGCTGGCAGCGGCAACCTGTGGGTCAACAGATTGAACAGCCCGCTGCCGTACATACCTATTGCAGCGGGCGTGCCAGTTTTTTTCAGCTTGCGAATTTTCGAAAAATCGTTTTATCTATCATCAATTTATAAAACCAATAGCCCTTTTAAACGCACGGTTTCTGCCACCAAAATCCTCATCTGTGTTGCGTATCGCAACACCGCAGAAACCAAGCCGCTACAATGCTGCAACACTTTCGCTTAGGCATGAGGTTACCAATGCAGGGAAATTCAGCCGCGTCTGCCGTTAATACCAACCCGCTGTTAAGCGACTCCTGGTTTCGTAGCCAGCTGTATGGTCTCGACCGCACCGCCGATGATTTTCCTCGCGTCCGCCAGGGTGAGCTGGCTGATGTGCTGGCCAGTAATGCCGGGCTGCAACAATTTGCCCAACCGGTGATCAAACAGCTGGCGCAGAAACTGGCGGAAAAACAATCCGTAGTGATTCTTTCTGATGCCACCGGACTGGTACTGAATACCTTTGGCGACATGCAATCGATGGAGAAAGCGCAGCGATTCGCCCTCGCCCCTGGCAATTTGTGGAGCGAATGCGGGCGCGGCACCAATGCGATTGGCACCGCGCTAGCGATTGACGATGGCTGTGAAATTGAAGGCCAGCAACATTTTCTCACCTTGAATCAGGGGCTCTACTGCGCCGCCATGCCGTTGCAAATGCCCAACGGTCAGATTGCGGGCGTGCTGGATATCTCTGGCCCAGCGCACTTCCCGCATCCGCAAACGTTTCAATGGGTCAAAGCCGCCGCTAAACAGATCGAGTATTTGTGGGTTAAGCAAAGCCTGCATCCCCAACAATGGTTGATGAGCCTGCACGTTGAGCCGCACGGCATTGATACCAGTGATGAGTTGCTGCTGGTGTTCTCCGATAATGTGCTCACCGCCGCAAACCGCCTGGCGATGCGTGAACTCAATCTCACCACCGGGCAGTTGGGCACCCTGACATTCCAGCAGCTGTTTGATCAGCTCGAACAGCAGGCCAACACCATTCCTTTACCGATTCATTTTGCACAACAGCGCTACTACTTCCGCCTGCGCGCTCCGCACCGCACCCACTTTGCTACGCCAAGTGAACCCAGCGTGGATATTCCCTTCTCACTGGGTCGCGATGGCGAGAAAATGGTGCGTCTTATGAATGCCGGTGTGTCGTTGTGCATTCACGGTGAAACCGGCAGCGGTAAAGAGTATGTCAGCCGTGCGCTGCATCAGCAGAGTCGCTGGCGTGATGGGAAGTTTGTCGCCATCAACTGTGCTGCCATTCCGGAAGCGTTGATTGAATCCGAGCTATTTGGTTATCAGCCTGGTGCCTTTACCGGAGCCAGCAAAAATGGCTACATCGGTAAAATCCGCGAGGCGGATGGTGGCGTGCTGTTTCTTGATGAAATTGGAGATATGCCGCTGGCGCTACAAACCCGTTTGCTGCGCGTGCTGCAAGAAAAAGAGGTCGCGCCGCTCGGTTCCAGTCGCAGCTGGCCGGTGAATTTTGCCGTGATCTGCGCCACGCACCGTGATTTGGCGCAGCGTGTGGCCGAGGGCGAGTTCCGCGAGGATCTTCTCTATCGCTTGCAGGAATTTTCCATGACCATCCCGCCGTTGCGTGCCTGGCCAGATATCGAAGACTTTATTGGTCGGTTGTGGATTGAGCTGGGCGGCGCAGATCGCGATATCCAGCTTTCTCCCGCCTTGCTGGCATCGCTGGCACAATTGCCATGGCCGGGCAACGTGCGGCAATTGCGCAGTCTGTTGCGCGTGCTGCTGGCGTTGGCGGACGAAGGGGAAGAAGTCACTGATGTGCATTTGCCAGCCGAATATCGCCGAGCAGCGGCGGTGCCAGCGGAAGATAAGCAGAGCCATGATGAGCGGCTGATTAGCGAAACGCTCCAACGCTTCAATGGCAATATCAGTAAAACGGCGGAGGCATTAGGTGTCGCGCGCAGCACGCTCTATCGTCGTGCCGCACGCGACAAACGCGATTAGTCGCGGAAGTTCTTGAACTGGAAGGGCTGACCAAGGTTGCCACCGCGCACCAGCGCCATTGCACCCTGCAAATCATCACGTGATTTACCGGTCACGCGCAGCTCTTCACCCTGAATCTGCGTTTGCACTTTCAGCTTGCTGTCTTTAATCAGCTTCACCAGCTTTTTAGCGATATCGCTTTCGATACCCTTTTTCAGCTTGGCTTCTACGCTCCAGCTTTTACCGCTGTGAATGATCTCTTCTGGCACTTCAATCGCTGCGCCTTCAATGCCGCGTTTCAGCAGCTTTTCACGCAAAATATCCACCAGCTGTTTAACCTGGAAATCAGATTCGCTGGTGATTTTGATGGTCTCATTCTTTTCGTTAAGCTCAATGCTGGCGCTCACGTTGCGGAAATCGAAACGGGTTGAGATTTCACGGCTGGCATTCTCCACCGCATTACGCACTTCCGGCAGTTCGACTTCGGAAACGATATCGAAAGATGGCATCTTTTCTTCTCCTGATACTAAAGTGACATGCATAATACGCGTCTTATGGCGCTAATTAAACACGATACGCGGAAAGCTATACTTAACGATGTCGTGAAATTGAGAACCCGTCAGCGGGAGGCAAAATGAAAATTACCGTGTTGGGTTGTGGCGCCCTGGGTCAAATTTGGCTCGCCGCGCTCGCACGTCAGGGACATGAGGTTCAGGGCTGGTTGCGCGTGCCGCAGCCCTATTGCTCGGTGAACGTAATTGATCCGCAAGGACAAGTCAGCAATCACACGTTTATCGCCAACGATCCGCTGTTTCTTGCCGAAAGCCAGCTGTTGCTGGTGACACTTAAAGCGCCACAGGTTTCCCCGGCGGTCAAAAACCTGCAAAGCATCCTGCCTGCTCATGCTGCCATTTTGTTATTGCACAATGGCATGGGCACGCTGGAAGAGCTGAAGGAGTTGCAGCAACCGCTGCTGCGCGGCATTACCACCCACGCGGCGATGCGCGATGGCACGGTGATCAAACACGTTGCGCAGGGCATCACACATATCGGTCCCACCGGACGTGAAAGTGCCGCGATGAGCGATATCGCCGATATCCTGCATCAGGCGCTGCCGGACGTGGCCTGGCATGACAACATTGCTTCTGCCAGCTGGCGCAAACTGGCGGTGAACTGCGTGATTAATCCGCTTACCGTTGAACACGATTGCCAGAACGGTGCCCTGCGTGCCTGGCCGCAGCAGATTGCCTCGCTGTGTGAAGAGATTGCCTGGGTGATGGAGCGTGAAGGCCAGCACATTGCGGTCGATAACCTGCGCGACATCATTTATGACGTCATCGACAGCACCGCAGCGAATACCTCCTCAATGTTGCAGGATGTGCGCGCCCAGCGCCTGACAGAAATTGACTACATCACCGGCTACCTGCTGCGCCGCGCTCGCGCGCAGGGCATTGCGCTGCCGGAGAACACCCGTTTGTACGATCTGATTAAACGCAAGGAGTCCCAATATGAGCGCGACCGCATCGGTTCTGGTTTGCCTGGCACATGGCAGTGAAGAGATTGAAGCTGTCACCACTATCGACCTGCTGGTCCGCGCGGGCTTAAGCGTCACCACCGCCAGTGTCGAAAGCGATGGCACGCGCGAGATCGTCTGCTCACGCGGCGTGCGCCTGCTGGCCGATGCGCCACTGGTTGAGGTGGCGGATAACGATTATGACGCCGTGGTGCTGCCTGGCGGCCTCAAGGGCGCAGAGACCTTCCGTGACAGCCCACTGCTGGTGGAAACCGTACGCCAGTTCCATCTGGCAGGGAAAATCGTTGCCGCGATTTGTGCCGCACCTGGCACGGTGCTGATTCCGCACGATCTGTTCCCGGTAGGCAATATGACCGGCTTTCCTGGCTTGCGCGACACTATCCCTGACAAACACTGGATGGATCGCCGTGTGGTATGGGATCCGCGCGTCAACCTGCTATCCAGCCAGGGTCCAGGCACTTCGATTGATTTTGCACTGAAGCTGATTGATCTGCTGGTGGATAAAGAGAAAGCGCGTGAAGTGGCGTCACAGTTGGTATTAGCGGCGGGGATTTATAACTATCAGGAATTTGAAGAGCGTGAATAACCGCATTGTCATGCAGTAGAAAGCACTTAACGGTAGCGGCGCAATGTATTGCGCATGTCACAGTGGCAAGGTGCCGAGTGTGACACGCGCGATGAATCACGCCGTTACCAGGTTATCACCGTTACGGACGATAGACCTTCACGTTTTTAAAGCCTTGCTCATGCAGATACAACGCCTGTAAACGGCTCATCACGCCGCGATCGCAATACAGCAGCCAGGTTTTGTTCTGATCCAAATCGCCGAACTGTGTGCTCAATTTGTAGAACGGCAGAGATTTCACATCCACGCCTTCCAGCGCCAGCGGTGATGCCTCTTGCTCATCCACAGAACGGATATCCAGCACCACATCCTCTGCGGTGAACGAGACCACCGTCTCCACTTCCACCACTTCTTGCTGTGCCTTCTCCGCAATCTCGCGGATATCGACGTTGCTGGCTTCCTGCACCATGCGATTGAGGATCTCGAAATCGAAGTTTTGCTCTTCCGCTTCGATCTTCGCCTTCACCGCTTTCACCGTTGGGCTTTTCGAAATCACACCGCAATATTCCGGCATGGTTTTGGCGAAATCTTCGGTGCCGATATGGCGCGCCAAATCGATGATGTGCTCTTTATCATGCGAGATCAGTGGACGCAGGATCAGGGTATCCGAGGCGTTATCAATCAGACGCAGGTTGGTCAGTGTCTGGCTCGATACCTGGCCCAGCGCTTCACCGGTCACCAGCGCCTGAACGCCGTAGCGCTCAGCGACCATCGACGCTGCACGCACCATCATGCGCTTCAGCACGACGCCCATCTGGCCGTCGTCCACTTTCTCTAAGATCTCGCCCACCACCGGCTCGAAGTTGATCGCCACGAAGCGCACGCGATGCGAACGACCATAACGCTGCCACAGATAATGCGCGACCTGACGCACGCCGATTTCATGCGCGGCACCGCCGAGATTGAAGAAGCAGTAGTGCACGCGGCAACCACGACGCATCAGCATATAGCTGGAAACGCCGGAGTCGAAGCCACCTGAAATCAGTGACAACACATCTTCTTGCGTCCCAATGGGGAAACCACCCAGCCCTTCATAACGGCCGGTGATCAGCAGCAGACGATCGTCTTCGATCTCGAGATTGACCGTCACATCGGGATTTTTCAACTGCACGCGTGCAGTCTCAATGTGCTGATTGAGACCGCCACCCACGTAACGCTCAACCTCAATCGAGCTGAAGCTGTGTTTGCCACGACGCTTCACGCGCACGCAGAAACTTTTCCCTTCCAGACGTTCGCGATTCAGTGCCAGCGTCTGCTCGAAGATATCGTGCATATCGGTGTAAGGCTGATCCTCAACCTCCAGTACATGGTGAATACCGGGGATGCGCGTCAGTTCATCAATAACGACGGTACGCAGCGCTTCTTTCTTAGCGCGCACTTCAATATGGTCCCAGTGGCGCACCACGGCGATTTCGTCGTCGACAGTACGCAGGGTATTGCGGATGTTACCGGTCAGGATCTTGATAAAGCGCAAACGCACCGACTGACTTTTGATGGTGATTTCAGGGAAGAGCTTAATGATAAACTTCATGGCGACACAGCTTCGTTGGGCAAATAAGTGCTAAAACCATCGGCACTTAACTGGTAAAATCATATAATTACGGGTAACGCAGAGGCGCCCGCATCCGAGGCGCAAAAGTATACCACCTTTGTCAGATGACCGCTTCTGCAACCGCAATCACATTCATTATTTTGCTAATTAATCCTCGTCGGCTACCATGACCGATTGCAAGATGATTCCTAACCTGTGAGTCGACACTGATTATGCCGAAAAAAGCCGAAGCGCCAGCCAGTTTTGAAAGCGCATTACAGCAGCTGGAACAAATCGTCAGCCGTCTGGAAAGTGGTGAACTGCCGCTGGAAGAAGCACTGAACGAATTTGAACGCGGCGTACAGCTGGCACGCACCGGTCAGCAAACCCTGCAGCAGGCTGAACAGCGCGTGCAGATCCTGCTCAGCGATGACAAAGATGCCGCGCTCGCGCCGTTCACGCCGGAAAATGACTGATGGATTTCGCCAAATTACTCAACGCGTATCACGAACGCGTCAATCTGGCGTTGACACGCTTAATAGATCCACTTCCTTTTCAGAGTTCTCCTCTGGTGCAATCCATGCAATATGGGGCACTATTAGGCGGTAAGCGTCTGCGTCCATTTTTGGTTTACGCCACGGGCGAGATGTTAAAGGCCGATGCGGCCAGCCTGGATGCCCCGGCCGCTGCCGTTGAGTGCATTCATGCTTACTCTCTGATTCATGATGATCTGCCCGCGATGGATGACGATGCGTTACGTCGCGGACAGCCAACCTGCCATATAAAATATGGTGAAGATACAGCAATTCTCGCTGGTGATGCGTTGCAAACCCTGGCGTTTTCGATTCTGGCCGATGAGCCGATGCCCGGCGTCAGCCCGCAAGATCGCATTGCGATGATCTCCGAACTGGCTCAGGCCAGCGGTGTGGCAGGCATGTGCGGTGGCCAGGCGCTGGATCTCGCCGCAGAAGGCAAGCACATTGACCTCGCCCAGCTCGAGCAGATTCATCGTCATAAAACTGGCGCTTTGATTCGCGCTGCAGTGCGTCTTGGCGCATTGACGGCGGGTGAACGTGGCCGTGCGGCACTTCCGGTCCTGGATACCTACGCCAACGCCATCGGACTGGCGTTCCAGGTGCAGGATGACATTCTTGATGTGGTGGGCGATACCGCGGTGCTGGGCAAAACTCAGGGCGCGGATCAGGCATTGGGTAAGAGCACTTATCCGGCGCTGATGGGACTGGATAATGCCCGCAGTAAAGCGTGGGATCTTTATCAGGAAGCACTGGGCGCGTTAGAGATTCTGGCGGCGCAGTCCTACAACACCACCGCATTACAAGCACTGGCAAGCTTCATAATTGAACGCGATAAATAACTTTCATAATGAGTCTCTGATGAGTTTTGATATTGCAAAATACCCGACACTGGCATTAGCGAGCACGGTTCAGGAATTACGTTTACTACCGAAAGAAAAACTTCCGGTACTGTGTGACGAGCTGCGTCAGTATCTGCTGGATAGCGTGAGCCGGTCTTCCGGCCACTTTGCTTCGGGTCTGGGCGTCGTCGAACTAACAGTCGCGCTGCATTATGTTTACAACACCCCGTTTGACCATCTGGTGTGGGACGTTGGTCATCAGGCCTATCCGCACAAAATTCTGACCGGACGCCGCGATCGTATCGGCACTATCCGCCAGAAAAATGGCCTGCATCCGTTCCCGTGGCGCGGCGAAAGTGAATACGACGTATTGAGCGTCGGTCACTCATCGACCTCGATCAGTGCCGGATTGGGCATGGCGGTTGCCGCTGAGCGCGAAGGCAAAGGACGTCGTACTGCCTGTATTATTGGCGATGGCGCCATTACCGCGGGTATGGCGTTCGAAGCCATGAACCACGCAGGCGACATCAAACCTGACATGCTGGTGATCCTTAACGACAACGAGATGTCGATCTCGGAAAACGTTGGCGCACTCAACAATCGTCTGGCCCAGATTCTCTCCGGTAAAACCTACTCACGTCTGCGCGAAGGCGGCAAGCGTGTGTTGGGCGGCCTACCTCCGATCAAAGAGCTGGTGAAGCGCACCGAAGAGCACCTGAAAGGCATGGTGGTGCCGGGCACGCTGTTTGAAGAGCTGGGCTTTAATTACATCGGTCCGGTTGATGGCCACGATGTGCTGACGCTGGTGAGCACGCTGAAGAATATGCGTGACCTGAAAGGCCCGCAGTTCCTGCACATCATGACCAAAAAGGGCAAAGGCTACGCGCCTGCCGAGCAAGACCCTATCGCCTGGCATGCGGTACCGAAGTTCGATCCGGCCAGCGGTTCTCTGCCGAAAAGCGCGCCAGGCCTGCCGAGCTACTCGAAAATTTTCGGTAGCTGGCTGAGCGAAATGGCGGCGGACGATCCGCGTTTAATGGCGGTGACGCCGGCGATGCGTGAAGGTTCTGGCATGGTCAGCTACTCTCGTGACTATCCGCAACAGTACTTTGACGTGGCGATTGCTGAACAGCATGCGGTGACCTTTGCTGCAGGTATGGCGATTGGCGGTTATAAGCCGGTGGTGGCGATTTATTCCACCTTCCTGCAGCGCGCTTACGATCAGCTGATTCACGATGTGGCGATCCAGAAACTGCCGGTGCTGTTCGCTATCGATCGCGGCGGCATTGTTGGCGCTGATGGGCAAACACATCAGGGCGCATTCGATATCGCCTTCCTGCGCTGTGTGCCCGAAATGGTGATCATGACGCCAAGCGATGAAAACGAATGCCGCCAGATGCTTTACACCGGCTATCACTATCAGGCGGGTCCAAGTGCAGTGCGCTATCCGCGCGGCACGGGCACCGGTGCCACGCTGGAGCCGTTGGCCAGCCTGCCGCTGGGCAAAGGCATTGTTAAGCGCCGTGGTGAAAAGCTGGCGATCCTCAACTTCGGCACGCTGTTGCCTGAAGCACAGGCTGCCGCTGAAGCGCTGAACGCCACGCTGGTAGATATGCGTTTTGTGAAGCCCCTGGATGAAGCCTTGATTGCCGAACTGTCCACCAGCCATGATTCGCTGGTGACGCTGGAAGAAGGCGCGATCAAAGGCGGAGCCGGTAGCGGCGTCAACGAATACGTGATGGCTAAACGCCTGCGTGTGCACGTGCTGAACCTCGGCCTGCCAGATGAATTTATTCCACAGGGCACGCAGGAAGAAGTTCGTCAGGATTATCAGCTGGATGCCGCCGGTATTCAGCAGCAAATCACTGACTGGCTGGCGCAGTAATCCCCTCCCCGCTCCTGCTGCTATGCTTAGGGCATTCCTAACGCATAAGAGCAGGAGCTCCCATGAAAACCATTCGTTTAGGCCAAACCGACTTACAGGTTTCGCGTCTCTGTTTAGGCTGCATGACTTACGGCGATCCGATGCGCGGCAATCACGCATGGACCCTGCCCGAAGAGAGCAGTCGACCGCTGATCAAGCAGGCGCTGGACGCGGGCATCAACTTTTTCGACACCGCCAACAGCTACTCCGATGGCAGCAGTGAAGAGATCGTCGGGCGTGCGCTGAAAGATTTCGCCCAGCGCGATCAGGTTGTTGTCGCCACCAAAGTCTATTTCCCGCTCAGCAACCTTTCTCAGGGACTGTCACGCAAGAACATTCTGCAATCCATCGACGATAGCCTGACGCGTCTCGGCATGGAGTATGTCGACCTGCTGCAGATTCACCGCTGGGATTACGACACGCCGATCGAAGAGACGCTTGAGGCGCTGAATGAGGTGGTGAAATCGGGTAAAGCGCGCTACATCGGCGCTTCTTCGATGCATGCTGCGCAGTTCGCTCAGGCGCTGGATCTGCAAAAGCAGAATGGCTGGGCGCGTTTTGTCAGCATGCAGGATCAGTACAACCTGATTCAGCGCGAGGAAGAGAACGAAATGCACCCGCTGTGTGAACGTGAAGGCATCGCGGTGCTGCCGTGGAGCCCGCTGGCACGCGGCAAATTGACACGTCCATGGGGCGAAACCACCGCACGTTCGGTATCGGATAACGTGATGGAAAAACTCTATACCGGCACCGAAGAGAACGATGCGGCGATTGCAGAGCGTCTGGCGACCATTGCCGCCGATAAAGGCGTGACGCGTGCACAGGTGGCACTGGCGTGGCTGCTGCATAAACCGGTGGTCACAGCCCCGATTATCGGTGCATCGCGCGAGCAGCAGTTTGCAGAGTTGGTTAAAGCAGTGGATGTGGAGCTGAGTTCAACGGATATCGCCGAGCTGGAGACGGTATATCAACCGCATCCGGTTGTAGGATTCGAGTAATGATTTCACAGCCCGCGTCCTGCGGGCTATCCTGGCAGACTCATTCCGTTTAACGCTGCGGATTGCCAGCCCCTGAACGGCACCAGCTTGCTCTCAATCTTTCGTACGCGTTGTGACAGAGGGCACGTGAGTTAGGCGCACCTGCCGAATTAAAGCACCAGCCCCAATCCATACAAAATTGCCGCTGATATCACGCCTGCGATAATGTCATCGACCATAATGCCCATGCCGCCATGCACGTTCTGATCGAACCAGCGAATCGGCCAGGGTTTCCACATATCGAAGATGCGGAAGATGACAAACCCGGCCAGCACCCACTGCCAGCTCATCGCTGGGATCGCCATCAGCGTAATCCACATGCCGATAAACTCATCCCAGACGATGCTGCCGTGGTCGTGCACACCCATGTCTTTCGCCGTGCGATGGCACAGATAAACGCCCACGCTAATGCCAATCAGCACCAGCAGAGAGTAAATCTGCAACGGCAGAAAGGTCATCAACCACCAAAAGGGAATCGCGGCAATCGAACCGGCGGTGCCTGGCATGATCGGGCTCAGGCCACTGCCAAAACCGGTTGCCAACAGATGCCAGGGATTGCTCAGGCGCAGGCGGCTTTTCGCTACATCTTTACTTCGCATTAAAGTGATCAAATCCCTTGTGATTAAAACGACGTGGCTTGCCATTTTCCAGCAGCGTCAACCCGTCGGCTTCAGGCGCAATCTGCCCGATGCAGGTATAAGGCACACCAAGATGACCCAGCGCCACGTCCAGCGCACCACGATTGACTTCCGGCACGGTAAAGCACAGCTCATAATCTTCGCCGCCACTTAACGCCCAGGTCAGCACCTGTTCCGGCTCAAAATGATCGCGCAACGCAGCAGACAGCGGCAACGCTTCCAGATTGAGGCGCGCACCGACGCGGCTCGCCGTGAGAATATGGCCGAGATCGGCAATCAAACCATCGGAGATATCGATCGCCGAGGTCGCCAGATTGCGCAGCGCCTGGCCCTGCAACACGCGTGGCATCGGGCGCAGATGGCGCTTGATCAACACTTCATGGACAGCCGGATCGTTCAGGCGATGACGATGTTGTAGCAGCGACAGGCCAGCCGCGCTGTCACCCAGCGTACCGGTGACAAAGATCCAGTCGCCAGGTTTGGCACCCGAACGCTTTAATGCGCGTCCTGTCGGCACCAGACCGTGAATCCCCAACGTCAGGCTCAGCGGTCCGCGCGTGGTATCACCGCCAATCAGCTGCATATCATAGTAATCCAGCAGCTCAAACAGGCTGTCGCTAAATGCGGCCAGCCAGCTTTCATTCACTTCAGGCAAGGTAATCGCCAGCGTCAACCACGCCGGATCGGCACCCATTGCCGCCAAATCACTGAGATTCACGGCCAGCGCTTTGTAACCCAGATCGGCAGGATGGATATCACGCAGGAAGTGCACGCCCGCCACCAACGTATCGGTGCTAATGGCCAGCGTCTGTTTTTCGGGCACGTTCAGTAACGCACAGTCGTCACCAATTCCCTTCTCCACATCGCGGCGGGAGCTGGTAACGCGGTTAAAATAACGTGCGATCAGTTCGAATTCACCACAGGACATAAGTCAGGTCTCAATGAGAAAAAGGCCGGTAAACCGGCCTTTCGCATTTATTTTTTATTGGGTCGAATTTGTGGGGCTGCTTTATCCAGCACGCCGTTAACAAACTTGTGGCTGTCTTCGGCGCCAAACACTTTGGCCAGTTCGATGCCTTCGTTGATGGCCACTTTATAAGGCACATCAGAACGTTTGCTCAGCTCATACAGCGAAAGACGCAGAATGGCTTTTTCTACCTGACCCAGCTCTTCCAGCTGACGTGACAGGTAAGGCTTCATCAGACCGTCCAGGTACGCGCTGTTAGTCGCCACACCGGCCAGCAATTCGCGGAAATAGCTAATATCGACGTCTTTGACGTCTTGTTCCGCCAGAAACTGGTATTCCACATCGGCAATGTCGTTGTTCGACAGCTGCCAGGAGTAAAGCGCCTGGACAGCGCACTCACGGGCGCGACGACGAGCAGCAGGTTTCACAAAATTCCCCTTCCAAAAATCAGGCTTTGATGGCTTTCAATACGTTAATCATTTCGAGTGCAGTCAGGGCCGCTTCGGCGCCTTTATTACCTGCTTTGGTGCCGGCGCGTTCAATCGCCTGCTCGATGTTTTCGGTGGTTAACACGCCGAAAGTCACCGGAATTTCGCTGGTCATCGCCACGTTGGCAATGCCAGAGCTGGCTTCACCTGCCACATATTCGAAGTGGGCGGTGCCGCCACGGATCACGGTTCCCAGAGCCACGATTGCATCGTGCTTACCGGCTTTTGCCAGTGCGCGCGCTGCCAGAGGCAGTTCGTAAGCGCCTGGAACCCAGACCACAGTGATGTTTTCTGCTTTGACCTGGCCAATACGCTTCAGCGCATCCACCGCGCCATCCAGCAGGCTGTCATTAATGAAGTTGTTAAAACGCGCAATAACGATGGCAATGTGAGCATCAGGCGCGGCAACAGGAGCTTCGATAACTTTCATACATATCCTTTGGGTGTTTGATTTATGGCCCCGCAGAAGGGGGCGGATTCTATCATACTCTTCGGCGACGCGCTCAGGCTTTTCAGTCGGTGCTTAAGCGGGCGTCAGGGTCAGCCGCAGGTCCGCGCCAACCCTGCGCACATCGCTGAACTTCAGCTCTGGCGCATCAGCCAATTGTTCCAGTCCAGGCAGCTCACACAGACCGCGTGCCGCATTGCCCAGTAGTTTCGGTGCCACATAGACAATCAGTTCATCGACCAGTCCAACCTGTAACAGTGCCCCCGCCAGACTGGCGCCAGCTTCAACCCACACCGAGTTAATCTGACGCTGGCCGAGTATCATCATCATCGCCACCAGATCCAGTTGCTCTCCGCGCAGCGGCACCGCAATCTGGCTGACGCTGTCTGGCCAGGTTTGCTGATCGATTGCACTGCGCATCAGCCAGGTTTCGCCCGGCTGACTCATCAGTCGATGTTGCGGCGTCACACGCTGCTGGCTATCAATCACCACGCGAATCGGCTGACGCAGCGTGGCTTCATCCAGCTGCTGGCGTGCATCTTCATTCAGTTCGCCCCAGCGCACGGTTAATGACGGATCGTCTGCCAACACGGTGGCGCTGGAGGTAAGAATAGCCGAACTCTGGGCACGTAATTGTTGCACATCGCGCCTTGCCGCCGCCGAGGTGATCCATTGACTTTCGCCACTGGCCATCGCGGTGCGCCCATCAAGGGATGCGCCGAGTTTGAGCTGAATCCACGGGAAGCCAGTGCGCATACGTTTCAGAAAACCACGATTCAATGCTTCAGCTTCGCTCATCATTAAGCCGTGGCTGACTTCAATCCCGGCCTGCTGCAAACGATACAAGCCGCGTCCCGCCACTTGCGGATTGGGATCCTGCATTGCCGCCACCACGCGACTGACGCCCGCAGCGATCAACGCATCGCAACACGGCGGCGTGCGTCCATGATGGCTGCAGGGCTCCAGCGTGACATAAGCGGTCGCACCTTTAGCTTTTTCACCCGCCATGCGCAGCGCGTGCACTTCAGCATGCGGCTCGCCCGCACGGTGATGCCAGCCTTCGCCGACAATCTCGCCGTCGCGTACAATCACGCAGCCAACATTAGGATTAGGTGTGGTGGTAAAACGTCCGCGACGCGCCAGTTCCAGCGCACGCGCCATGTAGCGTTCGTCAGTCATGGCTTAGTCCTGTAAGCGGGCGATCTCTTCGCCAAAATCACGGATATCTTCGAAGCTGCGGTACACCGAAGCAAAGCGGATGTAAGCTACCTTATCGAGTTTCTTCAGCTCTTCCATCACCAGATTACCGACCAGCTTGCTGGGAATTTCGCGCTCGCCAGTGGCACGCAGTTGCGTTTTAATGTGGTTGACGGCGTTATCCACCGCATCGGCGCTCACCGGGCGCTTCTCCAGCGCCTTCATCATGCCGCTGGCGAGCTTATCTTCGTTAAAGGGTTCACGCACATCGTTGCTTTTCACCACGCGCGGCATCACCAGCTCAGCCACTTCAAAGGTGGTAAAACGCTCATGGCACACCAGACACTGGCGGCGGCGACGCACCGATGAACCTTCACTGACCAGGCGAGAATCAATCACTTTGGTATCCACAGCGGAGCAGAAGGGGCAATGCATGACGTTTCCTGTCGCGAGATAAATAGGCCACACAGTGTAGCGCGATCTTCAAAGCAACTGAATACACGCGACCGAATCACCGCCTGGCTCACAGATGCAGGATGTCACGCTCTGTAAACAAGAAAAGCCACTAAGCTTAAACAGCCAATCCGGCACATTTGCAGGAGGTCACATGGGTCTGTTCAATTTCGTGAAAGAAGCAGGTGAAAAGTTATGGGATGCCGTCACTGGCGCTGACGATCCCAGCAAAAAACTACAGGATCATATTAATCAACTCGGCTTACCTGACAGCGATAAAGTCAAAGTCGATGTGCAAGGCGACACCGTTACCGTGAGCGGTGATGGCATTTCACAGGAGCTGAAGGAGAAAATCCTGGTGGCCGCCGGTAACGTGGCAGGGATTACCAAGGTCGATGACAAGGTCACCGTCACCGACAGTGCGCCAGAAGCCGATTTCTATACGGTGAAAAAAGGCGACACCCTGAGTGCGATTTCCAAACAGGTCTACGGGAATCCCAATGAATACAACAAGATTTTCGCAGCAAACAAGCCAATGCTGACGCATCCTGATAAGATCTACCCCGGCCAGGTATTACGTATTCCGAAATAACAGAAAGGACAATGCATGACGATCAGGACGTTTTGGGCGCCCGCCGCACTTTCGCTGCTGGTGCTCAGTGGTTGTAGTTCAACGCCGACTTCACCGCAGGTCAAAGAGTTACATCAGGAAGTCAGCCAGCTTAACCAGCAGATGCGCAAGCTCACCAATCAGGCAACGGCGCTGGAAATTCAGGGTCAACTCAATGGGCAATCAACCCAGGGGGCATGGCTGTTGCCGCAAGCCAACACTCCCGTCGAGTTACAGACGCAGGTGGGCAAATTGCGCCTGTCACTGTCTCGCGTCGAGGGGGAAGCCAGTGGTAGTCGCGCCAACCTGAATATCCGTTCCACCGATGACCAGCCGATCCCCGCGCTGAGCGCCACCGTGGTATGGGGTGAGCTGGATCCAGCCAGTGGCAAACCGCTGAATGCGGAGAGTCTGAGCCAGACCATTCAGGTTGAGGCGAGTCTGATGCCACGCAGTTCGGTAACAGTGCCGCTGCGCCTGAGCGGACTGACGCCGGAGCAACTCGGCTTCGTGCGCGTGCATGATGTGCAGAGCACAGCAGCCACCAAAACCGCGCCCTGATCAGCAGGCATAAAAAAACGGGCTGCCCTTAGGCAGCCCGTTTCATTTCATCAGCAGAATTAAGGCAGGATAGAAGGCTGATCTGCGCCCTCTTTCTCCACTTTCTGCACCAGCATGTGTTCACGCTTCATACCCAGTTTCAATGCCAGAGCAGAAGAAACATAGATCGATGAAACGGTACCGATGGTGACACCGATCAGCATGGTCAGCGAGAAGCCTTTCAGCAGCGCACCACCAAAGATGAACAGAATCAGAATCATCGCCAGCGTGGTCAGCGAGGTGATCAGGGTACGGCTCAACGTCTGGGTCAGCGACACGTTAGTAATATCGTAGGAAGAACCGCGACGAATTTTGCGGAAGTTCTCACGAATACGGTCGGAAACCACGATTTTATCGTTAAGCGAGTAACCAATCACCGACATCAGTGACGCGACAATCGTCAGGTCGATCTCGATGTGTGACAACGCCAGAATGCCGCAGGTGATAATGACGTCATGCGCCAGTGCCAGCACGGTACCCAGCGCCAGACGCCACTCAAAGCGGAAGCCGATATAGATCAGAATCGCAATCAGTGCCGACAGCAGCGCCATCGCACCGGCTTGCGCCAGATCGCTACCCACGCTTGGGCCGACGAACTCAATGCGCTTCACGGTCGCGTTCTGCTGCGTCGTCTCATTGATGGAGGTCACGACTTTGTTGCCGAGCTCCTGACCTGCTGCACCGGTGGCTGGCGGCATACGCACCATCACGTCACGGCTGCTGCCAAAGTTCTGCACCAGCGGCTCCTGGAAGCCCGCTTTCACCAAACCTTCACGCAGTGCGTCCAGATCGGCCGGTTTTTCCAGGTTAATCTCAATCACCGTTCCGCCGGTAAAGTCGAGGCCCCAGTTGAAGCCTCGCACACCGATAATGGCGATAGACGCCACAATCAGCAGACCGGAGATGATGAATGCCAGCGTATCCCAGCGCATAAAGTCGACGACCTTACGCCCGTGGTTTAGCTGCTCAATACTATATTCCTGTGCCACAACGCACTCCTCAGATGGACAGCTTGTTGATGCGTTTGCCGCCGTAAACCAGGTTAACGATGGCACGGGTGCCGACGATAGCGGTGAACATTGAGGTCGCGATACCGATAGCGGTGGTGATCGCAAAGCCTTTAATGGAGCCGGTACCGACCGCATAAAGAATGATAACTTTGATCAGCGTAGTGACGTTGGCATCGACGATACTGGAGAAGGCGCCTTTGTAGCCTTCGTGAATCGCCTGCTGTACCGAGCGTCCGTTACGCAGTTCTTCTTTAATACGTTCGTTAATCAACACGTTGGCATCGACAGCAACCGCCAGCGTCAACACGATACCGGCAATCCCCGGCATGGTGAGGGTCGCACCCGGCAGCAGTGACATGATGCCGACAATCAGCACCAGGTTGCACAGCAGCGCGCTGGTCGCAATCAAACCAAATTTCTTATAGAACACCACCATAAACAGAATGGACGCGATCAGACCCCACAAGCAGGCTTCGAGACCCTGAGTGATGTTCTGCTGGCCCATTGTTGGACCAATGGTACGCTCTTCCACAATCTGAATTGGCGCGATCAACGCACCGGCACGCAGCAGCAGCGACAGCTGACGCGCTTCGTTCGGGTTGTTGATACCGGTGATGCGGAAGCTGTTACCGAGGCGCGACTGAATGTTCGCCACGTTAATCACCTGCTCCTGTTTCACCAGGATTGCACGACCGTTGGCGTCTTTCTTACCGCTGTCCTTGTACTCCACAAACAGGGTCGCCATCGCTTTACCGATGTTGTCCTTGGTGAAGTTCGACATCATGTTACCGCCCGCGCCATCCAGTGAAATGTTCACCTGCGGCTGGTTGTACTCGTCCATGCTGGACGTCGAATCGGTAATATGGTCACCGGTCAGAATCACACGCTTGTACAGCACCACTGGCTGGCCTTCACGCGTCTCTTTCACTTCCGAATCACCCGGCACACGGCCACTCGCCGCGGCAGTTGGATCAACGGTGGTGTTTACCAGACGGAATTCCAGGGTCGCAGTGGCACCCAGAATCTCTTTGGCACGCGCCGTATCCTGAATACCCGGCAGTTCCACCACGATGCGGTCAGAACCCTGACGCTGCACCAGAGGCTCGGCAACGCCAAGCTGGTTCACACGGTTACGCAGGATATTGATGTTCTGCTGAACCGCATACTCACGGGCTTCGCTCAGACGCGCATCGGTCATCACCGCACGCAGCGTATCGCTGCCGACGCTGGAGATCACCAGATCGCGATGACGCGGTGACAGGTAGCTGATCGCCGCATCACGGCTGGCACCGTCGCGGAAACGCACTTCTACACCGTAGTTAGCGATTTTATTGACGTTGGTATACGGGATGCTTTTGTCGCGCAGGTCACTGCGCAGGCCATCGGCATTCTGCTCTTGCAGCTTGCCCAGAGCGGTATCCATATCCACTTCCATCAGGAAGTGTACGCCGCCACGCAGATCAAGACCGAGTTTCATCGGCTGTGCAGCCAGCATGGTCAGCCAGCGCGGAGTAGCCGGCGCGAGGTTGAGTGCCACAACATAGTTGTCGCCCAACGCGGTAGTGATGGCATCACGCGCGCGCAGCTGCGCATCCTGATTGTCAAAACGGGCCAGAATGGCGCCATTTTCCAGAGCGAGGGATTTGCTCTGGATATTATCTTGTTTTAATAAAGTCTGGACCTGATCCAACGTCTGTTCACTGGCGGCGCCACCGCGCGCACCAGTGATCTGAACGGCCGGATCCTCTCCATAAAGGTTAGGAAGCGCATAGAGCAGGCCGACGAGAATCACGACGACCAGCATGATGTACTTCCACAAAGGATAACGGTTTAACACGGCAGTTCCCTTCGGGAAGAAAAAATTACAGCGCCTTCATAGTACCTTTCGGCAGAACGGCGGCCACGAAATCACGTTTTACAACTACTTCAGTGGTGTCGTTCAGGGCGATAGAAACGTAGCCGTTGTCAGCCACTTTGGTCACACGACCTACCAGGCCACCGCTGGTTAACACTTCATCACCTTTAGAGATGGAATCCATCAGCTTCTTGTGATCTTTAGAACGTTTCTGCTGCGGGCGCAGAATCATGAAATAGAAGATCAGACCAAACACCACCAGCATGATCACCAGAGAATAAGGACTTCCCTGAGACGGAGCGCCTGCTGCGGCAACGGCGTCAGAAATGAAAAAGCTCATTAAATTTCCCTCATTGATAGAATTATCAGACGTTTAACGGTGGAACCGCTTTACCCGTCCGTTGGTAGAACTCGCTAACAAAGTGCTCTAATTTACCCTCTTCGATGGCCTTACGTAAACCCGCCATCAGACGCTGGTAATAGCGCAGATTGTGAATCGTATTCAGACGTGCGCCCAGTATTTCGTTACAACGATCAAGATGATACAAGTAGGCGCGGCTATAATTGCGACAGGTGTAACAATCACAATCCGCATCCAGCGTTGCCGTGTCATCTTTATACCTGGCGTTACGGATTTTCACCACGCCATCGGTCACAAACAGGTGACCATTACGCGCATTACGCGTTGGCATGACGCAGTCAAACATATCGATACCGCGGCGAACGCCTTCCACCAGATCTTCTGGCTTGCCGACGCCCATCAAATAACGCGGTTTATCTTGCGGAATTTGCGGACAGACGTGTTCCAGGATACGGTGCATGTCCTCTTTAGGTTCACCCACCGCCAGGCCGCCCACAGCGTACCCATCAAAGCCGATATCTACCAGACCTTTAACCGAGACATCTCGTAAATCTTCGTAAACACCGCCCTGAATAATGCCGAACAGCGCATTTTTATTCCCGAGTGAATCAAAGCGATCGCGGCTACGCTGCGCCCAACGCAGTGACATCTCCATCGAACGTTTGGCGTAATCCCAGTCTGCTGGATACGGCGTACACTCGTCGAAAATCATCACCACGTCTGAACCGAGGTCGTACTGAATTTCCATCGATTTTTCCGGATCGAGGAAAATCGGGTCGCCGTTGATCGGATTACGGAAATGCACGCCCGCTTCGGTGATCTTACGAATGTCACCGAGGCTGAACACCTGGAAGCCGCCGGAGTCAGTGAGGATCGGTCCCTGCCAGTTCATGAAATCATGCAGGTCACCGTGCAGTTTCATAATCTCCTGGCCCGGGCGCAGCCACAGGTGGAAGGTATTACCGAGCAGGATCTGCGCGCCGGTGTCTTTCACTTCTTCCGGCGTCATGCCCTTCACGGTGCCGTAGGTGCCCACAGGCATGAATGCCGGGGTTTCCACCACACCACGATCGAACACCAAACGGCCACGGCGCGCGCGCCCGTCGGTGGTATCTAATTCAAATTTCACATTGACCTCATTAGATAATCAGAGAAACAGTCTGATTATTAAGCTCCAACCACTTCGTCAGGAGCCTGTGGATTACGGGTGATGTACATGGCATCCCCGTAGCTAAAGAAACGGTACTGCTCTGCCACCGCGCTTTGGTAAGCCGCCATGGTAATTTTGTAACCGGCAAATGCTGACACCAGCATAATCAGCGTCGATTCCGGCAGATGGAAGTTGGTGATCAGCGCATCAATCACCTGATAGTGATAGCCGGGATAGATGAAGATCTGCGTGTCGTCGAAGAAGGGTGCAATCAGCGCATCCTGAGCCGCCTGCGCCGCGCTCTCCAGAGAACGCACGGAGGTGGTGCCCACCGCGACCACTTTGTTGCCACGCGCTTTACACGCCAGCACCGCATCCACCACATCCTGCGGCACTTCGGCATACTCAGAGTGCATGATGTGGTCATTGATGTTCTCGACGCGCACCGGCTGGAAGGTACCTGCGCCAACGTGCAGCGTGACAAATGCCATTTCGATGCCTTTCGCGCGCAGCGCGTCCAGCAACGGTTCATCAAAATGCAAACCGGCGGTCGGTGCGGCTACCGCACCCGGACGCGCACTGTAAACGGTTTGATAAAGTTCGCGATCCGCTTCTTCGTCCGGACGATCAATATACGGCGGCAGCGGCATATGACCGACGCTGTTAAGGATATCCAGCACTGCGCGGTCATCGGCAAATTCGATTTCAAACAGCGTATCGTGGCGCGCGACCATGGTGGCTTTGACGCTTTCGTCATCGCCCAGCAGCAGCTCTGCACCCGGCTTCGGCGCTTTCGAGGCACGCACATGCGCCAGCACGCGTTTGTCATCCAGCATGCGCTCCACCAGCATCTCGATTTTGCCGCCACTGGCTTTTCGGCCGAAGACACGCGCCGGAATAACGCGGGTATTGTTAAACACCAGCAGGTCGCCCGGATTGAGTTTATCCAGTACGTTGGTAAACACTTCATGGCTTAACGCCCCACTTGGGCCATCCAGCGCCAGCAAGCGGCAACCGCTGCGCTGCGCCTGCGGATAGTGGGCGATCAAAGATTCTGGCAACTCAAAAGCAAAATCGGCTACACGCATGCATCACTTCTTTCAGGACTCAAAAAACAGGCGGCATAGTTTAGCGGAAAAGCGGCAAATTCTGAACAACTGGCTGCATATCTGTGATTCTGCCTATAATGCGCCATGAACTTTCTCGCTCACCTTCACCTCGCACAGCTGGCAGACAGCTCCCTGCTGGGCAATCTGATGGCCGACTTCGTGCGCGGCAATGTGCAATCGCAATGGCCGGAACCGGTTGTGGCGGGCATCGCTATGCATCGCCGACTGGATGTTTTGACGGATAACCTGCCGGAAGTGCGTGAAGCGCGGCAATTCTTTCGCGCTGAAACTCGTCGCGTTGCGCCCATCACGTTGGATGTCATCTGGGATCATTTCCTCGCGCTGCACTGGGACCAGCTGCACCCTTCCCAATCGCTGGTCGCGTTCACGGCGGCAGCCGAGCGTGAAATCATGCCGCAACTGCCCGGCACGCCAGAAGGATTCATCGAACTCAATTCGGTGATGTGGCGCGAGCGCTGGTTTGAGCACTATGCCGAACCAACGCGGCTGGCCCGCGTATTGAGCGGTATGGCACATCGCCGCCCGCGTCTGGCAGCACTGCGCGACTCCTATCAGGATTTTGTCGATCATTATCAGCAACTTGAACCGCTGTTCTTCCAGTTCTATCCGCGCCTGATGGACGCTGCGCGCCACCAGCAACTCTAAACCCGCTTTTTTTCACAATCCCAGCATTTACGCCTCTTGCCAGCCGCACTCATCTGCGGCTTAATGAAACCTTTCTTAACTTTTGTTAAGTAGGTCACACCGCCAGGTCGCCTGTTTCGGCGTTTTTTGTCACTTCGTTTGTCAGAAAATGATAAGAGGGAAAGATGTCATCAGCTACGCTAACCGAACTTGACGCGCGTTATCACTTTGCCTGTGATGTCGCTAAAACTGCAGCCAGCCGCGCTTTATCCTGGTATCAGCAGCGTCATCAACTGGTGATTGAGCATAAAAAGGATTTACAGGATGTGGTTAGCGAAGCCGACCGCAACGTGGAAGAATTGGTCAAGCACCTGATTTACGAACGCTTTCCCGATGACGCCGTGCTGGGTGAAGAGAGCGGTGGTGAAACTACAGGTGCGCGCTTTGTCTGGGTGATTGACCCGATTGATGGCACCAGTAACTTCCTGAATGGATTACATAACTGGTGCGTGTCACTGGCGATTGTCTGTGAAAATGAGCCGGTAATTGGCGTGGTCTGCGATCCCAACCATCATGAAACCTTCCACGCCTGCCGTGGTAAAGGCGCATGGGTTAACGAAAAACGTATTCAGGCGCACAGCGCTCAGCATCTCAATCAGGGCGTGCTCGGCATTAGTAGTTCCAACAGCCAACCGGTAGAACCGCTAACAGCCTTTATTGGTGGCTTGCTGTCACAGGGCGGGATGTTCATCCGTAATGGCTCTGGCGCATTAATGAGTGCCTGGGCCGCCGCTGGTCGTTTAATTGGTTATTACGAAGCGCATATGAATCCGTGGGACGGTTTACCCGGTATTGTATTGATGCGTGAGGCCGGCGGCATAACCAATGATTACCTTGGTCACAACGGTCTGCAGCAGGGCAATCCTGTGCTGCTCGCCAATAGCGTTATCTACCCTCAGCTCAAAGCACTGTTACCCGCGCATATCAGCCTGTAGCCGATTCACCACATCATGAAAGATAAGCCTGAAGGATAATCCGGGCTTATCTTTTCGCTATTTATGCTTCAGCGGTGTAAATACAAATACCACCTTAATCTGCGATTATTCTAATTTTCTTCCGCCCTGATATTTAGCGGCTAAAAGCGCGTATTCTGTCAGCGTCAATCATCCCTTGTAATACCCATTTTTCTCCTTTGTAACTTTTTTCGGCGACAGGATGCGCCGATTTATTTTTTCTGGAACGCATAACCATTCTTATCCTAACTTCTGGGTTAAATTATGACTGCGAATGCCTCTCACCGTTATCGGGCGGATATTGACGGCCTGCGCGCCGTCGCCATCATTCTGGTGGTACTCTTTCACTCCGGCGTCACCTCGCTGCAGGGTGGCTTTATTGGTGTCGACCTCTTCTTTGTTATTTCCGGCTTTCTGATCGGCGGTATTATCAGCAAGGAAATATCCGAGGGTCACTTCTCATTTTATCAATTTTATTTACGCCGCATTAAACGTATCGCTCCCGCGTTATTTTTCATGATGACGATATTGCTGCTACTGGGCTTCATCCTGCTCTCACCGCTAGAGTTCAGCCAGCTGGCCAAATACAGCCTGGCGGTATTTATCGCCGTACCCAATATGCTGCTACTCAAGAGCGGTGACTATTTCAGTACCGATTCCGATTTAAATCCCCTGCTCATGACCTGGTCATTGGGAATAGAAGAACAGTTCTATATTGTGCTGCCATTCATTCTGCTTTTGGCCGTACGACTCAAACGTTCGATGCGCTCTGTGGTACTGATACTGAGTGTGATCTCTTTGGTGGCCTGTATCGGGATCACACCGTTTGCCACCACCCACGCCTTTTATCTGTTGCCAACCCGCGCCTGGGAACTCGGTGCCGGTGTGCTGCTGGCGCTGTGGAAACCACAACCCCTCACCGGCCGAGCGGCCAGCCTGCTCAATCTGCTGGGTTGGATGATGATTATCTCCGCCAGCCTGTTGCTTAGTAGCCATAGCCAATTTCCGGGCTGGTTGGCGATCATTCCCGTGCTGGCGGGTTGCCTGATGATCGGTGCGCGCAGCGAGCTTAACCAGTTACTGTTAGAAAATCCGCTGATGCGCTTTATCGGCAAGATCTCTTATTCCTGGTACCTGTGGCACTGGCCGCTGCTAAGTCTGGCGCGCATCTGTAGCGATCACCCCCTTACCGTCTGGCAAGGTTTGATGATCTGCGGCGCAGCGCTGGGTCTGGCCTGGTTTTCTTGGCGCTTTGTCGAGCAGCCCTTCCGCCAGACGCGCATGGGCACGCGTTGGGTGATCCCCGGCTACTGTGCCTCTTCCCTGATTGCGGCGGGTGCGATGCTACTGTTGTGGCAAACCGGAGGCATGAAATCGCGGGTTAGTGAACTCGTCGTGAATGCGGACAGCTGGAAAATTTCGGCGCAGCGTAATCCGTGCTTGCTTGATTACGGGGCAAACCTGCCCTCCAGGCATGAGGAGTGTCATCCAAACACCGATCGCCCCGGTATCGCCTTAATTGGCGACAGTCACGCTGCCGCACTGCGTGCTTCGGTGTCGGGCTATGCACAACGTCAGCATAAACCGCTGTATCAACTCACCAAAGCCTCCTGCCCGTTTCTGATTGGTGCCACGCGCGTGGTGAGCCAAATGCCACATCATGCGCAGCAATGCATCACTTTTAATCAGGAAGTGCTGAAGATGGTGCTGAGCGACAAGGTGGACGAAGTGGTGATCAGCGCCTATTGGGCATCGGGTATGAGCCTGTTGCCCGGTGCCGGTTTCCGCGAAACCGATCATCCTGAAAAGAGTAATCTTGAGGCGCTGCAAGCGGGTATGGATCGCGTGGTGGCTCAGCTGACTCAGGCGGGCAAAAAGGTCACGGTAATAGAGGATGCGCCTTCAGTGGACGTTGACCCGCTGCGCTACAGCAATAACCGTAATATCCCGATTCGTCGCGAATTGAGCGCCTGGCTGAGCAAGTGGGAAGCTCCGCCGCTGCTCTCTGAGCGCACCAGATTGTTCCAGTTCCCGGAAGAGGCCGTGGAGAAATTATTGCAGCGCTATAAGCAACAAGGCGTACGCGTGTTATCGCTGCGAGAGAATCTGTGTAATGAGCAGGGCTGTTTGATCACCAGCGGAGGATTGCCGCTCTATTATGATGACAATCACCTGAGCCCGGCGGGCGGAGAGATTGCGTTGGGTAGCAATTGGTAGTCGTGCTTCGGCCTGCGCTTTTCATCATACTTAAAAGCTCAGGGCGGGAATCTCTCCCGCCCTGAACACTACCTATCCTTCCACGCTTAACGGGCAAACATCCCACCCGTTATGCGCATCAGAATGATCAGGCTTTCTGCTTTTTCGCCAGCGGCCAGGCCAGCAACAGCAGCACAATCCACGCGAAGCCAACATACAGCGACACGCGCGTGTCAGGGAAATAACCGATCAAGGCAATGATGAACACCAGGAAAGCCACGCCAAACCAGGCGGTTTTGCTGCCGCCAGGCAGGGCGAATTGCAGTTTACCCGCCTGCTCTATGCCAATTTTGCGGCGAAACGCGATTTGCGACAGCAGAATCATGATCCACACCCACACCGTGGCGAAGGTCGCCAGCGACGCGATCACCAGGAACACTTTTTCCGGCATCAGGTAGTTGAGATACACGGCGATCAGCATCGCCACCATCATCACCAGCACGGTGACCCAAGGAATCCCGCGATCCGAGACCTTCTGGAACATCTTCGGCGCATGGCCCTGCTGCGCCATGCCGTGCAGCATACGCCCGACGCCAAACACATCGCTGTTGATCGCCGACAGTGACGCCGTCAGCACCACGAAGTTAAGAATCGATGCCGCCGCTGCAATGCCCAGATGCTGGAAAGTCAGCACAAAGGGACTGCCGGAGGTGCCGACCTGGTTCCACGGATAGATCGACATGATGACAAACAGCGTGCCGACATAGAACACCAGAATACGCAGCGGAACGGAGTTAATGGCGCGTGGAATCGACTTCTCAGGCTCTTCCGCTTCACCGGCGGTGATACCGATAATTTCAATGCCGCCATAGGCAAACATCACCATCTGCAGTGACAGCAGCATACCGACAATGCCGTGAGCGAAGAAGCCACCGTTGGTCCACAGGTTATGGATACCCGTAGGCTGACCGCCGTTGCCGATGCCCCAGAAAATCATGCCAAAACCGGCGATGATCATGATGATAATGGTGGCGACTTTGAAGAAGGAGAACCAGAACTCGACTTCACCAAACACCTTCACGCTCATCAGGTTAATGGCACCGATAATCAGCACCACCGACAGCACCCAAATCCAGTGCGGTACTTCCGGGAACCACACGCCCATGTAGATACCAAAAGCCGTCACGTCGGCAATCGCCACAATCAGGATTTCAAAACAGTAGGTCCAGCCGGTGATGTAACCTGCTAACGGCCCCAGATAGTCCTGCGCGTAGCGCGAAAACGAGCTGGCCTGCGGGTTATTCACTGACATCTCACCCAAGGCACGCATGATGATGTACGCCACCGCACCGCCGATGATGTACGCCAGCAGCACGCTGGGGCCTGCCATTTTGATCGCATCCGCCGAGCCGTAAAACAGCCCGGTACCGATTGCCGATCCCAGCGCCATAAAACGGATGTGGCGCGTGCTCAGTCCGCGTTTGAGCTTGTTGGTTTCTTGCATAACACCAATACCTTGTAAATGAAAAAACCACGGGCAAGCCCGTGGTTGAAATTAACAGCAATGTCGATTACGAGTGGGCAGCGACCTGTTCGCGTCCTTTTGCCCGATCGACCACCGCGGCAATCACCAGCATCACCAGCGATGGCGGCAACCAGGAGAGTCCCTGATCGGCCAGTGGCAGATGCTGGCTAAAAAGCGGCAGCACATCTTTAAAATTGGTGGTTTTGATGGCATCAACGATGCCAAACAGCAGGCTCACCAGCATGGTTGGCGCGATAATACGCGTGCTCTTATTCCACCATTTCAGGGTGAAGCTCAGCACCACCAGCACGATGCACGGTGGATAAATCGCCGTCAGCACCGGAATCGAGATCTGAATCAGGTGGCTCAGGCCGAGATTCGACACCACCATGGAGAACAGACCCAGAATAAACACCAGCGCTTTATACGACAACGGCAGGTATTGCGCAAAGAATTCCGCACAGGCGCAGGTCAGGCCAACCGCCGTCACCATGCAGGCCACGAAGATCAGTGCTGCCAGGAAGAAGCTGCCCATGCCGCCAAAGGTCTGCTGCACATACGCATGCAGAATCGCTGCACCATTGGCATTCTGATCAACCAGGCCAGCACTGCCAGAACCGAGTTTGAACAGGCTCAGGTAAACCAGCGTCAAGCCAACACCGGCAATCACGCCCGCCAGCATGGTGTAACGGGTCAGCAGTTTCGCATCTTCAACGCCGCGAGAACGTGCCGCATTGACGATAACAATACCAAACACCAGCGCACCCAGCGTATCCATCGTCAGATAGCCGTTAACGAAGCCGCTGGAGAAGGCCGCACGCTGGTAATCAGCCGTAGCAGGCGCGATACCACCGGCCGGCCACAGCAGTGCTGCCAGACCGAGAATGGTCAGCGCCACGATTTTCAGCGGAGCGAGGAAGTGGCCGACAGTGTCCAGCAATTTGCCAGGATACAGGGAAATGCCAATCACCAGCGCAAAATAAATCAGGCTGTAGATAAACAGCGGCAGCGCGCCATCACCAGTCAGCGGAGCAATCCCCACTTCAAACGACACGGTCGCCGTACGCGGCGTAGCAAACAGCGGACCGACCGCCAGGTAGCAAACCGTTGCCAGCAACAGACCTGCGGCTTTACCAATCGGCGAGCTGAGGGCATCAATGCCGCCGCCCACGCGCGCCAGTGCGATAACGGTCATCACCGGCAAGCCAACGGCCGTAATCAGAAAGCCGAAAGCGGCAACCCAGACGTGTTCGCCAGACTGAATCCCCACCATCGGTGGAAAGATAATGTTTCCTGCGCCTACGAACAGGGCAAACGTCATGAAGCCCAGCGCCAGGATATCCTTGGAGGTTAAACGATGTGTCATAAACTTCTGTACTGCCTGTAGCTGATGTTGCGGTGGAAGTTGAGTGCGTGTTGTCCTCTGCATGCACAAAAACAAAGGCTTATCTGATGAGTTCAGAGCGTTATGCGGGCCTAATCGTTAAAGCGCAGGTGATTTAATCTACTTTTCTTCTGTTCGCAGAGGGATTAATCGACAACGGCGCAAATTAAAACGTTTATAGCGAAGAAAGGCAATACGGGATCGGAAAACCAGAAGGATATAACAAGAAAGTGACGCAAAGCAGTTTATCAGCGTGGAATAGCGTGAAAACACCTCAGATGATTTGCTTAAAGTTTCCGCATCACGGGAGATCTCCTCGCAAAACCGGGCTCTTAAATGCACAAAAGGCGCGATTTACGCGCCTGTTTGCACAAGTTTACAGCATCACCACACCTGATTGGCGATATCGACCACCAGACGAATCTTCTGCCACTGCTGCGCTTCCGTCAGGCTGTTGCCCTCTTCTGTCGAGGCAAAGCCACATTGTGGGCTGAGGCAAATCTGGTTCAGGCTCACAAACTGAGAAGCTTCCTGCAGGCGCGCTTTCACCTGCTCCGGATCTTCCAGTTCACCGTTCTTAGTCGTGATCAGACCCAATACCACTTGCTGATGGCCGGGTTTGATAAAGCGCAGCGGCTCAAAACCACCGGAACGCTCGTTGTCATATTCGAGGAAGTAAGCATCGATATTCACCTGACCAAATAGAATCTCGGCCACCGGCTCATAGCCACCTTCGGAAATCCAGGTTGAGCGGAAGTTGCCGCGGCACACATGCAGACCAATGGTCAGGTCAGCTGGTTTATCTTCCAGCGCTTTGTTCAGCACCTCAGCGTAAATACGCGCCAGTTCCTGCGGATCTTCACCGCGCTCACGGATCTGCTGCTGCTGATCCGAAGAGCACAGGTAAGCCCAAACAGTGTCATCCAGCTGCAGAAAACGGCAGCCCGCCGCGTAGAAAGCCGCGATCGCATCTTTGTATGTCTGCGCCAGGTCAGCAAAGTACGCTTTCAGATCGGGATAGACGGTGGCATCGATCACTTTACGGCCACCACGGAAGTGCAGCACGCTTGGGCTTGGGATGGTCATTTTCGCCACGGCGTCGCCCGCAATGCTTTTCAGGAAGCGGAAGTGATCCAGCATCGGGTGATGTGGATTAAAGGCCACCTTGCCGGTGACTTTCACGCCGTGCGCTTTGGTTTGCACGCCGTTGAACTGGATGCCCTGCTCCGCTTCAAATAGCTCAACGCCTTGCAGATCGCCAAAGAAGTCAAAGTGCCACCAGGCGCGACGGAACTCGCCGTCGGTGACCACTTGCAGGCCGTTGGCGCGCTGCTGCTCGACCACGTGGCGGATTTCTTTATCTTCTACCTGACGCAGCTGCTCAGCCGTGATCTCGCCATTGGCAAACTGCACGCGCGCTTGCTTGATCGCCGCAGGACGCAGAAAACTGCCGACGGTATCGGCACGGAACGGTTGTTGTTGTGGCATGTTCACTCCTGGCTAAACGCATAATTGCGTCAGGGTATAATTTCACCCGGTTATTTATAGCCATCTGGATGGCTAAATGTCCATAAATAGTGACATGCTGAAACAAATTGGGCAATGGAAGAAAATTCAGGTGACGTGAATAAAATTCATGATCGGGTGCTCGTTCTTCCATTTTACTCAATGGCGGCACGTGCCTGGGCCATCTGGCTTTCGGAAAGTGGCAAATAACCGGCTTCAGTTACTCGGCGCTGCCCTTCAGGTGATAACACCTGATGCAGAAACGCATTCACCAGCGGCGGCAGCGGTTTGCCCGGCGCTTTATTGACGTAAATATAGAGCGGACGCGACCACGGATAGCGGCCGCTGCGAATGGTTTCGGCGTCCGGCATCACGCTATCACCGCTGGCAGTGACGATGGGCACCATCTTCACGCCGCTTAAGTGAAAACCAAAACTGGCATAACCAATGCTGTTGGGTGTTGCCGCGACGGCCTGCACCACCGCCGCCGAGCCGGGAAACTCCGCGACGTCTGAGCGGAAATCCCCTTTACACAGCGCCTGCTGTTTGAAGAAGCCCCAGGTACCTGATGCCGAATTACGGCCAAAACGCTGAATACTGCGTCGCGCCCAATCTCCCTGGTTGAGGCCAAGATCGCCCCAGTGCTGCGGCACCGAGTGCGCACCACACAGACGAGTGACAGAGAAAAGGGCATCGAGTTGCGGTTGATCGATACGCGTTAGCGGGTTGTCCTGATTGACCACCACCACCAGCGCATCCATCGCCACCGGCACCGCCAGCGGGGGATAGCCGTAGCGCGTGGTAAACAGTTGGCGTTCATCAATTTGCATCGGGCGGCTCATCGCCCCGAGCTGGGCAGCGCCTGCCGCCAGCGCGGTGGGTGCGGTTGAGGATCCAGCCGCCTGTACCTGAACGTTAACGCCCGGTGACTGGCGGCTGAAATCCTCGCCCCATAAGGTCATCAGATAGCCGAGGGTGTCGGAACCGACGCTGCTCAAATTGCCGGTGAGCATGGTTTGTTGGCTTTGTGCCAGCGTAGAGCACAGCAGCAACGTGAACAGCAACAGCGATCTCATCAGGTCTTCCGCAAATCAGGTCAGGAACATTGAACTGCACATTCTGTCGCGCCGCGATTCATCACGCAATCAATTGCGCCACTTCATCGTGCTTAACTGACCTTACTGTGCACGCTCTTCGCCACAATCAAACGTGGCGGCAGCACGAACCTAAAACAGGTTTCCTGATGCGGAATACTGGTGATTTCCAGCCGTGCATTATGGTGACTCAATGCATGCTTAACGATCGCCAGCCCTAAGCCACTGCCGCCGGTGGCGCGCGATCGGGCTTTATCCACCCGATAGAAACGCTCGGTGAGGCGCGGTAAATGCTCCTCGCTGATCCCCGGTCCGTTATCGCACACTTTGAACTCCGCGCCCTCTTTGGTGCGCAGCCAGCTGATATCCAGGCGCGTCCCTTCCGGCGTGTGATTCACCGCGTTGTACACCAGATTAGAAATGGCGCTGCGCAGCTGTTCATCATTACCGAAGACTTTGAGGTGCGGATCGGTGCGGAAATGGATGCTGTGTCGCCCCTGGCTCAGCGTTTCCGCCTCGCGCTGCAACAGTTGCAGCATGCCCGGAACATCCACCGTCTCTTTGAGATCGATAGCCGGTGCGGCCTCGATACGCGACAAGGTCAGCAACTGTTTCACCAGGCTATCCATGCGACGCGTTTGCTCCTGCATGGTATGCAACGCCTTGCCGCGCGTGCGCTCGTTCATCGTCGCATCGTCCATCATCTCCAGATAGCCCTGTAGCACCGTTAACGGCGTACGCAGTTCATGACTGACGTTGGCAAAGAAGTTACGCCGCGCCCCTTCCAGCTGGTGCATTTGGGTGACATCGCGCGCCACCATCAACCACTGCCCTTCGCTGTAGGGCATCACACGGAATTCCATATGATGTTGATTGTTCAGCACCAGCGTCAGCGGCTTGTCAAAATCGCGTTGGCGGATATAGCGGGAAAACTCAGGATAGCGTAGTAAATTGAGGATGTTCTGGCCATTATCTTCCGGCCAGCGCAGCCCAAGATGCTGTTGTGCCAGCCCGTTGCACCAGAAAATGGTGCCCTCTTCGGTGGTCAGGATCACTGCATCGGGCAGGGATTCGGCGCCGCTACGAAAGCGCTTAATCAGGTTACCCAACTCACGACGACGACGGCGGTTACGCAGTTGCATCTGGTACAAGCCGTAGAACAAGGGCTCCCAGCTACCGCGCCCGGCGGGTGGCGTCATAGAACGATCGACCCACAGCCAGTGCGACAGACGCATCAGATTTCTAAAGTGCCAAAACATCACACCTGACACCGCGATCAGCAGTAGCCAGGGCAGATAACCGAACAACAGACCAAGCACCAGCGCGGGCAAACAGACCAGCGCCAGCTCAGTCAATAATCTCTTCCAGGAGAGTCGTTCCAGCACGGTAAAAGACTCCGTTTAGTAGCGGGCAGAGAAACGATACCCTGTTCCGCGTACGGTTTGAACCATGCGATCGTGGCCAGTTACTTCCAGTGCTTTACGTAAACGACGGATATGCACATCAACGGTACGATCTTCAACGTAGACGTTGGTGCCCCATACGTGGTTCAGCAGTTGTTCACGGCTGTAAACACGCTCCGGATGCGTCATAAAGAAGTGCAGCAATTTATATTCGGTGGGTCCCATTTCCAGCGGGGTACTTTCCGACATCACGCGATGCGAGGAAGGATCGAGGCTCAGACCCTGCATCTCAATCACCTCTTCCACCGCCATCGGTGAAATACGGCGCATCACCGCTTTGATACGTGCCATCAGCTCTTTCGGTGAGAAAGGCTTGGTGATGTAGTCATCGGCGCCGACTTCCAGACCGCGTACGCGATCTTCTTCTTCACCGCGTGCCGTCAGCATCATCACCGGGATGTCGCGCGTCATGGCTTCACGTTTCAAATGTTTAATAAACTGAATACCGCTGCCGCCAGGCAACATCCAATCCAGCAGAATTAAATCAGGCCAGGGTTCGATCAGCTTACCAATCGCGCTGTCATAGTCTTCTGCCTCAATAGGCTGGTAATCATTCTGTTCCAGCACGAAACATAACATTTCACGGATGGGAGCTTCGTCTTCCACAACCAAAATGCGCTTAGCCATTATAACTCCTGCTTTTGTGACAATAGGTCACTGGGATTTGCGGCGCCATTATGCGTCAGTTTTATGACACTTTTATGAAAAACCCTCCCTATGATAGATAGTGATAAAACAGAAATGTGACAACGACTATCGCTTTTTTTTCTTTGCGATCTGAAGAGGTTATAATTCGCCTTCGCTTAACGAAGCAGGGAGTATTCATGCGCATCATTCACACCGCGGATTGGCATCTTGGTCAGTTCTTTTACAGCAAAAGCCGGGCGGCCGAGCATCAAGCCTTCCTCGACTGGCTGCTGGCACAGATTACGCAGCATCAGGTGGATGCCTTAATCATCGCGGGAGACCTGTTTGATACCGGTTCGCCACCGAGCTATGCGCGTGAAATGTTTAACCGCTTCGTGGTGGCGCTACAGCCAACGCACTGTGAATTGATTGTGCTGGCGGGCAACCATGATTCTGTCGCTACCCTGAATGAATCACGCGAGTTACTCGCCTGTTTAAATACGCGAGTGATCACCAGCGCCACACCACAGGGCGAACAGCAGGTGCTGACGCTGCATCAACGCGATGGCACGCCGGGCGCACTGCTGTGCGCGATTCCCTATTTACGTCCGCGCGATATTTTGCGCAGCCAGGCGGGACAATCCGGGCGCGAGAAGCAGATCTCACTGCTGGAAGCGATTGAGCAGCATTATCAACAGTGTTATGCCGCAGCGCTGGCCGAGCGGGCAGATCGCGCACTTCCCATCATTGCCACCGGTCATCTCACCACCGTTGGCGTGACCAAAAGCGACTCGGTGCGCGATATCTATATCGGCACGCTGGATGCCTTCCCGGCGCAGGCGTTTCCCGCCGCGGATTACATTGCCCTGGGCCATATTCACCGTGCCCAGCGCATTGCTGATAGCGATCATATTCGCTACAGCGGTTCACCGATTCCGCTCAGCTTTGATGAATTAGGTCGCGAGAAAAGCGTGTTCCTGCTGGAGTTCAGCGCTCAGCTGGATAGCGTCACTCCCCTCCCGATCCCGCAGTTCCAGCCGATGCAGATGTTGAAAGGCTCAATGGCGGAGATCGAACAACAGCTGGGCGAATTTAGCGAGGGAGATCGCGAGCAGCCCGTCTGGCTTGATATTGAAATCAATACGCAAGAATATCTCAGCGATTTGCAGCGCCGCGTTGAGCAACTGACCGAAGCCCTGCCGGTGGACGTGCTGCTGGTGCGCCGCAGCCGCGAACAGCGTCAGCGCAGCCTGGCACGCATGGATAATGAAACGCTAAGCGAATTGAAAGTCGAAGAAGTGTTCGCCCGCCGTCTGGCGCAGGAAGATCAGTTAGATGCCGAACAAGCCGAGCAACTCACCCAACTGTTCCGCACCACCCTCGCCGCGCTGGAGAACCCGTCCGCATGAAAATCCTGACGTTACGCTTTAAAAACCTCAATGCGCTGCGCGGTGAATGGTTTATCGATTTCCGCCGTGAACCCTTTGCCAGCAACGGATTATTTGCCATAACCGGCGCGACCGGCGCGGGGAAAACCACCTTGCTGGATGCCATTTGCCTGGCGCTTTATCACCAGACGCCGCGCCTTGGCGTGCTATCCCAGACGCAAAACGAACTGATCACCCGTGACACCGCCGAATGTCTGGCAGAAGTGGAATTTGAGATCAAAGGCGAAGCCTGGCGCGCCTTTTGGAGCCAGAACCGCGCACGCGGCCAGGCGGATGGCAAATTGCAGGCACCGCGTGTCGAGCTGGCGCGCGTGGCGGATAACCAGATTGTGGCCGATAAGGTGGGTGACAAACTCAAGCTCATCGAAACCCTTTCTGGCCTCGATTTTGACCGTTTCACCCGTTCAATGATGCTGTCGCAAGGCCAGTTCGCTGCCTTCCTCAACGCCAAGCCGGGCGAACGCGCCGAACTGCTGGAAGAACTCACCGGCACCGAAATTTACGGCCAAATCTCGATGCAGATTTACGAGCGCTGGCGCACCGCACGCAGCGATCTGGAGACACTGCGCGCCCGCGCTGGCGGCATGATGCTGCTGGATGAGACGCGTCGCACAGAGCTGATGCAGCAGGTTGAAGCCTTAACGGCGCAGGAAAAAACGCTGAGCGAGCAGCTTGAGCAAGCGCAACAGCAACAACAGTGGCTGACGCACTCGCAACAGCTGGCGCAGGAGCAGCAGCAAGTCGAACAGGCGAACCTGGATGCCGAACAGGCATGGCAGCGGGCGGAAAGCGATCGCCAACGCCTGGCACGCGCGGAACCGGCTGAAAAGCTGCGAGAAAAACTTCAGCAGCGTGAGCAGTTGCAACAAGATTACCAGCTCGCAACCCAGCAGGCGCAGCAGCTCCACACGCAGCAGCAAAATGCGCAAACCGCGCTGCAGCAGGGTGAAAAAAGTTATCAGGCGGCACAACAGGAGCGTGAGCAAGCACTCGCCGATCAGCAGCAGCTGGAAACCTTGCTTACCGAACAGGTGATTCCGCTCGACCAACAGCTCGCCAGCCGAGCACAGCAGTTGGCGGAGCAGCAGCGCCTGCATGCGCAACAGTCACAGACAGTGCAGCAAAGCCAGATCGCGCTCAGTCAGCATCTGCTAACACGTGAGCGCTTACAACAGCAGCTGGCAGAACAGCAGACATTTCGCAGCCGTGAAGCGGCGGTAGCAGACTGGGGGCCAGAACTGACGCGCTGGCAAGCTGATATCGCCCGTTTCGATGAACGCGAGCAGGCGCTGACACAACTTCGTGCGCAACAGCAGCAGCAAAACGCGCAGCTGACCCAGCAGCAGCAGGTGATTGCCGAAGGTAATCGCAGGTTACAACCTCTGCAGCAGGCTGAGACGCAGGCCAGCCAGCAACGTCAGCAAGCGGAGCAGGTACTCACTTCACTTGAGACTGAAATCAGCAGCACCTCACTGCGTGACGCGCTGACACAGCATCAACAGCAGCGCGCGGCACGCCACCAGCTCAGCTTACTGGCGGCGCGCTGGCAATCGTTGCAGCCGCAGTTGCAACAGCGGCAACAAAAACTCACGCTGTTACAGCAACAGCATCAGCAAGACGAACGCGCTTTGCAGGCACTGCGCGACGATTACAAACGTGAGAACCAGACGCTGCTCGATCTGCGCAAAATCTGCGAGCTGGAGCGCACCATTGCACAGTTGGCTGATGAACGCGCCCGGCTGCAGCCCGATCAGCCCTGCCCGCTGTGCGGTTCGTGCCAGCATCCGGCTATTGCGCAGTATCAGCAATTACAACCGGGTGAAAACCAGCAGCGGCTGGCGGCACAGGAAGCGCGGGTTAACAAGCTCAAAGAATCAGGCACGGCGAAAAGTGAACAGCACAAGCTGTCGCTGCAGCAGCAGCAGGTGCTGCAACAGGAGATTGCCGAATTCGAACAGCAACTCGCGGTGGCGCGCGAGCAGTGGCAAGCTTTCAGCGGTGAGCTGGCACTTACCTGCACGTTAGATCAGCAGGAAGTCTTTACGGCGTGGCAACAGCAGCAGGATGCGCAGGAAGCCACGCAGCAGCAGCAACTGCAGCAGCGCGAAAATGCGGCGCGAGCGTTACAACAGGCCAAAGACGCGCATCTGGTACAGCAACAACAGTGGCAGCAGCAGCATAGCGCACAACTGCTGGCACAACAGCAACTTAACAACCTGCAGCAAGCGCTGGATGAACTTAATCAGCGGGAAACTCAGGAACATAGCGCCTGGCAGCAGTTAGCGCAGCAACTGGAACAGCAGCTTACGGCACATCAGTTTGCGCTGCCCGAACGCGATGCCCGTGCCAGTTGGCTGGCTACGTTGCAGCAGCGCTGGCAAGCCTGGCAGCAGAGTGAGCGCTTGCTGGCTGAGTTACAGCCGCAACTGGCTAAAGCCGACAGCGAGCAGAACAACCTGCAAAGCAACCTGACGCGCGAGCAGCAGCAGCTGGAGACATTGCAGCACGCGCTCAGCAGCCTGCAACAGCAGCACGCAGAACAGCAGCAGCAGCGTCAGCAACTGTTTGGCGATCGTCAGGTGAGCGTTGCGCGTCAGCAGCAGCAGGCCTTGCTGCAACAGTGCGAACAGGCGCTGGCGCAGCAGTTACAACTGTGGCAGCAGGCACAAAGCCAGCTGCACAGCCTGAATGGTCAGTGTGAGCAAATTGATAGCCAAATTCAGGCCATGCATCTGCGTATGCAGGCGGCAGAAACGGCGTTTAACAGCGCACTCCAGCAGAGCGCCTTCGCCGACGAGCAGGCATTGCGCAGCGCGTTGCTGGACGAACAGGACATTCAGCATCTGCGCCAGCATCTGCAAGCCCTGGAGCAACAGCGTCAGCAGCAGATTACCCTGCACCAACAGCTGGCGCAGCGCGTCACTGCCCATCAGCAACAGCGCCCTGCCACGCTAAGTGACGAAGTGGCGGCGGGTATTGCTGAACAGCTGGAATCCCTGCGTCTGGCCCTGCGCGACAATGCCCGTCAGCAGGGTGAAGCGCAGCAGCAGTTGCACAGTGATGCCCAACAGCGTCAGCAGCAGCAATCATTACTGACGCAGATTGCCAATGACGAGGTGGAGTTGACGCAACTGGGTCGCCTGAATGATTTAATCGGTTCAGCCAAAGGCGATAAATTCCGCCGCTTCGCCCAGGGATTAACGCTCGATCATCTGGTATGGCTGGCGAACCGTCAGCTGGATCGCTTACACGGACGCTATTTACTGCAGCGCCGCGTGACGGATGAGCTGGAGCTGGAAGTGGTCGATACCTGGCAGGCCGACGCCACGCGCGACACCCGCACGCTGTCCGGCGGCGAAAGCTTCCTGGTGAGTCTGGCACTGGCGCTGGCGCTGTCTGATTTGGTCAGCCACAAAACGCGCATTGAATCACTGTTCCTGGATGAAGGCTTCGGCACGCTGGACGCCGAAACACTCGACACCGCGCTGGATGCCCTCGACGCATTGAACGCCAGCGGTAAAACCATCGGCGTGATCAGCCACGTTGAAGCGATGAAAGAGCGGATTCCGGTGCAGATCAGGGTGCGGAAGATGAATGGACTGGGTTACAGCAAGCTGGAGTTGCCGGGGGAATAAACGTCCGTCCCGCCATCAAATGAGCCTCTTTTCACAGGGTGCGGCTGTCTGGCCGCACCTGATATTCAGCTGTGCGTCGTGCGAGCCATTGAGCGAAAAATTCTGGATCTAATCAGAGTCAGAGAAATGCCATAGCAATCCCCCTACTGCTCGGTAAACTGGCCACCATGTTTTGCAAATCCGGGCAAATTGATGAACGTATTTCGCCGTATTGCTGGCACATTGTTGTTGAGTACCCTACTCAGCGCCTGCCAGCATGCCCCATCGCATCCCATGGAAAGTATGACCAACCTGTGCCAGCCACAGAGCGAACCGGGCAGCGCATCCTGCAAATGGACTGATGAGATGCAGCGACAGCTCAACCGGCAATTTTCCGATGCGGCACATTACGCGGGACAGCAATGTATGGTGCGACTGGAGTGGCAAAACAGCGGGCGCTATGCAGTCACGCAGACGCAAGGTGATGAAACCCTGTGCCTGCGCGCCTGGCAGTTGATTGGTCAGTCGAAAGGATTACCGCCGCCACCGGATCGCACCCAACCCGCGTGGTTCGGCTTTGCGCCGCATCAGGCTAACTCGCCAGCCCATCCTGTCGCCACTGGCGCGGGCTGATGCCAAACCAGCGCCGGAAAGCGCGTGAAAACGCACTGACTTCGGAATAGCCCAGCAGCAGCGCCATCTCCGAGATGGGTAGCTGCTTCTGTTGAAGATAATGCGTGGCCATTTCGCAACGCACTTTATCCACCAGCGCGGTGAAGCTGATGCCCTCTTCGCGCAGCCGCCGTTGCAACGACCAGCTCGACAGCCCCATTTTATCCGCGATCTCTTCCAGCACCGGTTCGCCCTGCATCAACGATAAGTTGACCTGCGAACGCGCCTGCTCCACCACGCTTTGCAGTGAAGCGCTGCTATTCAGACGACGGATGGCATCTTGCATCACCATTAACAACATCGGATCCTGCTCTGGCATGGTGCGCAGCAGATCGCGTTTGGGGATCAGCAGTGAGTTGAACGGTTGATCGAACCACACTGGCGCATCAAACACTTTGCAGTGCTCGTGCCACTGCTCCGGCCGGGGATGCTCAAAATGCACCTCGCGCGGCGCCCAGTTTTTGCCGGCCACGTGACGGATCAGATTGAGGAACATGCCGAGCGTCAATTCCGCATCCTGCCGACGTGAGAGGATCGCCCCGTGTCGCACCTGATAATCCAGCCGCCAGCAGTCGCCTTTATCGACCAGGCGCGTCAGCGTATCGTGCTGATGCCAGGGGAAAGCATTCACCACGTTGTGCAGCGCCTGCTCCAGCGTCGGTGAGCATAAGCCGATATAGCCAATCAGCCCTAATGACTGCGGTTTGAACTGCTTGCCGTAATGCAAACCGAAGTTATCAAAACCAGAGTGGCGCGCCGCTTCTTCCATCACTCGGCAATAGTTGACCAGACCAAGGCTGAGCGTCGGGCTGGCCAGCAGTTCGGAATCAATGCCGCTGATACCAAAAATACGATCAACATCGCCGCCTTTGTCGGTGATAAAGGTGCTTAAGCCGGTTGCAGCTGCTGCCAGCACGCCACGGTTGTTGGCTTGTGCCGAGAACGAGCTGTACGCTTCAGAAGGAGTCATCAGTGATTGCATCGGAACCTCACAGGGATCGCGCGAGTGAAACTAATGGTGGGATCCAGCAAGATTCGTACCATGACGCTTGAAGAGGCCGCCATCAATGATGACCCGACTAGATTCGGTATCCTTTATCAGCGTGCGCGTTGATGCGCACCTTGCTAAAGGTCCGGTGTCATGCCGAAGCCTGTGCAGTGATGCGCATCTGGCTAAGCGCAGCTCAAGGATACGGAGGCATTCCGTTGCGCCCCGCTCACGCTCAGCACACAACATCAAGGAGCGATTGATGGCGCAACGGCGTGAAAGTCACCCCCAGAGATCGCAATAAATTGCGCCGCTACGACGCACTGCTGCCCGCTACTGGTGCAACTCAAACGCCAACCGGCAGCTGATTGGTTTCCAGATAGCGACGGCATAGACGCACCGAGTGATCGGCCCAACGCGGCCCCAGGCTCAGCGCCATCTCGGTGTCTGCATGGGTGCCCATCCATGCGGTCATCTGGATACGACGTTGAATCAACAGCGTCGGCACCAGCGCCATCTCCTCATCAGTGATGTGCGCCACACGCTCGTAGCCCTGGATCCAGTTATCCACCCATTCGGCGGCACGCGGATGATGCTCAACAAAACTGATCGCCGCCGCCAGATCGTGCAGATACCAGCCCATGCCGCAGTCATCAAAATCGATCACCCGGGTTTCACCTTTGTGCAGCAGCAAATTGGTGAGGCGCAGATCAGCGTGGATCAAGCCATAACGATCCTGTCCTTTACCAAAGCCCTGCAACGCTTGCCCGACCCGCGCTACCGCTTCAGCGACAATGCCATGATCGGCAGGATTGAGATTGGGCGCATCCTGCCAGCGGCCCCAGTGGCTGTGATCGCTGACCATGGTGTGATGATCCCAAATGATACGCTGGAAGCCAGCCGGTTTTTGCCAGCTGCGACTGTGCTGATGCAGGCGCGCAGTGATGTGCCCGAGCTGCTGGAACGCTTTGGGATCGACCTCGGTGGTGGGCATCTCGCCCTCGATCCAGTGGAACAGTACTGCGTGTCGCACGCCGCCATCGGGCATGCCTATTGTCAGCACCGTTTCGCCATCACTGGCCGGGATCGCCTGCGGCACCATAATGCCAATCTCACGCAGCGCGTCGAGCCACAGCAGCTCGCTCTGGATATCCGCTTTGCTGTGATAGTCAGGTCGATGCAGGCGCAACGCATAACGCTTACCGCCCGCCAGCAACAGGAAGGTGGCGTTCTCCGAGCGACAAAGTAGCTTCAGCTCGCCCTGCAAGGGCGCGGGATAACAGGCCAGCGCCTGCTGTGCCAGTACGGTGGTTTCCGCATCAGTAAGGGTATCGGATTGTTTGGCGCTCATTCATCTGTCTCCAGCATCAATCTTAAAGGAAGCAAGTGTTATCAGCATGGGATGACAGCGTTCTGACTGCTTGACCGCAGATAACCCAAAGTTGACCGCAGCGTACATCTGGCACTTTTCTTGCCTCAGAGTTGACCGTGGAGGACAAAACTCACTGCGCCTGCGTCAAGTTTTCCCGCTGCAGGCGGCGGCATTATCACTTCACTGTAGTGCATAGAACAAAACAGCGCGGTGCAGCCGCCGCACAACAATCACGACGGGGAGACGATTATGACGAGTAAGCTCAAACCCACGCTGGGCACTCTGCATTTGTGGGGTATCGCGGTTGGACTGGTAATTTCCGGGGAGTATTTTGGCTGGAGTTATGGCTGGGGCGTAGCGGGCACGTTGGGGTTCCTGATCACTACCGCACTGATCGCCACCATGTACACCTGCTTTATTTTTAGCTTTACCGAGCTGACCACCGCCATTCCACACGCCGGTGGCCCGTTTGCTTACAGTCGCCGCGCCTTTGGTGAAACCGGTGGTTTGATTGCCGGTCTGGCGACGCTGATTGAGTTTGTGTTCGCCCCACCGGCGATTGCCATGGCGATCGGTGCTTATCTCAACGTGCAGTACCCGGATCTCAACCCGAAAACCGCTGCGGTCGGCGCTTATCTGGTTTTCATGACCCTCAATATCCTCGGCGTGAAGCTGGCGGCGATGTTTGAACTGGTGGTGACGGTGCTGGCGGTGCTGGAACTGCTGGTGTTTATGGGCGTAGTGTCGCCGGGCTTCAGTATCGCCAATTTTGCCGCTAACGGTTGGGCGGGAAGCGATCATTTCGGTATGCCAGCCCTTTCCGGCATCTTCGCGGCTATTCCTTTTGCCATCTGGTTCTTCCTCGCCATTGAAGGCGCCGCCATGGCCGCCGAAGAGGCCAAAGATCCGAAGCGCACCATTCCCAAAGCTTACATCACCGGGATTCTGACGCTGGTGGTACTGGCGATTGGCGTGATGCTGCTGGCGGGCGGCGCAGGCGACTGGCGTAAACTGTCTGACATCAACGATCCGTTGCCGCAGGCGATGAAGATGATCGTCGGCGAGCATTCAAACTGGATGCATATGCTGGTGTGGATTGGCTTATTCGGACTGGTCGCCAGCTTCCACGGCATTATCCTCGGCTATTCACGTCAATTCTTTGCCCTGGCGCGCGCCGGTTATCTGCCGCAGGGTCTGGCGAAACTGTCACGTTTCCAGACGCCGCATCGCGCCATTATTGCCGGTGGCGTAATTGGTATCGCGGCAATCTACAGTGATGGTCTGATCAACCTGCAGGGCATGACGCTGACGGCGGCGATGATCACCATGGCAGTATTTGGCGCCATCGTGATGTACCTGATGAGTATGCTGAGCCTGTTCAAATTGCGCCGCACCGCACCCGACATGGAACGCAGCTTCCGCGCGCCGGGTTATCCGATTATTCCCGGTATCGCGCTGGTGCTGTCACTGGTGTGTCTGATTGCCATGCTGTGGTTCAACCCGGTGATTGGCGGCCTGTTCGTGGGGATTATGGTGGTGGGATATATTTACTTCCTCGCGACCAAAACTCAGCGTCAGAATGCGCCGCAGGATGCGATGTTGATGGGTGAGTAATCGCGGGACCAGAGGGCGCAAAACTGCGCCCCTGTCCAAAGGTCGCTATTGAGGCGACCTTTTTTCTAGGATTTCAGCGGCCACAACCATGCCGCACCGCGCACACCGCTTGAATCGCCGTGCACCGCTTTCAGCACTGGCGTTTCGCACTCGCGGCCAAACACCCACTGCTTCATCAGGGCTGGCACTGTCTGATACAGGCGATCGTTATTACTCATCCCGCCGCCCAGCACGATCACATCCGGATCGAGCAAATTCACTACCTGCGCCAGCGACTTAGCTAAGCGCATTTCGTAACGGCTCATCGCCAGCTCTGCTACCGGATCCTGCTGCTCAATCAGTTTGATGATCTCTGCGCCCTTCAATGCTTTACCGCTCAAACGCTGATAATCGATGGCAAAGCCGGTACCCGATACAAAGGTTTCAATACAGCCCTGCAAACCGCAATAGCAAGGTACTTCTTCGCGATGGCGAAGTTCATCTTCATCCATCCACGGCAAAGGATTGTGGCCCCACTCGCCCGCATTACCATTGCCGCCAATGCGCGATTCACCGCCAATCGCCACGCCCGCGCCCGAACCGGTGCCGATGATCACCGCGAACACCAACGGCTGACCCGCGCCTGCACCATCCACCGCTTCGGAAACCGCTAAACAATTCGCGTCATTGGCGATGCGCACGTCACGATTCAGCGCCTGCGCCAAATCCTTGTCCAGCGGCTGTCCATTCAGCCAGGTGGAGTTGGCGTTTTTTACCCGCTGGGTGTACGGCGAAATCGTGCCGGGAATGCCAATGCCCACCGTGCCTTTTTCCCCGGTTTTCTCCTCTGCCAGCAGCACTAAATCCACAATCGCCTGGACTGTGGCGGCATAGTCATCGCGCGGGGTATTGACGCGGTGACGGAACAGCTCTTGCCCCTGATCGGAGAGCGCAATCACTTCAATCTTGGTACCGCCTAAATCAATCCCAATACGCACGATTTATTCCTCATTATTCGTTCAGGTGACAGATACAGTAGAAGGCTGAATCGGGAAAGGCAATGAAACCAATCCGATGTTTCGCTATCATGCGCGCTGACTTTGAGACTTGTGCGCCCGATCGCACCCACGGTAAGGAATCCCGATGTTGTGGTTTAAAAATATGATGGTTTATCGTCTGAATCGTGACATCCCGCTGTCCGCAGACGATCTGGAAAAACAGCTCGACGCCTTCACGTTTTCGCCGTGCGGCAGCCAGGATATGGCGAAAACCGGCTGGGTGTCACCGATGGGCAACCGCGGCGAAGCGCTGACGCATGAAATCAACGGCCAGATCGTGATTTGCGCCCGCACTGAGCAGAAGATCCTGCCTTCGCCGGTGGTGAAGCAGGCGCTGGAAGCGAAGATCGACAAGCTGGAAGCGGAACAGAGCCGCAAGCTGAAGAAGACCGAGAAAGACTCGCTTAAAGATGAAGTGCTGCATAGCCTGCTGCCACGCGCGTTTAGCCGTTTCAGTCAGACGTTTATGTGGATCGACACCGTGAACAACCTGATCATTGTCGATTGCGCCAGCGCTAAAAAAGCAGAAGACACCCTGGCGCTGTTGCGTAAAAGCATCGGTTCGCTGCCGGTGGTGCCGCTAACGCTGGAAACCCCGATTGAGCTGACGCTGACCGAATGGGTGCGTTCTGGTGAATTGCCGGCCGGTTTCGCGCTGATGGATGAAGCAGAGCTGAAAGCGATTCTGGAAGACGGCGGCGTGATCCGGTGTAAGAAACAGGATCTGATCTCCGATGAGATCGCCACCCACATCGAAGCTGGCAAAGTGGTGACCAAACTGGCTCTGGACTGGCAGGAGCGTATTCAGCTGGTGATTGCCGACGATGCCTCGATCAAGCGTCTGAAGTTCAGCGACACGTTGCGTGAGCAGAATGACGACATCGACCGCGATGATTTTGCCCAGCGTTTTGATGCCGATTTCACCCTGATGACCGGCGAACTGGCCGCGTTGATCAGTAATCTGGTGGAAGCGTTAGGCGGCGAAGCCAAGCGCTGAAGCCTGAATCGTTTACCCCCCACCTGGCTACGCTGAAGCCAAAAAGAAACCGGGAATGCTAAAAGCATTCCCGGTTTAATGATGACTCATGCTGAAAGTCAGCGTTTACAGATAGCGGCACAGATAAGACGTTGGCTCAGCCACCTGCAAGTGGAATTCGCTGTGACCCGGCACGTTGAAAACCGAACCGGCTTCGTACCATTTCCACTCGGTTTCACCTGGCAGCAGCACTTTCAGTGCGCCGCTCACGACCGTCATCTCTTCCGGCTGTCCTGTACCGAAGGTGTACTCACCTTCTGCCATCACGCCAACGCTGGCACGGCCAATGGTTACGCTGTCGAAACCAATGGATTTCACTTTTCCGTCGAAATACTCACTTACGTTGAGCATGTTACTTCCTCACAGCACATTATGGTGTCTGGCAGATTACAAGGGAACTCGCTGATCTGTCACGCGAAAAAGCAATACAGATCGCGACTTGTGATCGGCCTCAGTCAGACGATCAACTCTGCCGCTAACTTCGCCACCAGCACGTTGGATAACAGTACCGGAATGCCCAGCATTTTCTGCAGGAAATCCCGGTGCTTCTGGTGATAGCCAATACAGTCGAGCACCACCACATCCGCCCCCTGCTCTTGCAGCGACAGGCCCGCCTCGATCAAATCATTCTGCTGTGCCAGATAAGGGCTGGCGACGGCAAAGCATGGCGCGCTGTTCAGATTCCGCCATTTACTGGCCTGCTCAGCGATCTGCTCTTCTACCGGCACGACAATCCCCACTTTATGTTCCTGCACGATGGCCTTGACCAACGGTGGGATAATGCGGTCCGGCTCCAGCAACAGCGCCTTTTCGGTTTTCAGCGTGCCGAATTCACCGGTGCACAGCAGCAAAATCGTATCGTAGCCCTGCTGTTCCAGCGCCGTAATCTTGCGTTGCAGTCCCTGCTCAACTTTTGGCCCCGACAGGCGCACCTGCTCGCCGGTGGTCATACGCGAAACCAGCACTTTCTCACCCGCTTCAGGCGAGAAGAACTGCTCCACCTCAGCGAGTGTCAGGCCGTCGAGTAATCCGGCGTGAGCGACTTGCTCTTCCGGTAAGTGATCCTGCAGCAGCGGCAGAATATCGCTACGCGGGGATTGACCAATCGTTAAGGTAACCAGGGACTGTTTCATCATTAAGCTTTCCGCGTACGCAGGTGACTGAGACTACCATACAAAGAGTGTAGTAATGCGTACTCTTGTTTGTCATAGAACTGACAGGTTTCACGGCCAAACTCTTTCGCCACTTCCACCGCAAACTTCACGGTCGCCGCGATATCCACTTCATGGCTGGCACCGGTGCCGCAACCTGGCACGACCGATTCCGCGCAAATCGCTACACCAACCACTGGCACATCGGTGGCGGTTGACGGCTGCAGGATGCTGTTAAGATGATACACACCGTTGCCATATGGCGTGATGTCCTGCGTGGTAATCGGGAAGGTCACCGCTGGCTGGCCGCTGGTCATCTCCATGATGCGCAACAGATCTTCTGAAACGCGCAGGATGTAACCCTCTTTCACCGTTGGCGACAGCGCGTAGCCTTTGTGATTGAGAATGCGATTACCCTTGGTGGTATCGATGGAAAGAATCGCGTCAACACCGTCGATCACTTCGTTGTCATTCATGGTGATGTCATCGCAAGGCGAATCCATGAAATCCACCGGCTCATGCGGACGGGTTGGCGCATCCGGGCAGATGTGAGTAGTGATAATCACGTCACCCGCCAGCACATCGCCTTTGGTCTGCATCTGTGCCAGCTTCAGCGCACTGCTCACCGCCGCTACTGCACCATCCGCATCCGACACCATACCGATACGCGTTGGACGCGCACCGATGCCGCCTAAACGACCGACAATGCCCAGCGTGGGTGCGGTGCCGCCTTTGCTCTTGCCCTGCGCACCAGGAATATCAATGCGCACGAAATCAGTACGCCCTTTCGGGCCGGTGACGCGCTTGAAGCTGGCGGTCACGCCTGGGTAGCCGGCAAAAAGATCCACCACCTGCTGGCCATCCACGTAGGCGCTATCGAGTAACTCAAAAACCTGCAGTGTCTGCTGTAAACTCATATTGAATTCCCTGGGTTATTTCTTGGTGCTACTGGCAAAAAGAGAATGGAAGAAGCTGTACAGCGCGTCGCCCGCAATAAACCCTGCGGCCATCACCTCCATCGGTGAACGTCCACGCTCGCCCCACACTCGAATGATCAGGATACGCAGTGCGATCCCCACCATCACCGCCCAACCTGCTGCGGCGTTGTTGATTAACAAACCGGTCGCCAGCAATACGCCTAACTGACGCTTCGGCCCACCGATAAACTGAATAATCGCACCCGGAATCGCCCACATCAGCAAGCTTCCGGCAATGCCTGGCTCGGCACCGGCCTGAATGGTTTTGGCGTAAACGCGTGCCACTGGTGGCAGCAGGTTTTCGGCGAAGAACAGGTTGTGTGCGTACCACACCACTGGAATACAGATCACAAAGGCGATCATCGCGGCGATTAACTGGATACGGCGGCCCCACAGCTCTTGCTGTAGATCGGCACCGTTACCGCGCAGGATAAAGCCGGCTTTCAGGTCGTAGCCCATATCGGCAAAGGCCGGTCCTGTTGCGGCGGTGAAGCCACACAACAGGCAGAGCGCCAGCGGCGGGAAGCCGAGCAAAATACCGAGGATCAGGGTTATCAGCGCTACGGCAAAGGCCGGGAACCAGCCTGAGTGCATCGCGGCGATGCCGACAATCAATTCATGCACGAAGGCAGCAAACGCGGCATACACGATAAACAGCACCAGCATCGGCAAGCCCATCTGGCTCCACAAACCGCCCGCCAGTGCCAGCAGCGTGGAGATGATGATGTAGCCAACGGTGCCGAAGCCGAGAGAACGCTTCACTTCGCTGTCGCTGCGGCTGACATTCAGCTGATCGTTGCGACGGCTGACAATCACCTGCACGACCTGAATCAGCGCCACCAATCCAGCGCCGACCATCATGCCGTGTGGGATATACAACGCATTGATATCGATACCAGCAACCGGTTGCGCATATGCACGCAACAGAAAACCAATACCCAACATGCTCAGCGCCCAGATATTGCCAATAAAAGCAGTACCGAAGGCTGACATGGGGATTTTCAACATCGAACCGGCAATGCCGCCGACAATACCCACCACCAGCAACCACGCCTGACGGCCGCCTTTATCGCCGGCTTTGATCGCTTCCGCGGCTGCCACGCCCGGTGGCCACGCATTGCTGGCCGGGAACACGCGGGTATCGAACAGGCGGTATAGCAGATAGGCATCCAGCAGCATCGCCGCACTGACACCGACAAACAGCGGCAGTACCAGCTGCGGTTCACCCAGCGCCCACGGCACGGCAATCGGCATCAGCAGACTGTTCGCCGCACCAAAGGTGGCAGAAGAGATGGCGGTTTGCGCAAGGTTCTGTACTTCGATGGAGCGATAACGACGGAACCATTGCAGAGGAATGCGCGCCAGCAACATGGCAAACAGCGCACCGATAATAGAGGTATTGGGTGTCACCCCAATGGTGGTAATCAGCTGAACCCCGATGATGGCACCTGCTACAGACAGCAGAACCAGCATTAAGCCCACGCCGATACTTTTTATTGGATTATGTTGACGCATATTATCCCCGTATTTTCACCCTGTAGAAAACGCGTAATACGTTTTATGCCCGACACGCGGGACATCAACGCTTTTAATAAATCGTTCCCTGATTTTTGAAATAGGCAGGTCCGAAGACCTGCTATTTCCCTGGTGTGGCGCGAATAAACGCCTTTAAATCGAAAATAAGGTTATGCGCCGTATTTCTCGGCCATCAATGCAGCCGTTGCGCGCAGTTCGCTGAGCAGCGCGTCCGGATAACCCGGGGCCGCTTCTTGCGAGAGAAACGAGAGACACAGTGCGGCACTTTCGCCGCGATGTTTATTGGTGACCGCCACCGCCAGTGAGCTGATGCCCGGCAACGTCTCATTGCGTGCCAGTGCCCAGCCCTGCTGGCGAATCACCGCTAATTCTTTACAGAGTGCATCAATGTTCAGAGGCGAGTTTGCGGATGCGGCTTGCCAGTCATCGGCAAAACGCGCACGCACTTCGTCATCACTCAATTGTGCCAGCAGCACGCGCCCGGTAGAGGTACCGGAAAGGGAAACACGCGTACCTGGCGGCGTGACGAGTTGGGTGAAAAAACGGCCGTGATACATGCGCATCACCAGAACGTCTTGCCCATCCAGCACGGAGATGTACCCCATACAACCACTGCTGGCCGCCAACTGCGCCATCGGCGCAGAAGCACTATCAACCAACGGCGTTGATAAGTAGTGCCCCGCAACTGAAAGCAACACACGACCAATCTGGAAACAGCGACTATCGGGATCACGCTCAAGCAATCCTTCACTTTCCATGGTCGCCAGCAGGCGAGAAACGGTGCTTTTCGGCAATCCCAACGCGTCAACCACCTCGGTGAAGGTCAGGCCCGGATGGCCCTGCGTCACGCCAAAGCGCTGGAAAAGCTTAAGTACGGCAGCGGCGTTTTCGAGTGTGGTCATGGCGTCGGTTTCACTATGTGGAACTGAGTTCCTATATCAATACAGTGAAAGTAATTCGCTCTGCTGATCGGGTCAAGCGCAAATTTTGAACCGGCTATATTTGCGTCGATTTAACGCAGCATAAAATACGGCGCAAACTGAAAATAAAGTGACGTCATCAGGCAAGCAGGAATAACAGCAGAAAAGGATGGCGGTTCTGGCGGGCATATTAGTCATTTTAAGGCAGTTGAAAATAACTGTTTTGCCACGGAAAGTAATCACTGATTAACAGGCGTCCCTGCCCGCGAGATTTACTCTTTATCCGCGTCTTCATAACGCGCTTTGGCATCCTGCGCTTCGGCTTCAGTTTTGTGCTCACTGATCAGTGAATCGGGCTTCGGATGGTCAGCGCGTAACTCATACCACGTCACAGTATTGCCTGCCGCGCCTTTCTCAACGGCAACGATGCGCGCTTCTCGCGGGTACGGTGGTTTGGTTGGCATAGATTTCCCTCTTATGTCTGGTTTCCACACAGACAGCGGCGATCCCCCTGTCTCTAATAAAGTATAGACAATGGAGGATCGCGAGAAAAAAGAGGGATAAATCTGAAGGGGTTAGCTGGCGCGGGCGAGCGAGAGGGATTGCAGAATTTGATCAACAACCTGTTCTGGCGCCTGCATGGCATTCACTTCATGGTGCGCGGTCTGGCGGTAAAGATGCGCGCGCTCGCGCAGAATATCGCTCATCTCCTCGGCAATCGGACGACCGGTTAGCGTCGGGCGCTGTGCGGCTTCGGGCTGACGTTCAAGACGATCAGCCAGTACCGTTGACGGGGCATTTAACCAAATCACCTGCCCATGTTCGCGCATAAAGCGGCGATTCACCTCAGCCAACACCATCCCGCCGCCGGTGGCAATCACCGTTGCCGGCGCTGTGACCGCCCGCAGCGATTCAGTTTCGCGCGCACGGAAGCTGTCCCAGCCTTCAGCCGCGACGATTTCCGCCACGGTGCGCTGCGTCGTGAGCTGCAGGTTATGATCGGTATCGCTAAAGGCATAACCAAGCGCCTGAGAAAGGGCCTGGCCGATAGTGGTTTTACCGCAACCGCGTGCGCCGATCAGATAGATGGGTAATGACATCCGGGCTCATCCTCCGCCGTATTTATGCCGCACGGGCAAGGTCATCAGGTCAATATTGCGTCGCATGATACCTGGATTTTATTTTATCAGCCACCCGCGAAGCACGATTTACGCGTATTTACGGCCATGAATTCACTATCAACATGATTAATAAAGATAAAATGATGCGTATTTCGTGCATCAACCTATTTGTAAGCACGGGCAACATTTCCTTACCAGGCCATTGATTTACTTTCTGTCACGTTGACCACATATAAGAAGGTACGAATCATTGGAGGTTCACACCATGCAGAATGAAGAACAACAGTTAATTGATAATCTCTTTAGCCGACTGAAACAGGCTGAAACCCAGAGCGGACCGCGTGATGCCGGTGCCGAACAGCTGATTAAACAGCACTTGCAGAGCCAGCCTGGTGCGCCTTATTACATGTCACAGGCAATCCTGATTCAGGAAGCAGCGCTGAAAAAACTCAACGCTCAGGTGGCCGACCTGGAGAATCGCCTGGCACAGGCTCAGCAACAACAACAGCAAGCACCGCAGCAAAGCAGCGGTGGTTTCCTGTCGAGTCTGTTTGGCGGCGGTTCTCGCCAGTCTGCACCGCAGCAGCAACAGCCAGTGTGGGGCAGCGCGCCGCAGCAGCCTCAGCAGCAATACGCGCAGCCCCAACAGCAATATGCGGCTCCGCCTGCGCGCGGCACGGGTTTCCTCGGTGGTGCATTACAGACAGCTGTAGGTGTGGCCGGGGGCGTGGTGATGGCCGATATGCTCACCAGCATGTTCCATCATTCTCAGCCGGAAGAGATTGTGAATATCATCAACGAACCGGCGCTGCCGCAGGTGGATAACAGCCTCGATACCTTTAACGGTAATGACAGCAACAATGCCTTCCTGAACGACAACGCCAGCTGGGATAACAACAGCTTTGCGGATAACAACGACTTCAGTGACTTTGGTGGCGGCGACTACGACGACGATGACAGCTTCGTCTGATTAACGCTGGCGTAACCACTTATCCAATTCGTTAGCAAACAGCTGGCGGTCACGTTGGTTTAGCGCCGACGGGCCGCCACTTTGCACGCCACTCGCTCGCATTGTTTCCATAAAATCACGCATGGTCAGACGCTGACGAATGGTATCCGGTGAGTAGCGCTCGCCGCGCGGATTCAACGCCGCAGCGCCCTTCTCCAGCACTTCTGCCGCTAAGGGAATATCCCCGGTGATCACCAGCTCGCCCGGCTGCACACGCTTCACAATCTCGTTATCAGCCACATCAAATCCCGCCGCGACCTGCAGCGTTTTCAGCCACGGTGATGGCGGTACGCGCAGCGGCTGATTCGCCACGAAAGTCACGGTGATTTTGGCGCGTTCGGCGGCTCGGTACAGCACTTCTTTGATGACATTGGGGCAGGCATCGGCATCAACCCAAATCGACATGTGTTTTCCTTTTTCCTACAGAATTGCAAGCGATCTTGCCCGCTTGCGGCAGAATGGCAAATATTTTTACGCGGCTTGTTATTCAGCACAGCTGTCGTAAGCTAACTCGCACGAGAAAATGAACACTTAAAGGATAGAGCGATGCTGGAGAAGAAAATCGGGTTTATCGGCTGCGGCAATATGGCGAAGGCCATTATCAGCGGACTGGTCAACAGCGGGCTGATTGCCCCGGCTAACATCTGGGTTTGCGACCGCAAACCGGCCACCAATCAGGCGATGGCAGAGCAATATGGCGTGACAGCGGCTGAAAGCCCAGAGAGTCTGGCACGTGAAGTCGATATCCTGTTTGGTGCCGTGAAACCGAATGTGATTCTCAAAGTGCTGAAAGATCTCGCGGGTCAATTGAAGAAGGATTCGCTGGTGGTGTCGATCGCCGCAGGCGTCACCCTCGATTCACTGGCTGCCGTGCTGGGGCACGACCGCAAAATCATCCGCGTGATGCCGAATACGCCGTCGCTGGTGAACGAAGGCATGACTTCGATTACCCCTAACGTACTGGTGGAACCGCATGAAGTCGACGAAGTGGTTGGCATCTTCGAGAGCTTCGGCAAAGCGGCGGTGGTGAATGAATATCTGATTCATGCCGTGGTCGGTGTGAGTGGTTCGGCTCCGGCCTACGTATTTATGTTTATCGAAGCAATGGCAGATGCTGCCGTGCTCGGCGGCATGCCGCGTGCGCAGGCCTATCAGTTCGCGGCACAGGCGGTGAAAGGTTCCGCGCAGATGGTGCTGGAAACCGGCAAACATCCTGGCGAATTGAAAGATATGGTGTGCTCACCCGGCGGTACCACCATCGAAGCGGTGAAAGTGCTGGAAGAGAAAGGCTTCCGCGCGGCGGTGATCAACGCGATGCAGCAGTGCATGGCCAAGTCCGAAGCATTAAGTAAGCAGTAACCTACCCGGTTTAATCAGGTGCGCATGCCTGCGCACCTGAATCCGTCCAATGTTGTGCAGCGCTCTTTACGCGCCCTGCCCCTGATACGCTTCAAACAGCGCCAGCCCTTGCGCCAGCGTCATCGGTTGCTGCATGGTTTCCACCAGCGCCGCTGTCAGCGTGTACATCCCTGCTGAACACACCGCCGCGATGATGCCCTGACGACAGTAAAAGGCGATAAAACTTTTGTCCTGAAGCGATCCCAGCAGTCGGTAGTCGTCCCACTCTTCGGCATGGCCCAGATATTCGTAGCGCGTACCGTAGTGTGCGGTCCAGAAAAACGGCACGCGATCATACATCATACCTTTGCCCAGTATATTGAGAGCCGCGATTCGCCCCTGCTGCTGCGCCACACGATAATGCTCAATACGCTGCGGGCCACGCGGCGTGAGATAACTGGCGATATCGCCCGCGACCCAGATATTGTCAGCAACGCGTAGCTGCCCGTCGGCGAGCAGGCTGCCATCGTCCTGCAGTGGCAAATCATGGATGAAATCCGTCGCCGGTTTCACGCCAGTGGCAAACAGCACCTGACTTGCTGGCACCGATTTGCCCCCTTTCAGACGCACCGCTTGCACCTGTTCTTTCCCTTCCAGCGCTTCCGGCTCACCCTCAACAAATTTCACCCCATTGCTGCGGTGCAGATCGTGAAAATAGCGTCCAATCTCTTCACCAAACTGCTTAGCAAACGGCAATGGATGGCGGGCAATCACCGTGACATCCACATCACGATTGCGCAGTGCACCCGCCATCTCCATACCGATAAAACTATTGCCGATGATCACCAGCTGCTCTGTTTGATCCACCTGTTTGAGCAGTTCATCCGCCTGATTTAGCGAACGTAACAGATGCACACCCTGCAAATCCTTACCGGGGATGTTAAGAGGCTGCGGCACGCCGCCGCTGGCAATAATTAGCTGGTCAAATTTCACTGTCTGACCATCAGCAAGAATCAACCTCTGATCCTGCGCCTTGAGTTGCGCGACCTCGCCCTGAATACGCTGTAGCGAACCCAGCACATCCGGCTTAAGGAGTTTAGGCACATCCTCAATCGCCATTTTTCCCGAAGGCACAAACTTGCTCAGCGCGGTGCGATCGTAAGGGGCGGCGGATTCGCGCTCCACCAGCACAATGCGCCCGCTGAAACCTTCATCGCGGAGCGTCCAGATCGCCGCACTGCCTGCGGCTCCGGAACCTAAAATCACGCACACCGGTGATTCGCCCTGAGCGGCGGGCGCACTGGCGGGTGTCATCGCTTGTGGATTCACCAGCACCTTGCCCTGTTCAACACGCACCGGATAGCGTTTGAGGTTGGCCAATGCCAGCGGCTCACACATCTTGCCATCGCGCAGTTGAAATACCGCCTTGTGCCACGGACACACCAGCTTGTCGCCGCAAATTGCACCCTGCTCTAACGGCGCTCCCGCATGGGGGCACTTTGCCTGCAACGCCTGCACCCGTTCGCCATCGCGAACCAGTACCATATCGATATCACCCACGGTGAATTTGGTGGGTTTGTGCTGCGCCAGCGACTTGAGTTCCACGACAGATTGATAGCTCACGATTAGCCTCCTGCGTTGTTATTGGATTTGACGACATTAAATCCCTTCAAAAAGTAAGCCTGGCAAAGCAGGAGAATTTCGCTGAAGAAACAAAGCGTAACGGCGGATAAGCTATTACTTATCACACCGTTAGCGAGGAAAATAAAATCGCGCTTCAGGCTGAGGCGGCTTGCCACACCTTTTTGCCCTGTTTGAGACAGGCGAATAACGCCACGCCCCCATCTGGCTGGGGTTTCAGCAACAACACATCCGCCGGCGCACCGGGTGCCAACCCATGCTGCTGTGGCAAATCTAACTGCCGTGCCGGACGAATCGATGCCATCTCAATCGCCTGCTGCAAAGAGGCTAATTGTTGCCGCAGCAGAAAATTGACGCCATCCAGCAGGCCCCGCGCGGAACCGGCCAGCAGCTGTGGCGCATCCGCCATACTCAGCCGCCCTTCCGCGCTCAGTTGCACGCGTCCGCCTATTGCCGAATCGTAGATGCCCGGCGGCTGCCCGGCAAAGCAGGTCACATCACTCACCAGCAGCGCCTGCTCGCCCTTCGCCCGTAAAAAGACTTTCAATACCTCAGCGGGCAGATGATCACCATCGGCAATCAGCGTGGCCGCCAGCGCATCTTCCGCCAGCTGCTGCCAGATGTAATTGGGATGGCGCGGCAGTTGCAGGTGCGCGCCATTGCCCAGATGAGTTGAAAGCGAAGCGCCCGCCAGCACCGCATCATGAATCTGCGCGGCAGAGGCTGAGGTGTGCCCAATCGCCACCCGCACCTGCTGCTTCACGCAATGCTGGATGAGCTCGCTGCTTTGCGGCCATTCCGGTGAGAGCGTCAGCAAACCAATGCGCTGCTGCGCGGCCCGTTGCCAGCTTTCAAACAGAAACACATCCGGCGCACAGATCGCCTCCCGTGGATGCGCACCGCGCGGGCCGTCCTCCGGTGACAAAAATGGCCCTTCCAGATGAAAACCCGGCACCGCCAGCGCGACGTCCGAATAGTGTTCACAGGCGCTGGCCAGTCGCTGCAACGCTTGCGCAATCTCTCCGGGCTGAGCGGTGATCACCGTCGGCATAAAGCTGGTGACCCCTTGTTGCCACAACGCGTGCGTGGCATTCAGCACATCCTGTTCGCTAAAAGGAAAGTGATTAAAGTCCACGCCCTGAAAGCCGTTAACTTGCAGATCCACCAGCCCCGGCGCCAGAATCAGATCGTTATCGGGATCTGGCAACGATCGCACCTCTGCCAGCAGGCCTTCACACATGTAGAGCTCAATCGGATCCAGCGTGCGGTAATCGCGACCGCGTAATAGCATTTCAGTCAAAAATCACCTCCGCGCAGGCATCGGCGTCGGTATATAGCGTGCAGTTGGGATGCTGGCGCAATCGGGTTGCCGGGCAAGCCGTGGATATCGCGTCGTGCAATGTTGCCTGCACCGCTGCGCGTTTGGTCGCGCCCGGCACCATGCAGAACAGCCTGGTGCCACGCATCAAAGCGGGAATCGTCAGCGTCACCGCGTGCGTCGGCACCTGCTCGAGTGTGGGGAAACAGCCGTCGTTGACCTGCTGCTGACGGCAGGCGTGATCCAGTTGCACTGTCTTGACGCTAAGCGGATCGCTGAAATCCGCTACCGGCGGATCGTTAAAGGCCAGATGGCCATTTTCACCAATGCCCAGACAGACCACATCGATCGGTGCCGCCTCCAACTTGCGCGCATATTCGCGACACACTCCCGCAGGATCGCCACCTGAAGGGATGAGATACACTTCGCCAGGTTGTACCCGGTCAAACAGATGTTCACGCAGGAAATGGCTAAAGCGCTGCGGCGCATCTTCATTCAACCCAATGTATTCATCCATATGAAACGCGTGAATACGCGACCAGTCGAGATTCGGCGCGACAGCCAGCGCGGCAAGAAACTCATGTTGTGAGGGGGCGGCAGCAAATACCATCCGCACCACCGCCTGCTGTTGCAGTAATTGCTGCAAATAGGCGATGGCATCCTCTGCCGCCGCGATGCCTAATGCATCACGATGGGCGAAGCGCTTGACCCACAAGCAGTCGCGCTTTCCCTGTTGTAAAAGCGTCATTCTTATCCCTCCTGAGAAGCGTTGTGACTTTTCGGCCAGTGCGCACTGGCGGGCATATCCTGATCCTGATTGAGTGCCGCGAGCAGCGCGTCGACTTCCGGACTGACCGGTGCACGACGCAGCCATCCCATCACCACAAACAGCACCAGCGATGACATCACGGGGGCGGCCACCTGAGTGGCAGTGCTGACATCAGTTAAGATAAATTTCACGCAGAAAAAGGTGCCCACGCCCACGGCCCAACTCACCAGCGCCGCGGCACTGCCGCTACGACGAAATGCGGGCAGTAAGCCTAAAAGCATCGGAATCGAAATGGGCCCCACTAATCCACCGAACCAGATAATCAGCAGAGACAGCACACCGCCGAAACGGCTGGCATTCATGGCGATAATCAACGTGGTGATGATGAAGAGAAAAGCCGTCAGACGCGCGACGAGCAGCGAGCTTTTACCGCGCTGAAAATGGCGCGGCAGCATGCCGGGCAGAATGTCACGCGTAACCACCGCCGTGATGGCATTGGCATCTGATGAAGTCATCGACAGTGTGTGAGTGAACATCGCCACCAGCACTAATCCTATTAACCCATTCGGCAGTAATTCCATCGCCATCACAGAGTATGAACGTGAGGGATCGCTAAGATTGGGGAACAGCAGCGGTGCCGCCCACATCGGCCAGAACAGTATCAGCGGCCAGATCAGGTAAAGTGCGGCCGAGAGCAACGCCGCTTTACGTGCATCGCGACCCGCCGGTGCGGCGATGAAGCGCTGTGCCAGATTCCAGGTGCCGCCGTTGTAGCTCAGGGTGTAAATCACAAAGTAGGCGAGGATAAAGCCGAGCGTATACGGCTCCTGAACGATGTCGGTGTGCGTGGCGGGCAAGTGCTGCCAGATGGTGAACAGTTCGCCGAAACCGCCCAGATGCATCGCCACGGCCACCACCATGACAATCGCGGCAACAAACTGCACCACAAACTGGCCGAAATCATTACAGGCATCGGCCCATAAACCGCCCATCACGGTATAAAACAGGCTAAGCGCCCCGGAGATGCAGATGCCAATCAACGGATTTAACCCGGTAAAGACATTGATGATCACGGCAATGGCGGCCCATTTGGCGCCGACGTCGAAGGTTTTCAGCAGCACCCCACTCCACGCCAGCACCATTTGCGTTGGCAGGTTATAACGCGTCGCGAGGTACTCCATCGGCGATTCGATATTCATATGGATTCGCAGTCTGGCCCAGCGTGGGGCAAACAGGCGCGACCCAATTAATACCGCAACGGAGATGGGAAACGCCCACCAGAAATAGATGGTGATGCCCATGTTATAAGCCACTGCCGCATAGGCCACGAACACGGCCGCACTGTAGCCGGACATATGATGCGAGACGCCCGACAACCACCAGGGCATTTTCCCGCCTGCCGCAAAGAAATCACGCGTGCTGCCGACTTTACGCATCGCCCAGAGCGTAATGGCCACTATCATCAGCGCATACAGCGCCATCACAGCATAATCAAGCACATTCATAGCCGTCTCCACAGGTCAAAGCTGCCCGACGAAAGCATCCGGTTCGAGGGGAAGGATAGATTATTTTTTAATTAGTCCTTATTTAGGATTAATACATCCTGGCAGCATTACCGCGTTTAAAATGTGACGACGCTCCGGCTATTACTTTTTCTTCTGACCGGTGAATGGGAGCGAGTGAGAAGCAATAAAAAAGGGCTCATACACAGTATGAACCCTTAAATCAGGTGCAATTCGATTAGGCTTTTTTCAGGCAGGAACTCATAAAGGTCTTGCGTGCATCGCCGCTGAGTTTTTTATCAGCCGCGTCGGTATTACAGGTTTTCATCTTCATTTGCTGCGGCGTCATGCTGCCCATCTTGCTGTCTTTTTTCAGACAGTCGCTCATGAAGGATTTACGCGCATCCCCTTTTAAATCCTGAGAAGATGCGTGTTGATTACACATGGTCATTTTATTTTGTTGGGCGGTTTTCTCTGCTGCACCCGCATTGCCCGCCAACAGCAGGCCTGCTGCTATCATTGCCAAAAGACACGATTTCATTGCCGGAATCTCCATAGAATTATTGCCTCTTAATCATGGCAGGAAATAAGCAATGCAGAAAAAAATATATTCCCTCGTCCAAAGCTTGCTGCGAGCACGCTAACAGCAAAATCGGTTCTTCAGCGTGGCGTGACGCTTACACGCGGGGATGATTCAGCAGCTTTTCAACGTAGTTACGCAGCAGAGTGGTATCTGGGGTTTCTGCCGCAGGGGCAAGTGGAGGCATCGCGGTGGCGATACCGGCCGCAATCTCGTTGAATTGTTCAGGATCCAGCTTACGCAGCATGGCCGTCAGCACAATTTCTAATGCCTCTACCTGGACCACTAATTCTTTTGACTCTTCTTCTTTCTCAGCCAGTTTTAGCAGAAGTTCCGCGATAAGGTTTTTCATGCGACAGGCTCAATAAGAGATGGAAAACAGACGTTAGCATTGAGGGGGTTAAAACAACAGGGATTTTTGGCGGTTTGCTTAAAATTTAGAATAAGCGCAGCGTTAAAAAAGAAACGGAATTTCAATATGTAACGGCGAAACGTTTCACTTCATTGATAGGGCTTTCTCGAAACGTTTCGCGCGTATTCATGCATTAACGTCTGGCGCTAATTAATGGGGTCCCATAAAGCCACGACCTGGACCGCCACCGCCGCCAGGACCACCCCAACCGCCTCCGCCACCCGGCGGTGGGAAGATACAACCGCTCAACGCGGTCACCAATGCCACAACGGCAGCGAGTTTAATAATACGGACCATAATTACCTCTGGATGGTGAAATCGGGCTGAGTGTATGAGGCGGTAACGGGCACGACAATACAGAATTCTCTGCAACCCGGCGCTATTCATCTCTGCTCACCACGCTTAACAAATTACTGGCACTACGCCCGCAAAAAAACCACAGAGGCATCATCATATTGTAGAAAATTTCAACCATTGCGGGCGGTCGATCACTTTACACGCCGCACGAAATGACGCAATGTGAGCGCATTACAATCAATGAGATCTTACCATGACCCTGCCCACCCTTTCTCTCAGTGATATCCTGGCGCGTCGCGACTGGGAAAATCCGGTGATCACTAGCCTGAACCGTCTGGATGCCCATCCGCCGTTTTCCAGCTGGCGCGATGAAGTCAGTGCGCGCGACGATGCCCCTTCTCCATCACGCCAGTTACTGAATGGACAGTGGAGTTTCAGCTATTTCTCACAGCCTGAAGCGGTGCCACAAAGCTGGTTGCTGCAGGATTTGCCTGGCGCGCATTCCCTGCCCGTGCCTGCAAACTGGCAGCTGCATGGCTTTGACGCGCCAATCTACACTAACGTGCAATATCCGATTCCTGTGAACCCGCCGTTTGTTCCCAAGGAAAACCCCACAGGATGTTATTCGCTCACATTCAATGTCGATGAGAGTTGGCTGACGCAAGGACAAACGCGCATTGTGTTTGACGGTGTTAACTCGGCCTTTTTCCTGTGGTGTAACGGCCAGTGGATCGGCTATTCACAGGACAGCCGCCTGCCAGCCGAGTTTGATCTCAGTCAGGCAATACAGCGTGGCCAGAACCGACTGGCAGTGATGGTGTTGCGCTGGAGCGATGGCAGCTATTTAGAAGATCAGGATATGTGGCGCATGAGCGGGATTTTCCGCGACGTCAGCCTGCTCCATAAGCCATCAACCCAACTGGCCGACGTGCAAATCGAAACGGCGCTGAGCCCGGAATATATCCGTGGCGATCTGCGCGTGAGTGTCAAAATTAACGCCGGTGAACGACCGCTTAATCAGTGCCGTCTGCGTGTGAGCCTGTGGCAGGACGAAACCTGCATCGGCAGTGAAGAACAAGCGCCGGGCAGTGCGGTGATTGACGAACGTGGGCATTACCCAGAGCGCGCGCTGCTGGTGCTGCCGATAAAAAATCCCCTGCTGTGGAGTGCGGAAACGCCCCATCTCTATCGTGCCGTGGTGACGCTATTGGATGACAACGGGCAGGTGATTGAAGCCGAAGCCTACGATGTCGGCTTCCGGCGTGTCAGCATTGAAAACGGTCAACTGTGCGTCAACGGCAAGGCCCTGCTGATTCGCGGCGTTAACCGTCATGAACATCATCCGGAAAATGGCCAGGTGGTGGATGAAGCCAGCATGCGGCGCGATATTGAATTAATGAAACGCCACAACTTCAACGCCGTTCGCTGTGCGCATTATCCCAACCATCCGCTGTGGTATCGCCTGTGCGATGAATATGGCCTGTATGTCGTCGATGAGGCCAATATTGAAACCCACGGCATGCAGCCAATGAACCGTTTATCGGCCGATCCACGCTGGTTCGCCGCCTATAGCGAGCGCATCACGCGCATGGTGCAGCGCGATCGTAACCACGCTTGTATCATCATCTGGTCACTCGGCAATGAGTCCGGCCATGGCAGTACCCATGATGCGCTCTATCAATGGGTGAAAAGCAGCGATCCGACCCGTCCGGTGCAATATGAAGGCGGTGGCGCCAATACTGCCGCCACCGATATTGTCTGCCCAATGTATGCGCGCGTCGATCAGGATCAGCCCTTCCCTGCCGTACCGAAGTGGTCATTGAAAAAATGGATTGGCCTGCCGGGTGAAACGCGTCCGCTGATCCTGTGCGAGTATGCGCACGCGATGGGCAATAGCTTCGGTGGCTTCGCCAAATACTGGCAGGCCTTCCGTCAGTTCCCGCGCCTGCAGGGCGGTTTTGTCTGGGATTGGGTCGATCAAAGCCTGATGCGTTATGACGAACAAGGCCAGCCATGGCAGGCTTACGGCGGCGATTTTGGCGACACGCCTAACGACCGCCAGTTCTGTATGAACGGTCTGGTGTTTGCCGATCGAACGCCGCATCCGGCTTTGTTTGAAGCGCAGCGTGCACAGCAATTCTTCCAGTTCCAGCGCGATGCCAGTAACGCCTGGCGTTTCACGATCTCCAGCGAGTACCTGTTCCGCGGCAGCGATAATGAAGTGCTGCGCTGGTCGATTGAACAGGATGGCGTTTCCGTCGCGCAGGGCGAATTACCGCTGCATCTCACCGCGCAGGGCAGCCAGACGATTGATATTCCAGCCGCTGAACATTTACAGGGGAATGCGTGGCTGAATCTCGCGGTGCATCAGATCGCTGCCACCGCATGGTCGGAAGCCGATGCCCGCGTGGCCTGGGATCAGTGGCCGCTGCCCGCCGCGTTAATGCCTCGTGTGATTGATGCCACGCCCACCGCGCCAGAGCTGATTGCCAATCATGATTTGGTTGCCGTGCAACTGCCGCAACAGCGTTGGCACTTCTCGCGCCGCAGTGGGGAGTTGGTGCAATGGTTTGTTCACGATGAAGAGACGATGCTGACGTCATTGCAGGAGTGCTTTGTACGCGCGCCGATTGATAACGATATCGGCACCAGTGAAGCCGCCAATGTCGATCCCAATGCCTGGGTGGAGCGCTGGAAACACGCGGGCTATAACCAGCTGGAAGCGGTGCTGCTGGATATGCAGGTCGATAGTCTGAAACACAGCGTGCTGATTGAAACCTGGCATCAGTGGGAGGCCAATGGGCAGGTGATCTTTACCAGCCACAAGCGTTATCAGATCGGTGGCAACGGTGAGTTGAGCGTCAGTGTCGAGGTGCAACAGGCGCCGGGCTTGCCTGCTCCCGCGCGCATCGGGTTGCGTTGTCAGTTGAGGAGCGCGCCGCAGAGTGTGAGCTGGCTCGGCCTGGGCCCGCATGAAAACTATCCGGATCGTCAGCTGGCGGCGCAGTTTTCACACTGGCAGCAGCCGCTGACTTCGCTGAGTACCGCCTATGTGTTTCCCGGTGAAAATGGATTGCGCTGCGGTACGCGCCAGCTTGATACCGGCAGCTGGCAGGCGAGCGGCGATTTTGCGTTCTCGCTCAGCCGCTACAGCCTCGAACAGCTGCGTGATACCTCGCATCGCCATCTGTTGCGGGAAGAGGAAGGCTGCTGGCTGCACCTTGATGGCTTCCATATGGGCGTGGGCGGTGACGATTCCTGGAGCCCCAGCGTCAGCCCGGAGTTTTTGCTTTCTCAGCAGCAGTGGCACTACGCGCTGACGCTGCGCCAGTAGACTTCTTCGCCGCCTCACCTTGCTGGCTCAGCGGTGGAGTCAGCTCAGTTTTCGGGCGGCGATAGAAGCGGCGCAGAAGCAGGACATTCAACAGCACCACCACGGCGGTAGCGAAGAAGACCCAGCGATAGCCGGTCGCAGCAGACACCGCCGCACCCAATAGCGGGCCGGCCACGTTGCCGAGATACATAAAGGATTGGTTGTAGCCAAAGATGCGTCCGGTGACATTATCGCGCGAGTGGCGTACCAGCAGCGTTTGTACTGCAGGCATCATCGCGCCATCGGCAAAGCCCAGCAGGAAACGCAGCACGCCTAACTGAGTGGCGCTGGTAACGAATGACATCGCCATCAGCAACACCAGAGAAAACAGCATGGTGCCCATCAGAATGCGCTGCGTGCCAATGCGATCGCCCAGCTTACCCAAACGAGGGGCGGAGATCAGCGCCGAAACGCCCGGCAGTGCGGCAATCACACCACTGAGGAAAGCAAGATTCTGCGCATCGGGCGCCAGCTCACGCACGAACAGCGTCAGGATCGGGTTCACCGAACCGTTACACATCTGGATCACCATGGTGGTGACGAACAGACACATCATCAGGCGAGGATTGTCGAGGCTGCGGAACACCTCGCGTCCGCTCATTTTGTCCTGCTTGCTCACTGGCGTGTAGCCGGTCTCTTTGATCAGGAACAACGTGACAAGGAAGCTCACCATCAACAGCACTGCCGTGACAATAAACACCATGCGCAGTCCCAGCCAGTCAGCCAGCAGCCCGCCAATCATCGGCCCCAGAATCACACCGCCAATTTGCCCGGTGGAGACACAGCTCAATGCCCAGCCGCTGCGCTCACGCGGAACCTGAGCGGCCACCAGCGCCATCGCATTAGGAATATAACCGGATGTCAGGCCCATTAGCGCACGCAGCAGCAGCAGTTGCCATGCTTCGGTCACAAACGCCTGCAACAGAATCACCGCGCCCATGCCAAAGGATGCGCGTAACAGCATCAGCTTGCGCCCTTTGCGGTCAGCCAGACTGCCCCACAGCGGTGCCACCGCAGCAGATACGATGAAGGTGATACTGAAGGTGAGACCCGACCAGACGCTCAGTGCATTGGCGCCATGGATACCGAGTTCCTCAACGTAGAGCGGCAGGAAGGGAATGATCTGGCTGATGGCCAATCCAGTGAAAAAGCAGCCAAACCAGACCGAAATCAGATTGACCTTCCAGGACTCGATGGAGCGTAGCATGGGCATCTACATCAGAAAAAATGAAATGAGGGTTCAGTCTAACAACCTCATAACATCGCTGGACGGCAAAACATGGCATCGGGTTAAAAACGCGGTTTTCCGCTGCCTTGCGTGATTCTGCTCACAGCAAATAGTGTAAGGGACACGATTTATAGTGTCTTTATGTGCTGTAACAAACAACTCAGCAAGATAAGCGCGTCGCGACGAAGCGCAAACGTGAAAAAATATGTCTATCCATTACTGACAATATTCGACGCCGCATCTATGTTTAAAAAATCACCGGCCATCGCTGGCGAGGCGCTGCCGGTTCTGGACAGTTCCCATGCTTAACCCATATTTCCCAATGCTGCCAATAACCGGCGGTGGGCATCGTTGTCTCTGCGGAGGTCAGCCATGAGAATACATCCTAACAGCGCCAGTCGGGCGATTACCGACTACTTTAACAGCCCTGCCTGGCATGCGCCGCACGAGAGCGATCTGCTGGCAGCGATCATGCGCGAATTGATGGATGATGGTCAGCCCGCGACCAGCAAAGCGATCATTGCGCGGGTGATTGCCAAACTGGAGTTTGAAGGGGATGAGCAGCAGCTCCAAAGCTATCGTAATTTGCTGGCGCAGTTGCTGGAAGACAGGCAACAAAAGCCGTAAGGTACCGTCATTAAACCACCGAAGAAATCGCCTTATGTGCGGTGGATTTAAAGGACATCTGCAGCGTTCAGGGACTTCAAGACGCGCCGTAAGCGGGCGCGCCTCAATATCGTGTTACTTCACTGCGCGCAGGTGATCGGCCTCGCTGACCACCGCTTTTCCGCTTGTACGCTGGTACAGGCACAGCTCACGCCCAATCTGATTTTTCATGTGCTTCTGCGGATAACGCCCTTCCAGCAGTACCGCGTCGTAGCCGACGCTGTCGTCATACTGAATCGGTTTCCCCACCACCTTCACCCCTTTCAGGCCGCTGGCTTTCAGACAGGCTTGCTGCCGGGTTTGGCTGTTTTGCTGCCAGGCGGCTTCGCTCGAGGCGTGCGTCAGTGGACTTAATAGCAGGGTGATTAGCAGAATTTTTTTGGTGTGTCTCATCGTCGCTCCTCATCAATCCAGTACGGATTAATAGATAAAAAAATTCCCGCCGAGGCGGGAAGAAACAAGACGAGCATTGCATATTCGAGAGTGACGAGGAAATCTCCGTAATGCGCAGCTATCCTCGCCCGGCGCCATGACAGCCCAATGACAATGCGATGTCCGTTTGAATTTATCCGCAATAAACCCGCGAAATTTTACCACTCTGATCAGCAGTAAAGTTCAGGCGGCGCAGGTTGAAGTCCATGGTGACGGCACCGTTCCACGGAATGGCGCGCACCGGCACCGCAAAGCGTTGGGTATCAAGGCTGCTCAGTGGCTGGCCGATATAATTCTGATATTGCGATGCGCCACACTGATCGGTTTCGGGATCGTGGCTGGCGGCAGCGGTGCTGTCCGGTTTGCTGGCTGACTGGCAGGCGGTTAAGGCAAAAAAGGCCGTGGCCAGTAACGCTTTTCCATAATGGGTCACAAGTTTCTCCTCCTGGATAGTAAACGAACCATTCCCGAGAGTAACAAAGCAAGCCGTTGATGTGAAAACAATGCCAGCGGATTGGTCGAAGAATTGTGCTGTAACACGCGATCTTCCTCTCATTTTCCAGGATTAATCGCACGCGCTGTCTAAAAATTACGCACTCAGTCACTATAATTAACTAAGAATTATCTGAGGAGACGATGATGGAACTTGCTATTTTTATCGGCTTTGCCATCCTGATGACCGTGGTTGCGGTTCGGGTGCGCTAAGCCACGATAATGCTGGCGGCAAAACGGCCGCCATCAACGAGAGGCCGCCTATTGAGCGGCCTCTTTTTCATCCTGCAAACGCGCATTAAATGCCGCAAGCGGCATCGGTTTGCCAAGAAAATAGCCCTGCCCCTCTTCACACGACAGCGCTTTTAGCTCGTTGAGTTGCGCTTCGGTTTCAATCCCTTCTGCCGTGATGGTGAGCGCAAAGGCGCGTGCCAATCCGACAATCCCCGCCACCACTGATTGCGCCTGCCTGGATTCCGGGAACTCTTTCATCCACGATCGATCGATTTTCAAACCATTGAACGGGAAGGTTTTCAGGTAACCCAATGCGGCATAGCCGGTGCCAAAATCATCGACCGTTAGCCGCACGCCAAGCGCACGCAGCCCCTGCATGATTTCCAGCGCACGATCGGGATGCTCGAAGGTGACGTTTTCAGTGATCTCCAGCTCCAGTCGGGTGGCCGGTAAGCCGCTAACCGCCAGCGCATGCGCCACACGATCCACCAGATCGCTGTTGCGGAACTCCACCGGTGAAATGTTCACGGATACATAGCGCTGGTCGCCCCAATCGCTGGCATCATGGCAGGCGCGCATGAGCACCCAGTCACTGATGGCAGCGATCAGCCCATTCTCTTCCGCCAGCGGAATAAAGCGGTCAGGGGTAATCCATTTATCCTCGCCCACCTGCCAGCGAATCAGCGCCTCTGCGCCAGCCAGCTGTCCCGTTTGCAGTTGATAGCGCGGCTGGTAGTGCAGTGAAAATGTGTTGTTGCGCAGCGCCTCTTCAATCGCCTGCACCATATCGCGCTTCGATTGAATATGGTTGGCCATATCGTTGGAGTACCATACCCAGCGATCGCGTCCAGCCGTGCGTGCCTGGCCGAGAGCGATGTCCGCAAGCCGTAGCAAGGCTTCCGGTTGGCTGGCGTCCTGCGGTGCGCTGACGATGCCCATGCTGGCTGTAAGACTCAGTTGATGCGATCCGCTGATAATCGGCTGATGTACGGCGCGTTGCAGTGCGCGGCAGCGATACTCCAGACCGGCGCGCGAGCTTTCGCGCAGCAGTAGAATAAACTCATCTCCGCCCAGTCGTGCCGCCAGTTCATCTGGGCCGATCAGGTTTTTCAGCCGTTGAGAGATCTCATTCAGCACCACATCGCCCACCGCGTGGCCCCAAGAATCGTTGATCGGTTTGAACTGATCGAGATCGAAGCTGATCACAAACAGCGGTGCCTCTTGCGTGGCATTTTCCAGATGTGTGGTCAGGAATTCCTGTAGCTGCATGCGGTTGGCGAGGCCAGTGAGCAAATCATGACGTGACAGGAACTGGATGCGCGCTTCTGCATCCACCTCATGGGTAATATCGGACACCGTGCCGCGAAAGCCGGTGCGCAGTCCATTACGACGAATGGTTTTCGCCATCAATTCGCCGATGCGGCGCTCACCATTGGCGGCCATAAACTGGCAGCGCAGCGGCACATGCTGCATTTCATCGCCCTGACGCAACAGCCAGGCCACCAGCGAATGGCTGGGATGACTGAGGAGTTGATCCAGCGGCCGCCCAATCCAGCTTTTGACCTCGTGTCCTGTCACGGCGGCAAACCGCGAGGAGAGATAGCAAAGGCGGCCCTGATCGTCCACTTCCCAAATCCAGTCCGAGGCCGCTTCTGCAAGATCGCGAAAACGCTCTTCACTGTTCGCCAGTTCACGCTGGCTGATGGCCAGCATTTCAAAGCGACGATCGGAAATAACTGCATTATGCAGCGCATGGCGAATCACCCGGCGCGTCACCAGCGCAACCGCTAACGCCGTAAACAGCAACAGCGGCATCATCAGCCATATCACACCAAAACCGGGATTTTTGGCCTGCCAGCGCAATACCAGCGATTCGCCCTGAATCACCGGTTCGACCAGACGCGGTTCATACAACGCATCGTTTAAGCCATTCGCAATACGCGGCGCAATCACATTGAGCGATTTGCCCAGCGCCTGCAGTTTTTCCGGAGTCATGATGTTGACGAACACCATCACCGAAGAAGGGCCAGAGATGGTGGGGAGATCGGGCACCTTGCCTGGGGTGATCGGTGCGGCCACCACCAATGCCGGCTGCTGATTGATTATCACGTTACGTGTGATGCCATCTTCGGGCTGGTGACGTGCGGCGGCCAGCAATAGTGCAGCTTGCCCACCTAACCAGCTCTCCAGCGACGCCTCTGACAATTTGCCATTCACCACCGCATAGCGCGTTTTGCCGGCGCCATCGATCACAAACACGCCATCGTAGTGATACTCTTTGTACAGGCTGGGGCCAAAGTTCTCTTCGTCCCACGCCCAGACTTTATTCACCGTCAGGTGCAAATTTTTCCAGCCTTCCCCCCAGTTCGCATAATCACGCACATCGATGATCATCTTCTCCTGCTGCTGTAGCCAGGCCTGGCGCATCAGGTTGACATCCTGCTGGATCGAGTCGCTGTTTTGTCGGTGGGCTATCACCAGCACCATCACGACTGAAAGCAGCAGCACGCCAAACAGCAGCGATGTCAGAGTGCGCAGACTGCGTCGCGTCACCCGAACGGTGTGTGCTTCCATATTAGCCCTGGCAGGCAAGGTCGCGTGCCGGTGATACTCAGAATTCATGCAATATGCTCGCAAAACAGAGGCAGCAAAAAAGAAGACAGGGTGCGCGTTCATGGCGCCTCTGTCCTGTAATGGTTTTTTCGGTTATCGGCGCAGGCCGCCGCAGATTTAGTCCTCACGGCGGAATTTTTGAGCAGTGCGATTCTGTGTGGGGCCATCTCGACAGCAATGATCGCCATTGCTACTATGCGTTTTCCTCTGCCCATTGAGCTGACTATGGACACCCAATCCGACAAGGTGACGCTGACGCTGTTCTACGCCGCGAGCTTTGTGGTGTATTACGTCGTGACCATGCTGATTACGCTGTTTCCCAACTATGGGGCGCTGCGTAATAACGGTTTACTGGTGCCGGTGCTCTGCTTGTTCGAATTCGCGGTAATTTACCCGCTGTATCGTTTTTACTGCCAACGCCGCACTGACATTCCGCTGGGATATCTGCGTCCCGGCCAGGCGTTGCTGTTTGTGGGTGCGCTGGTGGCACTGATGGTGGCGCAAACGCAATTCCTGCAACCGGAAGGCTGGTTGATTGCCCAGAGCCAACAGGGTCGCAGTTCGATGTTGATCCTGCTGCTGACCGCCGTGCTGCTCGCGCCAGTGTTTGAAGAGGTGTTGTTCCGCGGTTTTCTGTTACAGGGGTTTCTGTTATGGGCGCCGAAAAGTCGCTTCGCCTGCATGCTGCTCACCTCGCTGCTGTTCGCCGCGATGCACACGCAATACGTGCATTGGGAAACCATCGTGGCCCTGACGCTGTTTTCACTGTTGCTGTGTTACGCCCGTCTGCGCAGCAATAGCCTCGCGCTGCCCATCTTCCTGCATACGCTGAATAACCTGATCGCGATTCTGCCCGCCTGGTTCTATGCATAAAAAAACAGCGCAAGAGATTGCGCTGTTTTCAGAATAAAAGCATCAGGAAATGGCCGAGTCTTTGTGCTTGTCCGCCTCAAAATGGGCTTTGAACTGCTCGTAAATAGAAATCATGTTTGAAGCATCGCCTTGCATTGGGCTGAGTTTGCCTGCACGCACCAGTTCAATCACCAGTTGCAGCGCGGCTTGTTTTGGGCTGCTGGCCGGATGGGCAATTTCGTTCAACATTGGTCACTCACTCATCATTTTTGTCAGGGCCGCACAGTTTAGCCCAGATTGTACTGCTGTTGTGCGTCCGTCTGGTTATAATCTCGCCGTTCGCACCACCAGGCCGCTCAGGGTGATCATTGACTCTCGTGCCGTTTGGCTATACTGGATTAAAAAAAGGAACGAACAGCCACTGCTTCCGTATCATCAGGAACGTGTTAAAGGAGTCCAATCATGCTGATTGGTTTTGTGTTGTTAGTGAGCGCGTGTGGACATGATGCCTGTGACGCCTTACCCGTGTCAGAACGTATCTACCCAACCAAAGTGGCCTGTGAGCAAATGGCCGACCGCATACATAAAGTCCGGCCGAATGTGGTCCTGCTGTGCGGGGAAGTGCACCGTTAATTCGGTGCCAGTTTTATTTGAACTGTACAAAAATAAGCCAGGCGGCATTGCAAGATTGGCGCATAGCGTCCAAAATATAAGCTGCTTTACACTATTACCGTTGTGAATCCCATGAAGACTACTCGCCCCCGTCGTCCAAACGGACGCTGGGTTTATTACATTTTGTATGATGGCATTCTCTGGCCCTGCCCGGTGCGTTGGGAGTGGGAGAGCAGCTTTGAAGGCTGGTTGCCATTCTACTACTCGCCGACCTTTGAGTTTGTGGCGGGCGACCCACGCAAGGCCTATCGCATTGCGCGCAGCAGTGTGCGTAACGTTCGCCATCCAGACAGCGAGTACGCCTGAATCAACCGAGTTGCCATGGCAACCAGGAGGCGGTCAGCAGATAGTGCACCCCTTCCAGCACCAAAATCACCATCACTAGCACGCCGAGCTTATGGCGGCAGATCCAGTCTTTCAGCCCCATATCATCGCCGCCCAGCGAATCAGCATCAGCGCGCCGCAGATGCACAGCAGCACCACAATCATTTTCCAGTGTTTAGTTGCAGCCAGTTTTTTCCCCACGCATCCTCCAGACGGCAGAAAGCAACGATGCGCCCTAAGGCGCATCGCTATTCTACCGCTGGTAACCCGTAAGGGCGATTAATTATTCAGCGTGTAGTCCAGGCTAATCTCGGCATTAAGCACCTGAGATACCGGGCAGCCCGCTTTGGCTTTCTGAATAATCTCATCAAATTTGGCACTGTCGATGCCTGGCAGCGCGATGGTGCTGGTGAGTGCAATTTTGGTAATGGCAAAACCTTCACCTTTCTTGTCCAGGGACACATCCGCGGTGGTGTCGATGCTTTTAGGCGGATGCCCAGCCTGACCCAGCATCAGCGACAACGCCATGGAGAAGCACGCCGCATGTGCAGCACCGATCAGCTCTTCCGGATTGGTGCCCTTCTCACCCTCAAAGCGGGTATTGAAGCCATAAGGCTGGTTGCTCAGCACGCCACTTTCGGTGCTCACCGTACCCTTGCCTTTGATGTCGCCTTCCCAATGGGCCGATCCTTTCTTATGAATGGTCATGTCATTCCTCCTGTTAGTCAGACAGCAGTCAGTATAGACAACTCCACTCATTTTGCTTTCCGCGCCTCAGCTCACGGCACGCGGTCGAGCCGGATGTAAACCCGCTTCGCTCAGCAGCGCATTCGCCTGCACCAGCGAGTCCTGGGTGATCTCGGCAATGGTTTTGGCCCCGGTCAGCGTCATCGCCACTTTCATCTCTTTTTCGATCAAATTCAGCAAATTCTCAACGCCACGCTGACCATGCGTCGCCAGCGCATAGATAAAGGCGCGACCCAGCAGGACAGTGTCTGCACCGAGGGCGATCATGCGCACCACATCCAACCCGTTGCGGATACCGCTGTCGGCCAGAATGGCAATATCGCCTTTCACGGCGTCTGCAATGGCGGGCAGTGCGCGCGCCGATGACAGCACGCCATCCAGCTGGCGTCCACCGTGGTTCGAGACCACAATGCCGTCCGCGCCGAAGCGCACCGCATCACGCGCATCTTCGGGATCCAGAATGCCTTTGATCACCATTGGCCCATCCCAAAACTCACGAATCCACTCCAGATCTTTCCATGAGATCGACGGGTCAAAGTTGTTCGCCAGCCAGCCAATATAATCTTCCAGTCCGGTAGGCTTGCCAAGATAAGCGGAGATATTACCGAGATCGTGCGGACGCCCATGCACCCCGACATCCCACGCCCACTGCGGATGCGTCACCGCCTGCCAGTAGCGACGCATCGCCGCATTTGGCCCGCTCATGCCCGAATGCGCATCACGATAACGCGCGCCCGGCGTCGGCATATCCACGGTAAAGACCAGCGTCGAGCAGCCCGCCGCTTTCGCGCGTTCCAGTGCGTTGCGCATAAAACCACGATCGCGCAGCACATACAGCTGGAACCACATCGGACGATTAATGGCTGGCGCTACCTCTTCAATCGGGCACAGCGATACCGTGGAGAGCGTGAACGGAATACCTTTCAGTGCCGCTGCACGCGCGGCCTGCACTTCCCCGCGTCGCGCGTACATGCCGCACAACCCCACGGGCGCTAACGCGACCGGCATCGACAGCGTTTCGTTGAACAGTTTGGTTTCCAGACTGAGATCGGACATGTTCTTCAGCACCCGCTGACGCAGCGCCACGTCCGACAGATCGGACACATTGCGCTTCAGGGTGTGTTCGGCATACGCGCCGCCGTCAAGATAGTGGAACAGGAACGGGGGCAGGATGCGTTGCGCCGCGGCGCGATAGTCACTGGCTGCAGAGATGATCATCAGTTTTTTTCCTTACGATTATCCAGGGATTCGCCTGGCAAGCGGGTAATGCGCGCCTGCCGGGCTTCATCTTCATGGAGTGATTTCAAGGTGGTATGCACAAAGCCGAGGTGATCCATCGCTGCCTGGCGTGCCGCCTCGGCATCACCGGCCATCACCGCATCGAACATCGCCTGGTGCTGTTCATTCAGGCGATTAAAAATCACCGGCTGGGTGTACATGCGCTGGCGGCTATGCAGTACCGAAGACTGCAGCAAATCGAAGAAACCACGCATGGTTTGCAGCAGCACTACATTGTGCGAGGCCTCAGCGATGGCGAGATGGAAGCGCAGGTCGGCCTGCGCCGCGATATCGGGATCGTCACAGTCGTGCATCTTGAGCAGAGCATCAAAAGCGAGGCGCAGCTTCTCTTTATCCGCTTCAGTGGCACGCAAGGCGGCGTGCCAGGCGGTGCTGGCTTCGATGGCGTGGCGCGCTTCCAGAATATCCCAGCGATAATCGGGATCGTCCGCCAGCAGTTGGCGAATCGGCTCAACAATACGCTGTTCCGACCAGGGCTCCTGCGGCTCACACAGCCAGGTACCGCCGCCGCGTTTACTGATTAACACGCCGCTACTGATCAGCTGCTGAATCGCCTCACGCAATGATGAGCGTGACACACCGAACTCAGCGGCCAGCTGGCGCTCGGCCGGTAAGCGCATACCCGGCTCCAGCTGGTGTTCCTCAATCCAGGCGAGCAATCGCGCCCGTAGCGTTTCCGCTAATCGCGGCGTGTTTTCTGTCATGGAATCATCCAGGTTAAGACATAAGCTTGCAGCGTTGTGATCACCCCCACCATGCAGGTGAAGATCAGACTGTGTTTAACGGTAAAGCGGAACAGATCCGACTCTTTACCCACCAGCCCCACGGCGGCGCAGGCGATGGCGATCGACTGAGGTGAAATCATCTTACCCGTCACGCCACCCGTGGTGTTGGCGGCCACCAGCAGCACATCCGACACACCAATCTGCTGCGCGGTGGTGGCCTGCAACGCCGCGAACAACGCATTTGAAGAGGTATCAGATCCTGTCAGAAACACGCCAAGCCAGCCAAGGAACGGCGAGAAGAAAGTAAAGGCATTGCCGGTGTGCGCCAGCGCTAAGGCCAGTGTGGCAGACAATCCGGAGTAGTTGGAGATAAAGGCGAAGGCCAGCACCATACCGATGGAGTAGATGGGCAGTGCCAGTTCTTTCAGCGTCTCACCGAAGGTCTGGATCGCCGCAGCGGGCTTCATACGCAGCCAGATCACGGACAGCACCGCCGCCACGATAATCGCTGTACCGGTGGCTGACAGCACATCAAACTTGAAGATGGCCGCATAAGGCGTTGCCGCACTCACCACCGGCGGCATACGTGCCACCAGCTCATGCAGCAGCGGTACCGGAACGCTAAACACCCAGTCATACATCACGCCACCTTTAGCAAACAGCGCCTTGAACGGCGGAATGCTCCACAGAGTGACGGTAGCCGTGAGGAACAGGAATGGCATCCACGCGCGCACAATCTGGCCCAGCGTATAGCGCTGAGAGGTTTGCGTCGGGTCAACGGCGGTTTTCTCATCGAAACGGAAAATACGTACTGGCTTCCAGCGGCGCAGGAACAGCGTGAGGCAGACAAGAGAGGCCAGTGACGAGATGATGTCCGGCAATTCCGGGCCAAGGAAGTTGGAGCTGAGGAACTGCGCAATGGCAAACGATCCACCCGCGACGATCACTGCTGGCCATGTTTCCTTGATACCGCGCCAGCCATCCATAATCGCCATGATCCAGAACAGCACAATGAGGGTCAGGAACGGCAATTGACGCCCGGCCATCTGGCCAATCTGGAAGCTGTCGAGTCCGGTGACTTGCCCGGCGACAATAATCGGAATCCCCATCGCACCAAAGGCTACTGGCGCGGTGTTGACGATCAAGCATAAGCCAGCCGCGTACAGCGGATTAAAGCCCAATCCCACCAGCAGGGCTGCGGTGATTGCCACCGGTGCGCCAAAACCCGCCGCCCCTTCGAGAAACGCGCCGAAGGAGAATCCGACGATCAGCATCTGCAAGCGCTGATCGGGTGTGATGGAGAGGATCGAAGCACGGATGATGTCGAATTGCCCGGTTTTCACCGAGATTTTATACACAAATACTGCCGCGACGATGATCCAGGCGATTGGCCACAGGCCGTACAGGAAGCCATAGACCACGGAAGCCAGCGCCTGGCCCAACGGCATGCCATACAGGAACAGCGCCACCAGCAGTGCAATCACCACCGTGGCGGTGCCCGCCTGATAGCCTTTCAGCTTGAGCTTCAGCAGGGCGAAGAAGAAGAACACAATCGGGATCACCGCCACCAGGCTGGAGAGCCACAGATTGTTGAGAGGATCGTAGTTTTGTTGCCACACCGGCATGCCGTTATCTCCAGAGGTTACCAGATGAGTGCAGCGCAACGGCAATGCAGGTTTGCGCCGCAGGTCTTGCCCTTCTGCTCACTGAAATTGGTAGGACCAAATTGCAGTGTGGGGCTTTCTGGCTCCAGATAGTTAATGCATTGTTAACCTAAAGCAACGAGGCTGGGGTTATTTTTCGTGTTCTGTGACGATGTGGCAACATTTAAATCGCTTTGGTAGGACCAATCATCATTCTGTCTGACCAAAGGCCCGACGATAACTGTGGGGATGAAAGCGAAGATTCAGCACGATCAATCCCACCGTTACGGCGCCCTGCATCATCCACACGCTGGTAAAACTGCGCGTCAGCACCTGCAACTGACCGGCGATAAACGGCATACACCCGGCGATGATGAAACCTGCGCCCTGCATAAACGCCACCAGGCGTGCACCCGCCTGCGGATGTGGCAGGTGATCGAGCGCCAGCACCATCGCCAGCGGGAACGCAGCCCCTAAACCAAATCCGGCAATCGCCGCCCACAACCATGGCGCCAGCAGGGGAGCAAACAGGAAACCGCACATACCGACCAGCTGGCAAACCAGACTGATGATCAGCTGTGGACGACGATCCGCCTTGCGCGCCAGCAAGGGCATCAATAATGCGCCAGCCACCTGGCAAAGGATCATCACCCCCAGTAACGAGCCGCCCGCCTGTGCTGACCAGCCAAGGTGGTGATAAGCATCCGGAAGCCAGGCGACGCACGTGGCATAACCGCCATTGACCAGGCCAAAACTGAGTGCCAGCGACCAGGCGCGCGGTTTTCGCCATAGCGAGGGCATAGATACCGACTCTGCGCTTTGCGCCACCGGCACACGCACGATCCACCACAGCACAATCGCCAGCAATACGGGCAGTGCCCAACCGGTGAGCGCCAGTGACCAGCCGAAATGCGCACTGAGCCACGGCGAGAGTGCTGCCCCCAATCCTCCGCCGCCCATCAACGCGCCCGCCCACAACCCGGTAACGGGGGCGCTGCGCTGGGCAAAGCGCTGGCGGATCAACCCTGGCATCGCCATCTGCACCACGCCAACCCCCAGCCCGGCAAAAAGCGCGCTGACAACCAGCCATTGCCCGTCGTGAATCACACCGCGTGCGGCCAGCGCCAGCAGCAGCAGGGCCAGCCCGGCGATCAACAAACGTTGCAGCGGAACACGTTGCATCAGGGAGGCACTGAGTAGCGCCACCGCGCCCATCATCACCATCGGTACGGCGGGTAACAACGAAGCGGCAATGGAAGAGAGACTCATGGCCTGGCGCAGTTCGCCCAGCAATGGGCTAACAGAAGTCAGTAACGGACGCATATTGAGCCCGGCCAGCACCAAAGCGGCGAGCGTCAATCCGTTGGAATGTCGGTTCATACACAATCCTGCAGTAGAAAGGTTGTCAGGGTCGCAGCAATGATTACTATTTGGAAATGAAATAACACCATAGTGATCAGTGGAAAAATGAATCGTCAGCCGATGTTTACGCCACAGCAGTTACTCAGTTTTGTTGCGGTATGCGAAACCGCCAGCTTTACGCGCGCCGCCGACCGCGTGCATCTATCGCAATCCACCGTCAGCCAGCAGGTGCGCCGCCTGGAGGAGATGATTGGCAAAGCGTTGCTGGAGCGCACCTCGCATCAGGTGGTGTTAACTGAAGAGGGAGAGAAATTACTGGGCTATGCCCGCCGCATTATTGCGCTCAACGGTGAAGCGCACGATGTGCTGAGCGACAAGTGGCGCGATGGCGTCCTGCGCCTCGGCGTACCGGAGGATTTTGCTGCCCCCACCGCAGCACTGCTGGCGCAGTTCAGCCGCGAGCATCCGCAGCTGCGCCTCGATGTGATGAGCGGCATGTATGTCGACTTGCATCGTGCGTGGCAGCGAGAAGAGCTGGATATCATGCTGATCAAGCAACCCGGCGGTGAACGCCCATTGGCAGCGCGACCGGAGCCCCTGCTGTGGCTGGACAGCGCCGAACACCCCTGCTTTGAGCAGACGCCAGTGCCGCTGGTGGTATTTCCCCAGCAGGGACTGTATCGCGAGGAGATGTGTCAGACGCTGGATGCGCTGGGCCGCAGCTGGCGCATCAGCTACAGCAGCGCCAGTCTGGTGGCACTCGCCAGTGCCAGCGCGGCCGGATTAGGTTTAACGCTGCTGCCTGCCAGTTGTCGCCTGCCCGGCCATCGTGTGCTGGACGAAGCCGCAGGCTTACCGCCGATCAGCCACTTTGAGCTGGCGCTGTTTTGCCGCTCTCCACAGGATGATTTGCAACAGGCGCTGGCCGTGGCGTTAGTGGAATTTTGCCAGTTAAAGTGGCAGTGATTTTCCCACTGCTCAGCAGTGGGAAATATCGCAGCGCCGCGCCCCGGGTTTTGCCAGATTAACGTTTTACTTGTTGACTGGAGCCTCTGATGCACCTCACTTCACCTAGCCGTCGCGATTTCATTAGCCAGGGCGTCCGCCTCACCGCAGCCGGAAGCCTGCTGGCAGCCGGTATGAACGCCGCCGCCTCATCGCCCTCTTCCGCCGCAGCGCCAATCTCTACGCCGCCGCCGCGCGTGGATCATTACCAATTGCTCAACGTACGCCTCGAGGAAGGCTTTGAGCGTGACGGCAACGACATCATCGCGACGCGTACTGCGCTTTACGATATCACTGTTAAAGACGGCAAATTTGCCGCCATCGAAGCCGCTGGTAAAGCGCGCAACGCCGACATTCCGCAGTGGGATGCCCATGGTTCGCTGCTGTTGCCGCGCACCCGTGACATGCACATCCACCTGGACAAAACATTTTATAGTGGCCCCTGGCAAGCGCCACGCCCACGTCAGGGCAAAACCATCATGGATATGATTGCCCGTGAGCAGGTATTAATCCCGCAGTTACTGCCCACCTCACAGGCGCGTGCCGAAGCTTTGATCGGTTTGCTGCACAGTAAAGGCACCACCGAAGCACGCAGCCACTGCAACATCGATCCGGTGAGTGGCCTAAAAAGCCTGGAGCATCTGAAGCGGGCGCTGGCGAACCACCCCGAATTTCCCTGTGAAATTGTCGCCTTCCCACAGCACGGTTTACTGCATTCCAAAGTGGATGGCCTGATGCGCGAAGCGATGCAGATGGGCGTGCAGTACGTTGGCGGATTGGATCCCACCAATGTGGATGGCGCGATGCAGGCCTCGCTGGATGTCATGTTCCAGATTGCGCTCGATTTTGATCGTGGCGTCGATATCCATCTGCACGAAACCGCACCTTCTGGCGTGGCGGCCATTCAGTATATGGTGGACACCATCGCGAAGAACCCGCCGCTCAAAGGCAGAGTGACGCTGAGCCATGGCTTTGCGCTGGCCACGCTGGAAGGCAAAACGCTCGATAAGATGATTGCAGGCATGGCTGAACAACAGATGAGCGTGGCGTCCACCATCCCCATCGGCAAACTCACCATGCCGTTACCGCAATTGCAGGCCGCGGGCATCACGGTAATGACCGGCACCGACAGCGTGATCGATCACTGGTCACCGTTTGGCACCGGCAGCATGCTGGAGAAAGCCAACCTGTATGCACAACTCTATCGCGGTTCGGATGAGTTTGGTTTGAGCCGGGCACTGCACATTGCCACCGGCGGCATCTTGCCGCTATCGAACCAGGGCGAGCGCCAGTGGCCGAAAGTCCAGGATGACGCCAGCATGATGCTGGTTGAGGCGAGCTGCTCCGCTGAGGCTGTCGCCCGCATCTCGCTGGTACGAGCCACCTTCCACAGCGGTATGCCGGTGTTCAGCGTCTGAGATCAAAAAAGCCTCCTTACGGAGGCTTGATGAACGGTAAATGCAGGGGCGGCAAGCGCCCCATACGAGTTGCTGGATTTACGATAACATCTGAATCGCCAGCGCATACAAACGCTGGTTTTCATCGTCGCTAGCTGGCTCTTCTTCCGCGTAACAGGCAATCATGGAGCTGACTTTATCCGAAGATAAGGTCTCTCCGTGCAGATGCAGGGTTAACACGGCGCGGCCGACGATTTTCAGAATGTCTTCGTTTTGTCCCTGGACGTAAAGACTCAAAGTGGACCTCTGAAGATATTATTGTTTGCCAAATGGCGCGCCAAATATAAAGCAAAACGGCAGGTTATTTTAATCGGAATTTTACCCATCTTAAGTGACACATAAGCGTAACATAGACAAAAACAGGTCAAAAAGACGCTACATAGTCCCTTTATCAACGCTAATTGCACCTTTTCATTCAGGAAAGACGTTTCACATCTTTTGAAGCAACCGGTCACAAAGAATAAAATGATTAGAATTTTACACCTATTAAAGGCGAAAATTTAATCAAACGATCGTCACGCTAATTGATTTCAATGTGTTATCAATTGCGCGATTTGCATTGCCGATAGCAGCCCTTTCTGCGAGACTGACCGCCGCAATCCTGACCGCTATTTGAGACATTCCCGTGACCGCTTTTTCTACCCTGACGCAACTCCCTGCCAGCCAACTCGACAACCTGCGCGAGATGGGCTTCGACGCCATGACACCTATTCAGGCGGCTTCATTGCCCGCCATTCTTGAAGGGCGCGATGTGCGTGCGCAGGCGAAAACCGGCAGCGGTAAAACGGCAGCCTTTGGTATTGGCTTGCTGCAGCGCATTGACAACACCCGAAGCCAAACTCAGGCGTTGATTCTGTGTCCAACGCGTGAACTGGCCGATCAGGTGAGTAATGTGCTGCGTCAGCTGGCACGTTTTACCCGCAACATCAAAATATTGACGCTGTGTGGCGGTCAACCGATGAGTGCGCAACGCGATTCGCTGGTGCACGCACCGCAAATTGTGGTCGGCACGCCGGGCCGCATCCTTGATCACCTGAAGCGCGACAACCTCGATCTCAACGCACTGCAAACGCTGGTGTTAGATGAAGCCGATCGCATGCTGGAGATGGGCTTCCGCGACGATATGGAAGCGATCATTGGTTTCACACCGGATGCACGCCAGACGCTGCTGTTCTCTGCCACCTGGCCGGATACCATCGCCAGCCTCAGCCAGCGTTTCCAGCGCGATGCATTGGCCGTGGCCACGGAAGACAAAGCGGAACTGCCTGCCATTGATCAGCAATTTATCGAAGCCAGCGCCAGTGAGCGTGGCAATCTGCTCAGTGCCCTGCTCAGCCAGCAGCAGCCCGCTTCTTGCGTGGTGTTCTGTAATACCAAACGTGAGTGTGATGACGTCGCAGCGGCATTGAACGATCGTCAGATCAGTGCACTGGCACTGCATGGCGATTTGGAGCAGCGCGATCGTGAACGTGTGCTGATCCGTTTCGCCAACGGCAGCATCCGCGTGCTGATTGCCACTGACGTGGCTGCACGCGGACTGGATATCAAATCGCTGGCGTTGGTGGTGAACTTCCAGCTGGCATGGGATCCTGAAGTGCACATCCACCGCATCGGCCGCACCGGTCGTGCAGGCGAAAAAGGACTGGCGGTCAGCTTCGTCGCGCCCGATGAAATGGTGCGTGCTAATGCGCTGGAAGAGTATCTGAGCCAGAAACTCAACTGGGTTTCCTCCGCTACCCTGAAAGGGAAAGCGGCGCAAGCTCTGCCTGCCACCAAAATGACGCTGTGCATTGATGGTGGTCGCAAAGCCAAAATCCGCCCTGGCGATATCCTCGGCGCGCTCACCGGTGAAGCCGGATTCAGCGCTGATCAAATCGGTAAGATCGACCTTACACAAACCCACGCTTATGTGGCGATCGATGCCGCACAAGCGAAGAAAGCGCTGATCAAACTGAAAGAAGGCAAGATCAAAGGCAAAAGCGTCCGCGCCATCCTGCTGAAGTAATCCCCTTTGCGCGAGGGTATTCACTCTCGCGCTAAATTTTCTGCCCCGCCCCTTCATTTTTTTTCCGCGCTGCCGATAAGTTAATCATTGCCCCTTTACCCCGCCCAGATTCCGCTTGAGGCCATGATGGATAATTTTCAGAAAGAGATCGATGAACGCGCTAACCTTGCGCTTTCCAATAAATTCGAACTGCTGCTGTTCCGCCTGGGTTCCGATCAGCTGAAAGGCAAATCTGAGCTATACGGCATTAACGTGTTTAAACTGCGCGAAATCGTACCGATGCCCACCATTACCCGTGCAGCGGGTATGCAGTCACCGCTGCTCGGTATGGCCAGTATTCGCGGTCAGTTTATCCCGGTCATCGACCTGCCCGCAGTGACCGGTTGTAAACCGGAAACCGGCCTCAATCTGCTGCTGGTGACCGAATATGCGCGCAGCACCCAAGCCTTCGCGGTTGAGTCGGTGGAGAATATCGTCCGTCTCGACTGGAACCAGGTGCACACTGCCGAAGCCGGCATTGGCAGCCGCAATATCACCAGTATCGCCTGCCTCGATACCGACGGTCAGAGCAACAATCTGGCAATGGTGCTGGACGTTGAGCAGATTCTGTATGACATCATCCCTTCGGTGCGTGGCGTTGAGCCAAGTGCTGAGACGGCGAAAGATTTCAACCTCAAGCCTGGCCAGGTGGCGATTGTCGCGGAAGACTCCAAAGTGGCGCGTCAGTTGCTGGAACAGGGTCTGAAAAGCATGGGCATTCCGGCCATCATGCATAACACCGGTCTGGAAGCCTGGATCAAAATTAACGAGATGCAGAAAGAGGCCGCTGCGGCAGGCGAGTCGATCCACGACAAAATCGCGCTGGTGTTAACCGATCTGGAAATGCCAGAGATGGATGGGTTTACCCTGACGCGTAATATCAAACGTGATGATGCATTGCGTCAGATTCCGGTGGTGATCCACTCCTCTCTCTCCGGCAGTGCCAACGAAGACCACGTGCGTAAAGTCGGCGCCGATGGCTATGTGGCGAAATTTGAGATTAATGAACTGTCGAGCGTGATCCATCGCGTGCTGGAAAAGAAACGTTAATCCTTTCTAATCTCACCTACCTCCCTATAAGGCGCGTTATTCGCGCCTTTTTTACGTCCTGCCTTCCCTGATAAAACCGATCCACTCATTAATCATGTTAACGGTTTTGTGACGCACCTCTAAAAAATTAAAGTTAAAACATTAACAACCGATAACTGATAGCGCTTGAACCGGTGCTGCCATACCAGATTAATTACGCCCGGAAAGTATCTTTACCTTATAAAACATCAGCCTGATGCGGGCCCTCAGCCTGCTTTTCCGTCTTGAAAACAACACTATTTAGCATTACGGGGAGAACCAATGTTGAGCTTAAAGAATATGAAAGTGGGCGTCCGTTTAGGGATAGCCTTCGCACTTGTTGTGGCCCTTCTGGGGGTAGTCGGTGTGACGTCGATTATGAAAATCAACAACATTAAAAACGGCATCACCTCCATTGTGGAAGACCGCTATGTCAAAGTCCGTCTGGGTTTTGACGTGCGCGATGGTGTGAACGATCAGATCAAATACTTACGCGGCATGGTGATTGATACGCTGCGCCCGGAAAACAACGTACAGCGTTTTAAGCAGCTGGATGAGGCAACCGAGCGCACCAACAGCGCCATGAAAAAGATCGAAGCCATTCAGGTTACCGAAATCGGTAAAAAGAAAATCGCCGGTCTGCTGGCCGCCAGCCAGCTGTTTGAGCAGCAAAAGAATGAAGTGTTGGACTTAGTGCGCGCAGGAAAACTGGATGAGGCGAGCACGTTTGTGCTGAAAAAAATCACCAGCACCCAGAATACCTTCCTTGATAGTGCGGTGGCTTTCGCCAACTCACAGTCCGATCAGCTGCGCAAAGAAGGCACTGGCATTATTGATGACGGCTCGACTGCGATTGAAATCACGCTGATCTTCTCAGCCATCGCGATCGCTGCCTCTGTGCTGCTGGGCTTTATGTTGACGCGCTCAATTGTCCGCCCGTTAAATGAAGCGGTAGGCATCGCCGAGAAAGTCGCGGCGGGCGATCTCAGCTCGCACATTGAAGTCAGCGGCAAAGATGAAACCGCCGTGCTGATGCAGGCACTGCAGGCGATGAACGATAACCTGCTGACCATCGTGTCCAACGTACGCGCCGGTTCTGACACCATTGCCGTGGCCTCAAATCAAATCTCCAGCGGTAACATTGATCTCTCATCCCGTACCGAGCAGCAGGCCAGCTCGCTGGAAGAGACCGCCTCCGCCATGGAGCAGATGACCGCGACCGTGAAGCACAATGCGGATAACGCGCGTGAAGCCAATCAGCTGGTGGCCACCACCTCAACCGTTGCCAAAGAGGGTGGCGTGGTGATGGAACAGGTCATCGAGAAGATGGAGGCGATCACTCTCTCTTCTAAAAAGATTGTCGATATCATCAGCGTGATCGACTCCATTGCCTTCCAGACCAACATTCTCTCGCTTAACGCTGCGGTTGAAGCTGCTCGCGCCGGTGAACAAGGCCGTGGATTTGCTGTGGTCGCCACCGAAGTGCGTAATCTGGCACAGCGCTCCGCCTCTGCCGCGAAAGAGATCAAAGTCCTGATTGAAGACTCAGTCTCGAAAGTGGATGAAGGCAGCCGTCTGGTGACGCACGCGGGAACCACCATTGGTGAAGTGGTGAACAGCGTGAAGAGCGTGGCGGATATCATGAGTGAAATTACCATTGCCAGCAGCGAGCAGAGCAGTGGTATTAGTGAGATCAATCTGGCCATAACCCAGATGGAAGCGGTCACTCAGCAGAATGCCGCGTTGGTGCAGGAAGCCTCTGCCGCTTCACAAGCGTTGCAGGAACAGGCCGATCGTCTGGCGCAGTCAATGAGCGTCTTCAAGACAGCGGCAGTGTAAGACAGAGCGGCGCGAGGAGTCGCGCCGCCCTTTTGCATCAATGCATCAGCGAATACGCAATCGACGAAATCGCTAACAGGCCAACAATCACCACAAACACATTGCTGATTTTGCCACTGTACTGACGCATCGCCGGGACTTTCTGAATCGCGTACATCGGCATCAGGAACAGAATCATCGCAATGATCGGCCCGCCGAGGGTTTCAATCATGCCGAGAATACTCGGGTTCCAGGTGGCAACCAGCCAGGTCGTCAGCAGCATAAAGCCGGTTGTGACGCGGTTCAGACGCTGAGGCGACACGTTTTTTCCCCGGCTGCGCAGCGATTTCACCACCATTCCATTGAAGCCTTCACGCGCACCCAGATAGTGGCCGAGGAACGATTTGGTGATCGCCACCATCGCCACAATCGGTCCCATCCAGGCAATCATCGGCACATTAAAGTGGTTTGCCAGATAGGAGAGAATGGTGATGTTCTGCTCTTTCGCCGCCTGCAAATCCGCCGGTGATAGGCTCAGCACACAGCTGAACACAAAGAACATCACCGTCACCACCATCATCAAGTGTGCGCTCGCGAGAATGCGTGAGCATTTCTTTTCCGCTGCTGCGCCATACTCGTTGCGCTTCGCCACCGCGAACGACGAGATAATCGGCGAGTGGTTAAAGGAGAACACCATAACCGGAATTGCCAGCCACAGCGTCATCCAGATGCTGCTATCGTCAGCGCTTTGGCTGAACGACAGCGTTTCCAGGGCTGCGCCGTGCCAGTGTGGCACCAGATAGGCGGCCAGTAGCATCAGCACCGCGACAAACGGGAACACCAGCACGCTCATTGCCTTGACGATCATTTGCTCGCCAAAGCGTACCACCGTCATCATGCCGATGATCAGTACCAATGACAGCAGCACGCGCGGCGGCGAGACCATCCCGAGTTGATGCACGATAAAGCTGTCGACGGTGTTGGTGATCGCCACGCTGTACATCAGCAGGATCGGGAAAATAGCGAAGAAATAGAGCAAGGTGATGATCTTGCCTGCGCCCACACCGAAATGCTCTTCCACCACTTCAGTAATATCTTCACCGGGGTTTTTACCCGACAGCACAAAGCGCGTCAGAGCTCGGTGTGCATAGTAGGTCATGGGGAACGCGAGGATGGTCATAATAATCAGGGGGATTAGACCACCTGCTCCTGCATTGATAGGCAGGAACAAAACGCCTGCGCCTATCGCTGTACCGTAGAGGCCCAGCATCCACACGGTATCACTCTTACGCCAGCCTGTTGAACGGGCCTCAACCGTGCCCTGCGCAACGGTTTGTGAGTTGTCCATCTGTCTCTCCAGAATTTAAAGCTTTTAAACAATGCTGCCGAAATCACGGCGGCTAAACATGCCATTGGTGCGACGGGGCACATGCTACGCGTTTTTGACGACTTAAGGTTGCCTGAACGCAAGACATGCATCACAAAGCCGTCATAAATGCGCGAATCGGTTATTAAATCAACAAAAATGCATGATTCACGCGCGCAAACGTTTGCATGGAGCGCTATTTGACCTGAGAGCATGAAGGAGTGCAAGGATTTGTCGGGTTCGATTTGCAGGCTGAACGGGATGCTGACAGGAGAGTGATGCGCGAGTGGGAGGCGTTGAAAGTGGGCTATGCGGACGGGGAAAATGTGGCAACGGCGAACCGTTGCCACAGGCACTGCAGTAGAGAAAGGTGAAACTCCCCCGGCAACTGCTCTCTGGCGAAGCCAATGTTCCACTCGGTATTCTGAGGAATATCCGCAGCAGACAATGACAGAGAATAATCCCGGGAGAATTTCAAATCAGAATGCGCGCATTCTGTAGAGTGCATAGAGGAAATAGTACGCTGTGATAGTATTCAAATTCATAATCATGTACTTCAGTTTTTCATTTTTATTCAGCAGAATGAAAATCCCTTTCGAGTATTTCCCCCGCTTTATTTCATTAATTTCCTGCGCGATATCTGCAGGTGAAAACGACGAATGATACATCGCCGTGACAATTTGCATATCTAACGCCAGCACGCGTTTTGAAATGCCCTTTAGCAGGTAATCGAGATTACTCCCCTGATATTTCTCAACGATAGAATCATACAGCGTGGTCAGAAACTGTTTTCTGACTTTGAGCTCGCTGTAATGCACCTTTTGCTTGGATAATGAACCGGCAACATCTTCATAATGGTAAGCCGTTCCCTGAGTGACCAGAAAATTGCTAATACAGCTGAAGAATTTGAGGTTAAATAAAAGATCCTCACTCATTGAGATCCCCTCAATAAAGCGAAGATTCAGCTCACTCAGTATCTGACGGCGATAACACTTATTATGCAAATAACCAATGTTGTCGCTCATCTCCAGCTCACCGAGCACATAAGGAATATCCTCGTTGCTGAAGAAGCCAGCCTGAGAGACCTTGCCCACACGGCCGTCGTTGAGGTTTCCTACCATCAAATCTACCGACTCCGTTGGCCATGCATCCAGATTCAGTTTGAAGATCATTAGAAAATCATCATCCACCCAATCATCTGCATCCAGGAAAAGAACATATTCCCCACTGGCCTGTTGCAATCCGCTGTTGCGAGCCGCGCTGACACCGGCGTTCCTTTGGTTTATTACCGTGACCTGAGAATAACGTGAAAACTCCTCCAGTACGTTTAGGGTTGAATCAGTGCTACCATCATTTACCACCACAATTTCATAATCGCTGAACGTCTGATTAAGCACACTCAGCAATGTCCGCTTGATGGTTTTTTGTGAGTTATAGACGGGAATAATAATACTGAAAAGTGGTTTTTCATTCATGATAAACTCTCTTTACTGTCTGAGGTTTTGTAATTGACAAATAACTGCCATAGTTTCCTGGGGTTGATAAAAATCTGATGAATACGCATCACCGGTTGCGCAGTGAAGAAATAATTAAGCAGCGAGAAAGAGAGGAATTCGGTTAATACCACGCTGAGGGCAGCGCCGGTTAAACCCAAAAGCGGCACCAATAAAATGGACGATGCCAGGCAGATAATTAATACCGCAAAGGTCTTTTTCACTAAAAAGCGATAACCGTTGTACTTAATAATAAAACGGTCCATGAGGCTGCTGAGCACACCACACATCGCGCCCACACTGAGCAGCAGCGTCGGCGCGATGGCATCGAGATACGCCTCGCCGTAAAAGTCACGGATAAACCAGCCTGCGAGTTGCCATATCGCCATGATCACAATGGCGGACACCCCCACGACCAGCAGATGCAGTTTTTGCGTTTTGACAATTGACTGCTCATCATCACGCTCGGCAAAGAACGCCGGAAAAAATGAGGCCAACAAGGCATTAGGTAAAAACACCCATGAGGTTGCCAGCGTCATGGCAACAGCAAATATCCCCGCCTCCTTTACACCGAGGAAATACGAAACGCTGAGTTGGTTGACGCGGGTATAAATCGCGATAGCGATCACCGAGAACACCAGCGAAATGCCAGAAGCCACCATGTAGCGCGAATACTTTTTGATGTGGCGCAGCGCCGGAATCGGCCCCTGGCGATGATAGCGCCAGAAAATCGCCAGCTTGATGCTGAACGGCAGCAACGTAGCCAGCACAATGGGGATCGCCAGAAACTGAGGGTCCAGTTGCAGATACGAAATAATGAAGCGCACTGACAAACTGATGGCGAGGCCGATCACGTTGGCGATCACATTGAGTCGAGCGTTGAGCATGGCCTCGTTGTAGATATTGACCAGATCAATCGACGAGAACAGACAGGCCATCGCCGCTGCGCAGATAAATACCAGCGCTTCACGGCTCCACGCCTCTCCCATGATCACCATGCCGCTGAGCGCTAAACCGCAGTAAATCAGCATCACCAGCAGAAAAGTCGCCATCATCAGGCGAATACCTGAATGACGATTTTGCGAAATACGCTTCAGCAAAATCACATCGCTGCCCATCACGGCGATCGACTGTATAAACTGAAACACCAGCATGGAGAGTGAGATAATGCCGAAGGTGGTCGGTCCAACATATTTCGCGACATAGGACGTCACAAAAATCAGACCAAACACTGCGATGAGTTTTTCAGCAATCATCCACATCGAATTTTTTAATTTATCTTTCACAGATCAACCTCAGTGAGAATCATGACTAAGCCAAACTTCACGTCCCTTTCGCCCGGCTTAACATTAAATTTGATTTATTTAGGAGTTTCCTCAGGCAGAAATCGCCGGCCTTTTAACTCTCATAAAACGGTGGGTTAAATAAGATTATCGCTAATCAAATCGTGCAATTTTATTATTCATTCATTTAACTAAAAGCGCAGACTACCGCCCCTGGCTTACAGCTACCAGTGTACTGACAACCTGTTACGGGCTATTTTTGGCGCAAAGAAACCACACTGCACTCCGATAAGTTCAGTTAAATATCATGTGGTTATGTGACTATCCATTTTGAAAGCAAGATGGCGCTTAACGCATTAACCGCAACGCCAACAAAAAGCGCCAATCATCAATATGCCATTCAATATGATTAAAATCGGTGCAGCTTACTGATTTGTCTCGCGCCATAAGGAATGCCGGGCGGGATTGAAAAGGTGCATCTTTAGACGGCCTTCTCAACGAACGTCACGACATTAATGATGTTTGCTGTATGCCCTGCCATTTTATTATCACGGTGCGTCTTTCGCTGTTCGATAATGGCAAGTGGCGTTAATTCAACATGGCTCTCGCAGCCGTGTTGCAATGGGCTCAGGGCCCTAATTTTGCGATCTGATTCAAACTTTTAATCGCATTCTCACCAGACAACGCGATGAGGTCAATGGCCTGGAGGTTAATACGGAATTTACTTAGCTGGAAATGGGATATCGCAGAAGGGGAAAGATTAGCGCGGATGAATCGGTTTTCAGAAAACTGATTAAGGCGACAGTCAAATACTGTTAGGAATAATAAGATCGAAATGGACTTACAAGACCATTTTTCGCTAACACCTTGTTCTGTAAGTTAACCTGCAAATTATCCGGGCAAATTAAACTGTAATGAATCTGGAGATAAGAACGGACCTGATATATCGAACCGTTTTATTGCCTGGTGCCGTACTAAAAACTACACCATTTCCAGATTAACGTTTTTTTGTACGCATTAACGTAAATAAAAAGAGAATTAACACATTCCATCTGAGAATATCGCCATCCTATGCGGCTGGCGTGCCAGGAACCACTGTTAAAGAGACAACTCACCTGAGACGCTCTGCGTGTATTTTGGTCAAAAAAAAAGCGAGGCCGCAGCCTCGCCAGATAGATGCGTCTCAGTCGTAATAGGGAAGTTTACGATCGACACCGTTGATATTCACCAGCACAAAGCCGGTTGGCGCGGTTTTATTGGTTGGCGTTCCGGCGGCGGTGGCCATCGTCAGCACGCCCTTCTCATTAGCCCCAATCCCCGCCAGCCCATTGTGCATGCCAAAGCGTGCGGCTGGCTTCAGTGTGCCCATGTTGGTGGTATCGGTAACAACTGACAGATCAGACTGGAACAGCGAGCATGAGCCTGAATCGAAACGCGTTGGGCCGGTGGTTTTCAGGTTCAGCATGGTGTCGCCACTGTTCGCTTTTAGCTTCACCCACACCACGGCATAAGTGGTACCGACACGGCCGTAACGCATATCCAGGATGGCGGGCTGCCCCATATGAAAAGCATCCGCCCACACCGTTTCCAGCCGTTGCAAATTGATCCAGGTTTTGCCGCTACTTGCCACGTTAACCGGGGTGCCGGCAGTGCCGGTGGGCTGGGTGGCATCGGCTTTACCAATAAACTCCATCACCCACTGCTGGTTCGCATTCGGGAAGAACAGCTGCCCCAGGCGATACCAGTTGTCAGTTGACGTGTTATTGGTGATCTTGTAGCCGCTATAATAGCCGGCACGTAGCGATCCGGTCAGGAAACTACCGTAGCTCTCGTCGCGACGATAACCATATTCGAAGGTGGAGAGCCATCTGCCGGCCACCAGATCGTTCGACACTTTCGCGCCAGACTGCAGGTTGATTTGACGCATCACCACGCGCGCATTATTGAGATTGAAAGGATTGCCGCAATCCTCAATATTGAGCGTATCAATGGTCCAGCCACCATCCGACAAGTCTCCTGGATTGCGCGTGTGCTCGATCCACACATTGCGCAAAATCCCCTGTGTACAGCGCGGCATATACAACGTGGCGTCACCATAACCCGTCTGGAAGTTACAGTTACAAATCTCAATCGCGGTAGAGTGATCCCATACCCCATTCGGTGAATTTGACCAGCCCACATCGAAGACGCGCGCATAGGTGTAGAGGGTATAAATCTGGTCAAATTTGGTGTCCAGCGTATCCAGCACTTTAATCACCGTGCCGCCGTTATTCTGTGCGCGGAAACAGTAGATGTTTACCGTGGTGCCTTCGATACAGGTATTTTCGAAGAACGGCTGCACGTTGCTGCACATATCGGCCGTGATGGTGCCTTTGTTGGTGGTGATATCTGCTGAAGCCTGACCATTCCAGGCAATGCCGCGAATTGAGGTGCGACGCGCCTTCACCTTGAATACCGGGTTGGCACTCTTATCCGAGATAATCGTGGTACGCGGCAACGAACCCAGCTCAACATCATCACCCTGCAGACCGAAGAAGGCGTTATCGGTGCCGCTGATATCAATTGGACTGATCAGAAACTTCCCGCCGGGAAAACGAATCGGCAGGTCCTTAATATTACCGCTGTAATTCTGCGTCCAGGTTAGCATGCGATTAACCGCGTCCGTGTCATTGGCATAACCATCTCCTTTGGCACCAAAGTGATAGACGTTCACGTCAGAAGGATCGTTAATCACGCGTTTCCAGTAAAAGCCATTACCGATGGCTAAGGTACCGCCATCATCTGTCGCAGTAGTGGTGCCAATAAAACCGGTGAAGTCACCGCCTCCATGGAAGGTGGAGTCCGCGTTGTAGCGGCGCAAAAACGCCAGATCGCCATTTTTAGTCGGCGTGGTGGTGCGCAGTTCTGCGAATGAATTAACTTCGATCATCATAGCCTCCTCGGCCTTTTCAGGTTTGCAATGCAAGTGTGGGAACGGCGTTACTGCGCCAATCGGCCGCAGTGCTGATCCCAGAGATCGTTGTGGTTGTTGATGGCGCGCACGGTGCGAACATCCATACGCTCGGCATCGTTGCCGTGGGTGTAAATCGGGGAGAAAAGCGTGCAAGCAGAGTCGATAACGACGGGGGATTCAGGGCTGGTTGTATTTCGAGTGCTGCAGCTTGTCGCGAGCAGCAGCGTCATCAAGATTAAGATTGCTGGCTTCCACACGTTTAGTCTCCTCGCGCAACTGTTGTTGCTGCTGGTTAACCGCGACAGCCTGCACGGCCGCTTTGTTCGCGGAGTCCACCTCTGATTTGGCTTGTTGCTGCACCTTGCCAATCTTTCTGCCACCGAAGTAGCTGGCCACCAGTGCCGCAACAATGCCCGCCAGCGCAGCCAGCCAGTGCCAGCTGCCTCCGAGCAGTGAAGTAATAAGCGTCATGGTTTCTCCTCCAGCGTCTTGCGCTGTTCAATCAGGTTTTTCTGTCGGACAAACTGCGCCAGAACCCCCATCGCCACCATGAAGGCACCAATCAACCCGAGGTAGTTGTGGGGAAGAATGTCTTTGATGTCCTGAGGCAATGCATTCCAGGCATCCAGCGCGGATGAGGGGAAGGATTGCGCCCAGGCGCTGAGCATCGAACCCAATGAAGCCAGCCATACTGACCAGGTTTTGAACAACAGTCGCGCATGCTTCACAAACTCCAGCGTGGTAAAACGCTGGAGCAACAACAGCACAATCACTGCTGCCAGCACCGCGATGACAAACACCATCCATCTCATGTTCATAACAGCCCCCGATAAATGTCGTAGCTGCCGCTGCGCATGACTTCAGCGTGACGCCGTGCGCGCCCGGGCGTTTGCCGTGCCCACAAGCTGTCGAGCATGGCATTGGCGGCGCCATTAAAGTCCCCCTGGGTGATGGCGCTCAGCATGCCGCGAAACAGGGATAACCCATCAACGCCCAATTGATATGCCATGCTGATCAGCACATCACAGCGCGCCTCACTGCACTTGCTTAGCGCTTGCTGCACCAGAGCACGCTGGTTCATCTCCAGCACTTTGTTCTCCACAATGCACTGCTTCCACACATCCCCGACTCGTCGCGGTACCTGGAAGATGTAGTTGCTGAGTGAGGCTCCTTTAGGCCCGATGCGGATACCGCCGGCCACGGTAGGAAACCCTTGCGTATCAAGGTAGGGCGCCTCGCGGTAGCCCTCTTCAAAATTCAAAATGGCAATAATCTGGCTCATAGCGATTCCTCTTTGACGGGCGCAACGATGCAAAAATGACTGCGCAAAGACTCCAAAACATAAATCTCACTGATCTATCCGCCCTTCTGAGACCACGCGTAATCCGCGCTACGCTCAAGCGAGGCTAAACAGTGAGCAATAACGAAACGTTCCGCTTAAAGCTGGGAAATATGACAAGGATTTAGCGCACGGCGTACAAATGGACGTGGGGCAGACAGCAGTTGTCGAAGCTGGCGCTTTCGGCCTGACGTGGTGTGGGGGCCATTACCGCACAGTCGACTCGCGATTGCGTCTGGCGCTGGCAGATGCGCTCTGCGCTACGCAGGCTTGGGTTATCGGGCTCAAGGCCTAAGGCGCAGTCGACACTGCGCTTCAGGCGGCTAAGTGACTGGCGGCGTCGGTGACGGCGGGTGCGCGCGTTCCCGGTGAAGACTGACTTGCCATACTGGATAATCGCCATAACTCCTCCTGTGAATGAGTCTTTGGCGATGGGGTGGCAGGCGCGGCGTGTCGGCTGAAGCCGAGGCGTCCGTGATTCCACTGCAAACACTCGACATCGACCCGCCCGGCTGCGTTCGCGGCCAGGGATAAGCAGAGGAGAGTGAAGTCAGAAGAGAGCTGACGACGCTGCATAATGCGCATCCACCCCATCCCAAAATTCACTGACTTTGGGTGGTGGGTATCGCGCTTGTGCAGCGCCTCAATTGTTTAAGAGCGGGCTCATCCGGGAGCAGTGATGTCGTCCTTCCATGGTCAAATTATTAACAGGTTCTAATGCATTGGCAAACACCAACAGTTAATTTTTTATTTACCATCGGTTAAATTTATGATTTCAGCCGGAATATTTTTTTACCTGCTCAGCGCGTTTTGTGATCAACCTAAAATCTGGTAATCACGCGCCTGGCTCATGATGACGCGCGCCACGACCTGCAATGAGGCCGCCTCATCCAGCGTTAAGTACCAGGTCTCATAGCGCTTGTTGTCGGAGATGACCGCGACCTTTCTGTGCTGCAGCTGCAGACGTTTGAGATAAAGTTGATCATCCAGCGTAAACAGGTAAATCCCGTCTCCGTCAAAGCGATGCACGCTGATGTCCACGAACAGCTGATCACGTGGCGCAAAGGTGCCGGCCATCGAATCATTGTTTAGCGCGATGAGGCGGATGCTCTCTGCCGGACGGCCGCTGAACAGCACGCGTGCCTCATCCAGCCCATACTCGATAGCCTGAATGGTTTCGACCAGTTCATCACGCGCAGCAATGCCCTGAGCGCTTCGCTGCCCAATATCCAGACTCTCGACGCGGAACCGATGTTGCGGGTCAATAAGTGCATGCTGGCTCACCGTGGCATCGGGTTGCTCCATGCCAAACTGCAGCCACTCTACGCGCACGTCCAGCAACTGGCTGAGCGCCAGTAGATTACTGTCATCCGGAATCGATTGAGCGTTAAACCATTTCCAGACCCCCGGTGTTGAGATCCTGTATCCCCTTTTCTGCAGCGCCTGTGCAACCTGTTTGTTTCGTCCATGTCCGACAATTCCCGCGCTATTACACGCGGCAATCAGCCTGGCAGTAAAAGCTTGTCTGTTACTCTCTTTTTTAACCATCAGTTAATAATCTGCCATCAGTTAAAGACTGAATGTTATTTTCTTTTTTGCTACCAGTTCATTTTATATTACCGTCAGTTTACTACCCAACAGCTTTTATCAATGAAGCTGGATGATCATTATCCTCTTCGACGGGGTGGAAACCAGCAATGAATGCCCTACAGCTTGTTCTGACAGGGGTTTTCAGGATTGTTCTGTGACGCTGATACCAGCACCTAAAACAAAAAATGCGCGAAAAAGCGCGTCGGCGCCATAGATGACAGAAATAAATCAAAAAGCTCTGGAAATAATTGGATCGGAAGCAAAAAAAATGGGCACCCTTACGGTGCCCATTGTGTTGCAGAAGTGAAAATTAGCCGCGCAGCGTATCGTCGCCCCAGCCAATCCACTTGTAGGTCGTCAGCGCTTCCAGACCCATCGGGCCACGCGCATGCAGCTTCTGCGTACTGACCGCGACTTCCGCACCCAGACCGAACTGCCCGCCATCGGTGAAACGCGTACTGGCATTGACATAAACGGCGGAGGAATCGACCTGATTCACAAAGCGGTTGGCGTTGCCAATGCTGCGCGTCAGGATGCCATCCGAATGCTGCGTACCGTGTTCGCGAATGTGCGCAACCGCATCGTCGAGATCCGCCACCAGCTTGACGTTAAGGTCGTTGGATAACCACTCATCGTCATACTGTTCGGTTTTCACCGCTACCACGCTGGCCGGGCCGTTTTGCAGCAGCGACAGGACATTTTCATCGCCGTGCAGCGGGATGTTTTCCTGCGCCATGCGCTGCACAAATGCAGGAATAAAGCGTTCAGCCTGATCGCGGTGAATCAGCAAGGTTTCCAGTGAATTGCAGGCGCTTGGACGCTGTTTTTTCGCATTAACAATCACCTCCAGCGCGGGTTCGATTTCCATGGTTTCATCAAGATAGAGATGACACACACCGATACCTCCGGTGATCACCGGAATCGTCGAGTTTTCACGACATAGCTTGTGCAACCCTGCACCGCCGCGTGGAATCAACATATCGACGTAGCGATCAAGTTTCAGCAGTTGGTTAACCAACTCGCGATCCGGGTTTTCAATCGCCTGCACCGCACCTTTTGGCAGGCCATGCTCGCTCAGCGCGTTTTGGATTACGCGAACGGTAGCCGCGTTAGTGCGATAGGTCTCTTTACCGCCGCGCAAAATCGCCGCATTGCCGGTTTTCAGACACAGAGAAGCCACATCCACGGTGACGTTAGGACGCGCTTCATAAATCACCCCAATCACGCCCAATGGCACGCGGCGACGTTCAATACGTAAACCGCTGTCCAGCACGCCGCCATCGATCAACTGTCCGACCGGATCGGCCAAACGGCACACCTGACGCACATCGTCAGCGATACCTTTCAGACGCTGTGGATTGAGCGTCAGGCGATCCAGCAATGCCGCGCTCATGCCATTCTGCCGCGCATCGGCCAAATCCAGCTCGTTAGCCGCCAGGATGTCGGCACTTTCCGCTTCCAGGCGATCGGCAATCGTCAGCAGCACCTGATTTTTTTGTTCAGTGGAGAGTTCTGCCAGCTTGTACGACGCTGCACGCGCCGCTTTTCCCATTTCTTCTAACATCATCTGCTCCTTAACTGACGATCATGTCGTCACGATGCACCGCAACCGGGCCATATTCGTAACCGAGGATGTCGCTGATTTCCTGGCTGTGATGACCGGCAATCATGCGCATGGCGTCGCTGTTGTAGCGCGTCACGCCGTGGGCGATATCGCGGCCTTGCAGGTTACGAATGCGGATCACTTCGCCACGAGAGAAGTTGCCCTGCACTTCACGCACGCCTTTCGGCAGCAGTGAGCTGCCGCGCTCTAATACCGCAGCCAGTGCACCGTCATCAATGACAATTTCGCCAGCCGGCGGTGCGCCGAAGATCCAGCGCTTGCGGTTCTCCAGCGGTGATTGCTGTGCGTGGAAACGGGTGCCCACCGGTTTGCCATACAGCACGTCGCTGATCACATCCGGGCGGCTGCCCGCCGCAATGATCACGTCGATACCGGCGCGGCAGGCCACATCGGCCGCCTGCAGTTTGGTCGCCATGCCACCCGTGCCGAGGCCGGAAACACTGCCTCCGGCCAGCGTGCGCAACGCATCATCAATCTGGTGCACATCGCTGATCAGTTCCGCTTCCGGATTGGTGCGAGGATCGGCGGTGAACAGGCCCTGTTGATCGGTCAGCAGCAGCAGTTTATCCGCGCCGCCGAGCATCGCCGCCAGCGCAGACAGGTTGTCGTTATCGCCCACTTTGATTTCAGCGGTAGCAACAGCATCGTTCTCGTTAATCACCGGCACGATGTGGTTATCGAGCAGCGCACGCAGCATGTCACGTGCGTAGAGGAAGCGTTCACGATCTTCCATATCCGCACGCGTCAGCAGCATCTGACCGATATGAATCCCGTAAATTGAGAACAGCTGCTCCCACAGCTGAATCAAACGGCTCTGCCCCACCGCAGCCAGCAGCTGCTTTGAGGCGATGGTAGGTGGCAGTTCGGGGTAACCCAGGTGTTCGCGTCCGGCGGCAATCGCGCCTGATGTGACGATAACGATACGATGACCCGCCGCGTGCAGTTGTGCACACTGACGAACCAACTCCACCATGTGCGCACGATTCAGCCGACGCGAACCGCCGGTGAGGACGCTGGTACCCAATTTGACCACAAGGGTCTGACTGCCACTCATGTTTTTCCTGCCATATAAGAAAAAAATTCTGCGAAGGGACGTTTTATCAGGAGTGAGCGAGGAAGCCAATAACAGCAAGGGGAAAAGCACAAAAATCCCCTGACAATGCAGTAGACCAAAAGTTCGCGATTAACAAGAAATCAGAAAAACTGTCATAAAACTTTCATCACCAGTCGGTAAAAAGTCCCCTGTTTTACAAACCCTTTCAAGGGTACAACAAATTTTACTCATTGGGATTGATAGCAAATGAAGAAGAGCACACTGGCATTAGTCGTATCAGCGCTGGCACTGGCTTCCACCGCACACGCCGCAGAAGTTTATAATAAAGACGGTAACAAACTGGACTTCTACGGCCGCGTTAAAGCTGAGCATTATTTTAGTGATGCCGCTTCAAACGATGGTGACAAATCTTACGTTCGTATCGGCTTCAAGGGTCAGACCCAGATCAACGATCTGATGACCGGCTACGGCCAGTGGGAATACCAGTACAACGTTAACAACTCTGAAGGTTCTGACGCTAACTCAGGTAACAAAACCCGTCTGGGCTTTGCGGGTCTGAAATTCGGTCAGTACGGTTCATTCGACTACGGTCGTAACTACGGCGTGCTGTACGACGTTGAGGCATGGACTGACGTATTCCCAGAATTCGGTGGTGACGGTACTGCGCGTACTGATAACTTCATGACTGCGCGTGCGACGGGTGTTGCGACTTATCGTAACAGCAACTTCTTCGGTCTGGTTGATGGCCTGCGCTTCGCGCTGCAATACCAGGGTAAAAACGACTCTACCAGCGCTAACGCACGTGGTAGCGCCACTGATACCTCTCGCCAGAACGGCGACGGTTACGGTGCGTCACTGGGCTACACCATCGGCAGCACCGGCATCAGCCTGATGTCTGCTATCACCTCTTCTGACCGTACTAATCAGCAGCAAGCGCGTGCTTACGGTTCTGGTGACAAAGCGGATTCATGGGGCGCGGGCATCAAGTATGACGCTAACAGCGTTTACCTGGCCGCAATCTACACCGAAACCCGCAACATGACCCCAATCAGCGGCACCAACTCAGTGACCGGTGCTTCCGTGTCAGGTGCAGCGAACAAAGCGCAGAACATTGAATTGGTTGCACAGTACCAGTTCGACTTCGGCCTGCGTCCGTCTATCGGCTATGTGCAGACCAAAGGTAAAGACATCGAAGGTATCGGCGATGCGGACCTGGTTAAATACATCGACGTTGGCGCGACTTACTACTTCAACAAGAACATGTCTACCTTCGTTGATTACAAAATCAACCAGCTGAACGACGACAACCGTCTGTCACTGAACAACGACGACATCGTTGCTGTTGGTCTGACTTACCAGTTCTAAGTCGTCTGATTTACCCTCAATGTGTCTATAAAAAAGAGCCGGCTCATCACCGGCTCTTTCTTCTTTTTGTCTGTTTAGCGGGCTTAAAAGCCGAGTCCGACGATGGCGTGATTAAGCGCTGAGCTTCACCGGCTCTTCTTTAAAACCCGATGCAGGTTTAAGATCCAATTTAAGATCCTTCAACACCGCTTTTAGACGCTCATGGAAATTACGCAGCGTACTCTCCACTTTCTCGTTGTTCTCTTTGCCTTTAATGGTTGCCACACCCCAATCACCCTCTTTATCAAACAACCCAAAGTGGTATTCATAGGTGAAATGGTCTTCGTGCGCTTCCAGCGTCATCCACCAGCCCCAAAACTCACGGAGTTCGGGTGCGGGTTTAACGTTGACACACGCTGCCAGGCAATCAAAGAAGAAACGCTGTTCCTCACATTTTCCTTCACGGATGTACGGCCCCAATTCGGTGAAGCGCTTCAGCAGGCGACTACGGGGATGACCACTCGGTAACGTCATGCTAACTCTCCCTCAAATAACCGTAAAATTGTTTCTCGTTACGCGAATCACGCGCGCAACGCAAAATATCCCGGATATAAGTAGTAGCAGAACGTTGGTTTTTTGCCAGTCATACACCCAATTGTTTTGTTAACCAGTCACAGATTTGATTTAACGCTTTCTCAAAACTGGAGAACACCGGCGTGGCGGGTATTGCCAATACTTTGCCCTGTGCGGAAGAGTTGGCAATCAATTGAGCCTCCTCTTCTGGGCTGAACAAATCGCCCGGCCAGTATGCCGCCAGCATCGGCGTCGGCGTGCGACGCCCCAACAGACCCTGCACCTTCAGTGAATAGCGATTGAGCTCAATGCGCAGGTTGCTGTCAGACGCGGACGGCATCCCCAGGCGACTGGCCAGCATATCCATGTACATGTCCGGCAGTTGTTGCTGGCGTTGCTCATCGACAAACACGTTATGCACCATCGCGCCCAGTGTCGCGACCGCACGCAGGCGTGGCACTTCCAGATAGGCCAGTCGGGTGGCGACATTGGCACCAAAGCGGTAACCAAACAGTGCAACGCGCGTGTGATCAACCCACGGCACATTGCTCAGTTCACGCAGCACCTGCTGGTGAAGCTGACTGGTGTCCTGGTTCAGCTTCCATTTGCTGCTGAAGCCCACCGAGGGCATATCCAGCGTCAACATGGCGATGCCACGCGGAGCCAGATAATCGTGGAACAGGCGATAATGATCGCTCTGCAGCGAATCCAGGCCACCGCACAGCAGTACCGTTGGGTATGGGGCTTTGGCCTCAGCAGGCATATGCAGGAAACCGGTGACCGGGCTGCCACCGCTGATCTGGAAGGTCAGCGCTTTCAGCTCACCAGGCAGACGCTGCGTGGCCTCTTCGTATGCCCGGTTTGCCAGCACCTGTGCCTGATCGGCCAGATCATCGCCTTTGATATAGGGATAGGCGGCAATACTGTAGAGATTAGATGCGCGCATCCACTGATGCCCGGCTTCCTCGTGATCTTCATTCTCCATCGCGCGCTGTTGCCATAAGGCGGCCTGCTTCGACCACTCATAGTTCCAGTTCCCGCCGCGATAGCCAATCACTGTATCTAGTTGGGTGTCATCGGTGTGCTCATACTCACTGATAGCGATGCGCGCCAGCACTTCGCTGATCTCCTGCGGAGACAGGCCGCGCCACGTCCACAGCAGCTTGTTGATCATGCGATACCAGCAAGGTTGGGTATCCCCTTCGAGGGTGTTGTGCACCTGAACCGGATGATGGTGCTGACGATGCACCAGAGAGGAGGTTTCCGGGTGTTTAAAGCGGGGCTTAAAAAGCTCTTCGCTGAGGTTTTTATCCGACATCTTAGACGTTCTCCGGCGATAGTCGCATAGATGCCTAAGAGTGTACTGCACCCGCATGTTGGGTGCGAGGCGTAGAATGCACAACGCCCGGCATAACCGGGCGTTGTTTGCGTTGCATCAATCAGCTTTTGACGATTGGCGGGATGTAAACCACGCCCATGTCCCAGGGCTGTTCGATCCAGGTGTTCTGCGGAATATCGACAATGTAGTCGTCCACCAGCGAACGACCAGCTGGCTTAGCGAAGATGGTGCAGAAACGCGCTTTTGGATACATATCGCGGATCGCTTGCGCGGTGCCACCGGTATCCACCAGGTCATCAATCACGATGAAACCTTCACCGTCGCCTTCCGCACGCTTCAGCACTTTCATTTCGCGCTGATGATCGTGGTCATAGCTTGAGATGCAGACGGTATCGACATAGCGAATACCCAATTCACGCGCCAGCAGCGATGCCGGAACCAGACCACCGCGGCTGACCGCAATGATACCTTTCCACTGTTCCACAGGAAGCAGGCGCTGGGCCAGTTTGCGGGCATGGATCTGCAACATGTCCCAGGTGACGACGTATTTTTCGCTCATAAAAGAAATCCCGACCAACAATGTTGGTTTAAAAATAGGCAAGGGGGAAAAGGTTGCGCGAGATTATAAGGATCTGACGCGTTAAAAACCAGCATCTGTCGCATTGGATGCAGGATTTTAGCGCGCCTGAGTACGCACCCGGTGAAAAACAGTGATATTCTCAGCCACATCACGTCAGATGTGCTGACGGCGATCTTTCACTGGAACCCGGCGTGCGAGCGGTATGTCCGCCGCGCTGACACAGGAGATGCATTGTGTCTGAATTGTCGCAACTTTCCCCCCAACCGCTGTGGGATATTTTCGCTAAAATCTGCTCCATTCCACACCCTTCTTACCATGAAGAAGCGCTGGCCGAACACGTGGTCAACTGGGCCAAAGAGCAAGGCTTTTGGGTTGAGCGCGATCAGGTCGGCAATATCCTGATTCGTAAACCGGCCACTGCGGGCATGGAAAAACGTACCCCTGTCGCGCTGCAGGCGCACCTTGATATGGTGCCGCAGAAGAACAACGATACGGTCCACGACTTCACTAAAGACCCAATCCAACCTTATGTTGATGGTGAGTGGGTCAAAGCGCGCGGCACCACGCTGGGCGCAGACAACGGCATTGGTATGGCTTCTGCGCTGGCGGTGCTGGCCGATAACAGCCTGACCCACGGCCCACTGGAAGTGCTGCTGACCATGACCGAAGAATCGGGCATGGATGGCGCGTTTGGTCTTCAGCCAAACTGGCTACAAGCCGATATCCTGATCAACACCGACTCTGAAGAAGAGGGTGAGATCTACATGGGTTGCGCGGGGGGTATTGATTTCATCACCACCCTGCCATTAAACCGTGAAGCCGTACCTGCGGGCTTTGAAACCCTGAAGCTAACGCTGAAAGGCCTGAAAGGCGGCCACTCCGGTGCCGATATTCATCATGGTCTGGGCAACGCCAACAAGCTGCTGGCGCGTTTCTTTGCGGTCTACGCGCAGGAACTGGATGTGCGTCTGATTGAGTTCACTGGCGGCACGCTGCGTAATGCGATTCCGCGCGAAGCTTTTGCCACGCTGGCAATCGACAGCCATAAAGTGGATGCACTCAAATCGGCTGCGGCTCATTTCCAGGCCACGCTGCTGAACGAGCTGGGCATTAAAGAGAAGAACATTGCGTTAACCACCGAGCCGCTGGCACATCAGGGCCAGGCGCTGACCACCGACAGCCGCGATCGCTTCATCAACCTGCTGAACAGCACCCCGAACGGTGTGATTCGCAACTCTGACGTGGCCAAAGGCGTGGTGGAAACCTCGCTGAACGTCGGCGTGGTGACCATGGATCAGGACAATGCCGAAATCATCTGCCTGATTCGTTCACTGATCGACACCGGCAAAGATTGGGTGGTGGAAACCCTGACTTCACTGGGCCAGTTGGCTGGCGCGAAAACCGCACCAAAAGGCGGTTATCCTGGCTGGCAGCCTGATGCTGATTCACCGGTGATGGCGCTGACGCGTAAAACCTATGAAGCCCTGTTTGGCAAAACGCCAAACATTCAGGTGATTCACGCGGGTCTGGAGTGTGGTCTGTTCAAGAAGCCGTATCCGAACATGGATATGGTGTCGATTGGGCCAACCATTACCGGTCCACACTCACCGGATGAGCAGGTGCACATTGAGAGCGTCGGTCTGTACTGGAAACTGCTGACTGCGCTGCTGAACGTGGTGCCAGAGAAGGCGTAAGTCTTTGCGATGCTGTAAGGAACCAGGCTAAGGCCTGGTTTTTTTATGCCTGCAATCCTGAGGTTAAGGATTCTCTTGCTAATAAGGTCGCAATATTTGCCGGAATCCATTTTGAGACCGACAGTAACATGCAGCATATTTCACTATAAATCCTGCTTATTACCCCAGCATTCTACCACTCCACACTTTCTCTCTAGTTTTAGACGCCGTTACGCCCAGATGTCTGGATGGCTAATAAGATTTCGTGCTAGCTTATGCGCTTTCGTTTGTTGCCCAGCGTTATGGGTTCAGAAAAAATGCCACCCACTCTCTTAATGAAAGGCCTGCCCCATGAGTGCGATTAACCGCCTGGAGATGCGTAATATCTCCATCGCTTTTGGCGGTTTTGCCGCACTGACCCAGGTCGATTTTCTGACCGAGGGCGGATCGGTGCATGCGTTGACCGGGGCCAATGGCGCAGGAAAATCCACCCTGATGGCGGTGCTATCCGGCGCGCATAATCATTACAGCGGTGAAATTCTGCTGGATGACCAGCCGGTCTCGATTCGCACCCCGCGCGATGCCAAAAAACTCGGTATTCATTTGGTGCAGCAGGAAGTGGATGTGGCGCTGGTACCGCAGTTGAGCGTGGCGGAAAACATCCTGCTCGATCAATTGGCAGAACCCGGCCATGTCTATAGCTGGCGCGAGATCCGCCGTCAGGCGCGTGCCCTGCTCAATCAGCTGGAAGTGAACATCGATGTTAATCGTCTGGTGGAACGCTGCTCGCTGGCGGAGAAACAACAAATCCTGCTGGCGCGCGCCCTCTCCCATCACTGCCGTTTTCTCATTCTGGATGAACCGACCGCGCCGCTGGATCAGCATGAAAGCGAGCGTCTGTTTACCGTGGTGCGTCGTTTACAAAGCAACGGCATTGGCGTGGTGTTTATCTCCCACCGCATTCACGAACTAAAAGCCATCTGCGATCGCTTAACCGTGTTGCGTGATGGCCGCTTGATTGAAAGCAGCCCGATGGCGGCACTGAGTGGCGAGCAGATTGTTGAGAAAATGCTGGGGCACCAGTTGACCGATGTCTATCCACCTCGCCGTGAACAGAGTGAGCAACCGCTGCTGCTGTCGGTGGAAGGTCTGCACGATGATCAACTGCTGGCGGACATTTCATTGCATCTGCGCAAAGGCGAAATCCTCGGCATTGCCGGCTTAGCGGGTGCAGGGAAAACCGAGCTGTGTAAGGCGCTGTTTGGTGCAAACAAAAGCCGCGTAGAAAAAGGCGAGCTGCACGGCAAACCGTGGCGACCGCGTTCTCCACATGATTCGGTGGAAAACCGTATGGCGCTGGTGCCGGAAGAGCGTCGTAAAGAGGGTATTTTCATTGATGAACCGGTGAGCATGAACCTGAGCGTCAGCGCGGACAACAGTTTTTCCCGCTGGAGCCTGTTCGGTCATCGTCAGGCCTGGCGCTGGGCCGAAGAGGTGATTCAGCGCCTCAACGTGCGTACCACCGGCCCGGCGCAGATTCTGCGTCGTCTGTCGGGCGGGAATCAGCAAAAAGTGGCGATTGGAAAATGGCTGCGCAACAACGCCGATGTGCTGATTCTTGATGAGCCAACTAAAGGTGTCGATATCAAAGCCAAAACCGATCTGTTCAGCCTGATTGACGGCCTGGCACGTGAAGGCAAAGGCATCATCTACGCTTCGGGCGAGTTTTCCGAACTGGTCGGCTTATGTGACCGTATTTGTGTGCTCTGGGATGGGCGCATTGTGGCAGAGATGGAAGGTCGTCAGGCCACAGAAGAGATGCTATTGCTTTATTCCACCGGAGGAACCCCTGCGTGAGCAGCAAAGAACTATCCCTGAACCCGCAGGTTTCTCTGCGTCATAAACTATTCGATTTTCTCTATAAATGGGGCATGTTGCTGACCGTGGTGATTCTGATCACTGGGTTTGGTCTGGCATCGGACAGCTTCCTCGAGCCCACCAACATCATCAACATCCTGCGTTCGATTGCTATCGTCACGGTAATTGCGATTGGTGTGTCGATTTCGCTGACCATCGGCGGCTTCGATTTGTCGGTAGGCTCAACCGCCTCACTGGCCAATGCGCTGGTGATTTCGCTGTTTGTCTGGCACGGCTTTGGCACCACCGAAGCCATTATCATCACGCTGCTGCTGTGCACTCTGGTGGGGCTGCTAAACAGCTTCCTGATCGTGATTCTGCGCATTCCCGACATGCTGGCTACACTGGCCACCCTGTTTGTCATTCAGGGCGTGGCGATGACTTACAGCTTCGGCGGTTCGATTACCGAGAATATGGTGATGCCAAGCGGCGATATGGCGGAGGGCACTATCCCCGCAGCGTTCGGTCTGTTGGGTCAGGTGCCGACCATTGTGATCATCATGCTGGTAGTGACGATTGTGGCACAACTGGCACTGTCATTGACCAAGCATGGCCGTCGCATGTACGCGCTGGGTGGCAATCCAGAAGCCGCACGCCTTTCCGGTATTCGCACCACGCGCTACCGCGTTTTGGCCTATGTACTCGCATCGCTGCTGGCCGGATTAGGCGGCATTCTGCTGGCATCGCGTATTGGCTCCTCGCAGGTGAACGCCGGCAGTGGATATTTGATGGATGCCGTTGCCGCGGCATGGATCGGCTTCTCGCTGGCCGGTTCCGGCAAACCTAACGCGCTCGGTACGCTGGTGGGCGCGGTGATTCTGGGTGTGTTGCAGAACGGGCTGGTGATGTTGTCCGTGCCTTATTACGCCATGGACATTATCAAAGGCCTGGTGCTGGCTCTGGCCCTGGCGATTACCTACATTCAGCGCCGCTAAGGCGCGTTTACTGAGAAAGAGATTCTAATGAAAAAAATTACCCTTTCGCTGCTGGCCTTAAGCCTGCTGAACGCCAGCGCTGCCTTTGCCGATACCGTTACCCCGGTTCCCGCAGCGATTGCGAATCACGAAGGTCCGGTGCGCATCGCCATCATCCGTAACCTGGGGTCTGACGATAACACCACGCAGTTTATTGCCGGTGCCATTCAGCAAGGTCGTCAACTGGGCTTTAAAGTCAGTACTTTCCTGAGTAACGGCGATGATGCGCGTTTCCAGGACTTTGTTAATCAGGCGATCAGCCAGAAATACGATGGCATCATTCTCTCTCACGGCAAAGAACCCTACTCCACCGCTCTGGTGCAACACATTGTCGATGCAGGTATCAAACTGTCCGTCTTTGATACCCCGGTAAATACGCCGGTCAATGGCGTGACCGTCACTGCGCAGGATGATGCCTCGCTGGCGCAGGCGTCACTGGGTCAGTTGATCAGTGATTTCCATGGTAAAGCCAACATCATCAAACTGTGGGTCGCAGGCTTCCCGCCGCAGGAACGCCGCCAGGTGGTGTATGAGAAACTGCTGAAAGAGAATCCAGGCATTCATCAGCTGGAATCCATTGGCGCAGTTTCTACCGATGTACAGGGCGACACCGCCAACAAAGTGGGTGCGATCCTGGCAAAATATCCTAAAGGTAAAATAGATGCGATTTGGGCGTCGTGGGATGCGTTCAGTCAGGGTGCTTATAAAGCGCTACAAGAGAATGGTCGTACTGAAATCAAAATCTACAGTATTGACGTGTCCAACCAGGACTTGCAGTTGATGCATGAGAAGAACAGCCCATGGGTGCAGACGGTCGCGGTCGATCCAAAAACCATCGGTGCGGTCAATATGCGCTTAGTGGCCAATAAAATCGCGGGTGAAGCCACTCCGGCAAGCTACGAGTTTAAAGCGTCTTCCATTTCGCAGCAGTTGCTGAATAGCCAGCAAGGGGCGATTAACGTAGCAACCCTGAACAAGATTATTCCAGGCTGGGGTGTGAACAACGATTTTGTTGCGCCGTGGTTTGCCACGCTGGAAGCGAAGTACACTAAGAAGTAATTCAGTGGGCGAATAGGGCATCCTGGCGGCGCTTCAAGCCGCCAGGATGATAGCCAAGGCCATACTCAAGGTTTTACCAACCCAACACTAGCTGCCGCTCCAATTGCGGATCCACCAGCGTTACATGCAATCCCACCAACCGCACGCCGCGCCCGGCACGCCTTTCATCCCATGCCTGCCGCGCCACTGCGATCATGTCATCCTTGTTCAACACCGGCCAGACATGCTCCTGCGTGGTCTGCTGGAAATCATTAAATTTGAGCTTCACGCCCTGACGCGCGATTTGCTTGTCGGGACGGATATTTGTCAGCCGTCGATCCAGCTCAGCATAGAGGTAATCAATGATTGCCAGACACTGCTCCCAGTTGTGGATGTCCTCCATCAATGTGCGTTCGACACCGAGCGATTTGCGTTCGCGCTCCACCACCACATCGCGTTCATCAATGCCGTTGCTGCGCTCCCAGAGCACGCGGCCGAATTTACCAAATCTCTTCAGCAGCAAGGCGAGATCGGCTCTCTGCACATCGGCGCAGGTGCGCAGTCCCATCTCTTCCAGTTTTTTGGTCGCCACTTTTCCTACGCCAGGAATTTTGCTCAACGGTAGCGTCAGTAAAAAATCCGGCATCACTTGCGGTGTAATGACGTATTGCCCGTTGGGCTTATTTAAATCGGAGGCGATCTTGGCGAGGAATTTGATCGGCGCAATGCCAGCCGAGGCGGTTAAACCGGTTTCGCGCAGGATATCGGCACGTATCGCCTGCGCCATTAGCGTCGCTGATCCCTGACAATGCTCGCTATCGGTGACGTCAAGATACGCTTCATCCAGTGATAAGGGCTCAATCAATGGGGTGTAGCGTGAGAAAATATCGCGTATCTGGCGTGACGCCTCTTTATAGGCATCGAAGCGTCCAGGCAGTAATTTCAGATGCGGGCAGAGCTTGAGCGCCATTGCCGTCGGCATCGCGCTGCGCACGCCATATTTGCGCGCGGGATAGTTGGCGGTGCTGATGACACCACGCTGCACCCGGCTGCCGCCAATGGCGATAGGTATATCCGTTAATGAAGGATCGTCGCGCATTTCAACGGCCGCGAAAAAGCAGTCCATATCGACATGAATGATTTTGCGCATACGCCCTCCGAATACTGGATAAGTATACAGCAGCAAAAAACTTCGGCAATATTTGTTGAGCGATGAATTAAAGTTTACAAAATTCTGGTCGTAATCCCTTTAGGATTGCACCATTTTCACGGAGACTGTCTTGATTAAACCTCAGACAATGTTAATGTTGCGCTGCGGTAGCGGATATTTCCGATAATGCAATACCAAGACGCTCAGCGTCATCGTCTCTCTTCACTTCAAGGTACACACAGAATGGGCAGAATCGCATTGTGGCTTGCGATGATTCTTATGCCAGTCCTTAGCTGGGCCATTTCACCAGAGCCAACGCAACTGTCGGCACCGGTGAGCAAAGAGTTAAAGAAACAATTACTTGGCACTCCTGTTTTTATTCAGATCTTCAAGGAAGAGCGTACGCTGGAACTGTACGGCAAAATCGGTAATGAATATCGTCTGCTGGACAGCTATCGCATTTGTAATTTCTCTGGCGGATTAGGGCCTAAGCGTCGTCAGGGCGATTTTAAAAGTCCGGAGGGGTTTTATAACGTTAAGCTGAACCAGTTAAAACCGGACAGCCGTTTCTACCGCGCGATTAATACCGGCTTCCCGAATCAATACGATCGTGATAAAGGCTATGACGGTAACTATTTGATGATTCACGGTGATTGCGTCTCAATTGGCTGCTACGCCATGACCAACGCATCAATGGACGAGATCTTTACCTACGTCAACGCTGCGCTGCGCAACGGTCAGCAGGATGTACAGATCAATATCTATCCGTTCCATATGACCGATAGCAATATGCAGCGTCATCGCTACTCAACGTACATCAACTTCTGGCGTGAACTGCAGCCGGGTTATGCGTACTTCGAGAAGTACCACATACCGCCAACGGTTAATGTGACGACGACGGGTCAATATGCGGTGAACAGCACGCCGGTGATTTCTACACCGGATGCTGCCTCGAAGTCATTCCTGGCGCTCACCCAGGCAAAATAATGCCCACTCGCCTGGCACTATTCGGTGCCAGGTTTCATTTCCTGTCAGCGGCTGTGTCGCAATCACCGTCACAACGTCCTTCGGGGTTGTCTGCTGCATAAAATCAATTTCTACATCCTGATCGAGCAACTTGGCTTTGCCAAAAGGCGCACGACGAGTGATCCAATACAGATTGGTCGAGCAGAACGCCATCAGATATCGACCGTCCGACAGCAGCATGTTAAACACGCCCTTCTCGCGCATCTCAGCCGCCAGCTCAGCAATGTAGCGAAATACCGCCGGCCAGTTACCCGGAGTGCGCGGATAACGCTCAGACAGCTTATGCAGGATCCAGCAAAACGCTTTCTCACTGTCCGTTTCGCCAACGGGTCGGAAAGTCCCGGTCTCCAGCTGTTTGTAGCCTTTCAGCTGCCCGTTGTGCGCGTAGGTCCAGTTACGTCCCCACAGCTCACGGGTAAACGGATGGGTGTTTTCCAGCGACACTTCACCACGATTCGCCTGGCGGATATGAGCGACCACGGAATGTGATTTGATCGGGTATTCCTGCACCAAACGGGCGATCGGTGAGTTAAAGCTGGGCTGAGGATCTTTGAATGTGCGGCACCCTTTTCCTTCATAGAAAGTGATGCCCCAGCCATCTTTATGTGGCCCGGTTCCGCCGCCACGCTGCACCAGACCGGTAAAACTGAAACAGATGTCCGTGGGGACATTGGCGCTCATCCCGAGCAATTCGCACATAGCAACCGCCTTAAGTCAGCACTCCCGCGTGAGCAGGAGTGACGCGTCATTACTTAACCATCTCTTTTTCGATCAGCAGCATCAGGATATGAATCACTTTAATGTGAATCTCCTGAATGCGGTCAGCGTAGCCAAAATGCGGTACGCGAATTTCGATGTCCGCTGTGCCTGCCATTTTGCCGCCATCTTTACCGGTCAGGGTAATCACTTTCATCCCTTTGGCGCGTGCCGCTTCTACCGCTTTGATGATGTTCGCCGAGTTACCTGAAGTGGACAGGCCCAGCAGTACATCGCCTTCACGGCCTACGGCTTCGATATAGCGCGAGAACACATGGTCATAGCCAAAATCGTTGCTGACGCAGGAAAGGTGGCTCACATCAGAGATGGCAATCGCCGGGTAGCCAGGACGATTTTCACGGTAGCGCCCCGTCAGTTCTTCAGCAAAGTGCATCGCATCACAGTGAGAACCACCGTTGCCACAGGAGAGCACTTTGCCCCCTGCTTTGAAGCTGTCTGCCAGCAAGACTGCCGCGCGCTGAATCGCGTGAATGTTCGCTTCGTCATTCAGGAATTTATTAAGCGTATCGGCTGCTTCATTAAGTTCTGAGCGAATAATGTCCTGATACATAGGGATGTCCTTTAGAGGAAAGATTTACTCTGCAAGTTTAACGGAATGGGACAAAGCCGCAAAGCGCCTGCATCGGGGAAAAAGGCCCGGGCTTTGCCATTCCTGCTCTGTTGGTGTCCAGAGAGTGCGATTTTGTGAGTTCTGTTGTAATTGCGATGTAAACAGATTGCTAAAAAGCGACCACTGCTCTAAACCTTACCTTATAACAGGTCAGACCTCTTACAACTTACGGAGCGGTTCATTATGTTGCTTGCCTCGATTGTCGCGACGCTGATTGTCATTAGCGCCCTCTTTTACCATCAAGTTTCGCTGCGGCTCAGCAGCGTAATCCTGTTGCTATGGACCGCCGGGCTGGCTGCTGCAGGCCTGTGGACGCCGTGGCTGCTGCTGCCACTGGCGATTATCCTGCTGCCCTTCAATCTGCCGGCCATGCGTCGCAGTATGTTCTCCAAACCTGCGCTGCACAGCTTCCAGAAAGTGATGCCGCCGATGTCGCGTACGGAAAAGGAAGCGATTGATGCCGGTACGACCTGGTGGGAAGGCGATCTGTTTCGTGGCAAGCCAGACTGGCAGAAACTGCACAACTATCCGCAGCCACGCCTGACGGAAGAGGAACAAGCCTTCCTCGAGGGGCCGGTCGAAGAAGCCTGTCGTATGGCGAATGATTTCCAGATCACTCACGAACTGGCCGATCTTCCGCCGGAACTGTGGGCGTATCTCAAGCAGCATCGCTTCTTCGCCATGATCATTAAGAAAGAGTATGGCGGCCTCGAATTCTCCGCCTATGCTCAGGCGCGCGTCTTGCAAAAACTGGCGGGCGTTTCCGGTATCCTGGCGATCACCGTGGGTGTACCTAACTCACTCGGCCCAGGCGAACTGTTGCAGCATTACGGCACCGATGAGCAGAAAGATCACTATTTACCACGTCTGGCACGCGGCGATGAAATTCCGTGCTTCGCGCTGACCAGCCCGGAAGCGGGTTCGGATGCGGGTGCCATTCCGGATACTGGCGTGGTGTGCATGGGCGAATGGCAAGGCCAGCAAGTGCTGGGCATGCGCCTGACATGGAATAAGCGTTACATTACGCTGGCACCGATTGCTACCGTGCTTGGCCTGGCCTTTAAACTCTCCGATCCCGATCATCTGCTGGGTGAGACTGAAGAGCTGGGCATTACCTGCGCCCTGATCCCGACGCAAACGCCGGGCGTAGAGATTGGCCATCGCCACTTCCCGCTTAACGTGCCGTTCCAGAATGGTCCAACACGCGGTAAAGATATTTTCGTGCCGATCGATTTCATCATCGGTGGCCCGTCGATGGCCGGTCAGGGCTGGCGTATGCTGGTTGAATGTCTGTCAGTCGGTCGCGGCATCACCTTGCCTTCCAACTCGACCGGTAGTCTGAAAAGCATTGCGCTGGCAACCGGTGCTTATGCGCATATCCGTCGTCAGTTCAAAGTCTCTATCGGTAAAATGGAAGGCATCGAGGAACCGCTGGCACGCATTGCCGGTAACGCCTATGTGATGGATGCGGCGGCTACGCTTATCACTAGCGGCATTATGCTGGGTGAAAAACCGGCGGTGCTGTCGGCGATTGTGAAATATCACTGCACCCACCGAGGCCAGCGCGCCATTATCGATGCGATGGATATCGCCGGCGGTAAAGGCATTATGCTGGGCGACAACAACTTCCTGGCGCGGGCTTATCAGGGCGCACCGATTGCGATTACCGTGGAAGGCGCCAATATCCTGACGCGCAGCATGATCATCTTTGGCCAGGGCGCGATTCGCTGCCATCCATGGGTGCTGGAAGAGATGAACGCTGCGGCGAAAAACGATCTGGTGGCCTTTGACCGTGCCTTGTTCAGCCATATTGGCCATGTCGGTAGCAACAAAGTGCGCAGTCTGTGGCTCGGTTTGACCGGAGGCCGCACCAGCGCATCGCCAACCCGCGACGTGACCCGCCGCTACTATCAGCAGCTCAACCGCCTGAGCGCCAACCTGGCACTGCTGTCAGATGTGTCGATGGCGGTGTTAGGCGGCAGCCTGAAACGTCGTGAACGTATCTCAGCACGTCTAGGGGATGTGCTGAGCCAGATGTACCTCGCTTCTGCCACCCTGAAACGCTTTGACGACGAAGGCCGCAATGAAGCCGATCTGCCGCTGGTGCACTGGGGCGTACAGGATGCGCTGCATCAGGCTGAGGTGGCGATGGATGACCTGCTGCGTAACTTCCCTAATCGCCTGGTGGCAGGCGCGCTGCGCATGGTGATTTTCGCCGGTGGCAAACACTGCCCGGCACCGTCTGACAAACTGGACCACAAGCTGGCGAAGCTGTTGCAACTGCCGTCAGCCACTCGTACGCGGCTGGGCCGTGGCATGTACCTGACGCCAAGCGAACACAATCCAGCAGGCCAACTGGAGCAGGCGCTGCAGGATGTGATGGCAGCGGAAGTGATTCATGAACGTCTTTGCCAGCAGCAGAAAAAACATCTGTCGTTTACCCGTCTGGATGCGCTGGCACAGCGTGCGTTGAAAGAGGGCTGGATTGATGAGAGCGAAGCCAAAGTACTGACGCGCGCTGAAGCCAGCCGTCTCAAAGCCATCAACGTCGATGAGTTTGTGCCGGAGGCACTGGCCTCACCGAAGCCGCAGGATAAAGGCGCCACACGCGCCAGTGAAGCGGCATAAAACGAAAAAGCCTCCTGACGGAGGCTTTTTTAATGGGGCCTGGCATAACTTATCCCGCATACATACAGCGGTTTCGCTGCCAAAGCGGGTAGTGAATGGCGCACTTATAAGATTGAAGCCTGACTTACCCCGCCTGACGAATACGCGCAATTAACGCATCGACATCCGCAATATGATCTGCCGCGAGAATCAACGTACGGCCCAGCGTGATGCAGCTACGAATACATTCGGTACGCATGGTATCATCAGCAATCTGTTTAAAATCGGCAACGTGTGACATGCCCACGGTGCGACGAATCAGTTCCGTGCCGCAATAACCAATGGTGTCGCTCCATACTTTGCGCAGGAAGGCTTCCGCATAGCCCGGATACGCCAGCGCCACATCAGAAGTGTTGGCGTGTGCCAGTTCGAGGAAGCGGCTGGAGAACTGCGTCCAGACTTCATGCACATCGCTCAGACGACGCTCGCGCCCTTCTGCCGCTTCACGCGGGGCCAGCAGGCCCGGCAGGCAGCAGTAGTTAATCAGCAGATTGCCAATCGCGCTGCCGACATCAAAGCCTATCGGACCGAAATAGCCAAACTCCGCATCGATCACCTTCAGGCTACCATCGGCCACGAAGATGGAGCCGCTGTGCACATCGCCGTGCAATAGCGCTTCGGCATCGGCAAAGAAGCGGTGCTTCAGCCCGGCCACCGCGATTTTCAGCGCATCGTCAGTGCGCAGGCTGACCACCAGCGGCTCCAGTGCCGCCGGGTATTTATTACGCTCGTGATCGATAAAGGGATCGTTGAAGAACAGGTCTTCGGTGATTTCGCACATTTCCGGGTTAATGAAACGCGCGACTTCGGCCTTTTTCTTGTGCGGATGCAGAAAAAAATCAGAAGTATGGAACAGCGTCTGCGCCAGATATTCGCCCAGCTGACGACCCGCTTCAGGGTAGTAAGCCCCTTGCACCAGCTCGCCGCGCCAGATGCGATGGCTGGAGAGATCTTCCATCACCATCACCGCCAGTTCGGCATCATAATGGGTGACGTTAACCGTGTGCTCTGGGCAATGTTTATAGTGCTCAACCAGCGTCTGCGCTTCGAGGCGCGCGCGATCCAGCGTTAACGGCCAGGACTCACCCACGCAACGCACATAGGGCAGCGCCTGTTTCACCACCACACGGCTCTGTCCCAGGTTATCGAAAATCTTGAACACCAGGTTGAGATTACCATCGCCGATCTCTTCTGCGCTGACCAGCGCTGACGGATCGTCCACACCGCCAAATTTTTTAGCATATTCCACCGCATCAGCAGCGGTGAAGGTACGGTATTGCGACATTGCCTGTTCCTCGACATTCGATAGTAATAAGCCGTTTGGACGTCTATACATCCGTCACGCATGTTGGCACAATAGCCGCCATTAACGCAACAGGGATTTCACACCATGCAAACACTTCGTACCACCAGTCTTGAGGTCCGCGATAATCAACTGTGGATCCTCGACCAGCAAGCGCTGCCACAACAACAAAACTGGCTGCCTGCGCACACTGTGACGCAGTTGGTTGATCATATCCATGCGCTCCGCGTGCGCGGCGCTCCGCTGATTGGCCTTTCAGCCAGCTTGCTGCTGGCGCTGTTGGGCGAGCAAGGTGTCACCCGCGCGGCATTGGCGGAAGCGCTGGAGGTGTTGCGTGCGTCACGCCCGACTGCCGTCAACCTGATGAACAATCTGGATCGTATGAAGATTGCGCTGGCGGAGAGCGATCACGTCAACGCCCTAAGCGCCGAAGCGCTGCGCCTGGTGGCAGAAGATAAGCAGCTGTGTGACAACATTGCCCGCGCCGGCAGCGCTCTGGTCAAGCCCGGCAGCCAGCTCCTGACGCACTGTAATACCGGCGGTCTCGCCACCGCAGGCGTGGGTACCGCACTGGGCGTGATTGCGCATGCCCATCAGCAAGGTTTGGTGAAAAGCGTCTGGGTGGACGAGACGCGACCACTGCTGCAGGGCGGTCGTTTAACCGCGTGGGAGCTGGGCGAGCTGCACATTCCCTACCAGCTGATCACCGATTCGATGGCTGCAAGTTTAATGGCGCGCGGCGTGGTCGATGCGATTTGGGTCGGCGCGGATCGCATTGCCGCCAACGGCGATGTGGCGAACAAAATCGGCACCTACAGCCTGGCGGTACTGGCGCACTATCACGGCATTCCGTTCTATGTGGCGGCGCCGCACACCACGCTGGATCGTCAATGCCCGAACGGCGATGCTATCCCGATTGAGCAGCGTGCCGCCAGTGAAGTCACCGGCGTATCCGGCAGTTTTGGTAGTGTGCAGTGGGCACCGGATAATGCGGTGGTCTACAACCCGGCGTTTGATGTCACGCCAGCTGCACTGATTAGCGGCTGGGTGTTGGATACTGGCGTCGTGACGCCAGATCAGGTTAAGGAAGGGATTTTTCAGCCTTAAGGGTGCACCAGATGGCGTATCCTGTGTTGACGGTGCGCCAGATATGTAAAAGTCGCCATAAATGGCGACCTTACGTTGCCGAGCCCTATGGTGTCAGATGCACTCTGAAGAGTGCCCTTTCAATGGCTGATTCCATTTATTCGTATGCAGGTTTAAGCGCACAGCGCGTTATGCCAGACGAGGATAAGCATCCGCAATCTTGTCGCCGGTAAAGTTGGCGATCCAGCCTTCCTGATTATCGAAAATACGAATCGCGGTAAAGTGCGGTTCAGAGCCCATATCAAACCAGTGTGCCGTGCCTTCAGGTACTGAAATCAGATCATTCTTCTCGCACAGAATCTGGTAAACCTCACTGCCAATATGCAGGCAAAACAGGCCAGACCCTTCGACGAAGAAACGCACTTCATCTTCGCTGTGCGTGTGTTCATTCAGGAACTTCTCGCGCAACGCCTGCTTGTTAGGATTGTCTGCACGCATGCTCAGCACATCCCAACTCTGATAACCTTTCTCTGCCACCAGACGATCGATCGCGTGCTGATACGCTTTGATCACCGTTTCAGCGTCAGGGTCGTTACCCAGATCGCGATCCGCTTCCCAACGCTCAAAGCGAACGTTTTTGGCGTTCAGGCGCTCGCGAATCGCCTCGGCATCGGTACTGTGCCACAGTGGCTGGCTGGACTCGGTATCGCTAAAAATTGTCAGTGCACTCATGTTAAATCGACTCCGGATTAATCTGCGAAAAATCGTTTACCTGGTGATGGCGACTGGCGTTATCGGCCTCGCCACGAATTAACTGCAATGTGTGCCAGCCTGCTTGTGCCGCGGCATCCAGTTCCTGATGGATATCTGACAGGAACAGCAACGAAGAGGGTGCCAGGCCAATGTGTTCGGCGATGTTGTGATACGACTGGGTTTCACGCTTGGCGCCAACCGCTGTATCAAAATAGCCGCTAAACAGCGAGGTTAAATCACCTTCATCGCTGTAGCCAAATAACAGTTTCTGCGCAGGCACCGATCCCGAGGAATAAACATACAGGGCAATCCCTTGTTGCTGCCAGCGTTCAAAGGCGGGCAGCACATCGGGATAAAGGTGGCCGGTGAACTGACCTTCAACATAACCCGCACGCCAGATCATCCCTTGCAGCGCTTTCAACCCCGGCGATTTGCGATCTTCATCAATAAAACCGATCAGCGTGGCGATGAGGTCATCCAGCGATGCTTGTGGCGCCGCTGACTCTTCACGCACTGCGTTTAGCGCCGCAACCACCTTCTCATCCGTTTGGTTATCCCGCACGAAGGCTGCCAGATGCTGACGTGCATAAGGAAACAGGACATTGTGCACAAACTGAATATCACTGGTGGTGCCTTCGATATCAGTAACAATCGCGCGAATCATTGGGTCTCCAGCAGTCGACGTTGCAGTTCACATTCAAACAGGAATTCCAGCCCTTCCAGGTGGCGGCGCGCTTCGTTGACGTCCTTGCCCCAGCAGGTTAAGCCATGACCACGTAACAGGAAGCCGTACCGCAACGGCGTGTCCGCCGCAAAAGCTTCAATGCGCTGCGCCAGTGCCTCAATATCCTGGTCGTTATCAAACAGCGGAATCGCAACGGTATTGAGATGCGTGTCCTGACCCGCGAGGGTTTTCTGCATCTCGTAGCCGCTCAGCAGCAACGCACTGCCCTTCTCTACACGCGACAGTACGGTAGAATTCACCGTATGGGTATGCAGTACAGCCCCGGCCTGTGGGAACAAGCGATAAATCAGGGTATGCAGCCCGGTTTCCGCCGACGGTTTACGTCCCGAAGGGACACTGTTTGTCGCGATCTCCACCTGAATAAAGTCATCACGCGTCAAACTGCCTTTATCTTTACCTGATGCGCTTAGCAGGCAATATTCGGCATCCTGGCGCACCGACATGTTTCCGCCCGTCGCGGGTGCCCAGCCTTTTGCGCCAATCCAGTGGCAGGCGGCCACTAAATGTTCCAGTGGGAGAAAATCCGTCATAGTGAAGGTGAGGCTCCGCAGTTGTTTTAGACGTCTAAGCGTCTCGATTGCCAAATATTAGCATCCTGTGTAGAGTGGCAGCAACACAGGGTTTCTCCGCATCGACATTCGCGCTTAAGGCCACTAAATAATGACGCAGCTCAACCTGACTCCCGAGAGCAAATTACCGGCGCTCGGCACCACGATTTTCACGCAAATGAGCGCCCTTGCCGCGCAGTTCAACGCCATCAATTTATCACAGGGTTTTCCGGATTTTGACGGCCCGCAATATTTACAGGATCGTCTGGCCTATCATGTGAGCCAGGGCGCAAACCAATATGCGCCGATGATCGGTGTGTTACCCCTGCGTGAAGCGATTGCCGATAAAACGGCTGAGCTTTACGGTCACACGCCCGATGTTAACAGTGATATCACTGTAACCGCCGGCGCGACCGAGGCACTGTATGCCGCGATTACGGCGCTGGTGCGTCCGGGCGATGAAGTGATCTGCTTCGATCCCAGCTACGACAGTTACGCGCCTGCTGTTCAACTGGCCGGCGGCGTGCTGAAACGCATTGCATTGCAGCCACCGGGATTCCGCGTTGACTGGAGTGAATTCCGCAGCTTGCTGAGCGCGAAAACCCGTTTAGTCATTCTGAATACGCCGCACAACCCTTCTGCGACCGTGTGGCGAAAAAGCGATCATGCCGAGTTATGGCAGGCGATCGCTGAGCAGGAAATCTATGTGTTGAGCGATGAAGTCTACGAACACATCTGTTTTGATGCAGAGGGCCACGCCAGCGTGTTAGCGCATGCCGAGTTACGCCAGCGTGCCGTTGCCGTCTCTTCGTTTGGCAAAACCTTCCATATGACCGGATGGAAAGTGGGCTACTGTGTTGCACCAGCAGCGATCAGCGCCGAAATCCGTAAAGTACACCAGTATCTGACGTTTTCGGTTAATACCCCGGCGCAGCTGGCGATTGCCGATATGCTGCGTCAGGAGCCGGAACACTATCGTGACCTGCCGGCCTTCTATCGCGAACGCCGCGATTGTCTGGTTGATGCATTGTCGGGTAGCCGCTTCAAGGTGTTGTCGTGCGAAGGCACTTACTTTGTGCTGCTGGATTACAGCGCCATTTCCGATCTGGATGACGTCAGTTTCTGCCAATGGCTAACCAAAGAAGTCGGCGTGGCAGCCATTCCGCTGTCGGTATTCTGTGCCGATCCATTCCCGCACAAGCTGATTCGCCTGTGCTTTGCCAAACAACCCGCGACACTTATCGCCGCTGCGGAGCGCTTATGTCAGCTTTAAAAATTACCGTTCTGCAGGAAACCCTGAGCTGGATGGACGGCGAAGCCAACCTTCATCACTTCGATGGCGTATTGAAAGGCATTGAAGGTCGCGATCTGATTCTGCTGCCCGAAATGTTCACCACGGGTTTTGCCATGGAAGCAGCAGAGAGTTCGCTGCCGCAGCAACAGGTCATTGAATGGCTGCACAGCCATGCGAAAACCAGCAATGCGCTGGTCGGTGGCAGCGCAGCCATCCAGACTGAAAAAGGCGCCGTGAACCGTTTTCTGCTGGTTGAACCGAATGGCACCGTGCACCAATACGACAAACGTCATCTGTTCCGCATGGCCAATGAACATCAGCATTACGTTGCGGGTGATACGCGAGAAGTGTTCACCTGGCGCGGCTGGCGTATTCTGCCACAGATTTGCTACGACCTGCGTTTCCCGGTGTTCTCTCGCAATCACAATGATTACGATCTGGCGCTGTACGTTGCCAACTGGCCAGCACCACGTGCGCTGCACTGGCAGTCACTGCTGTTAGCGCGTGCGATTGAAAACCAGGCTTACATTGCCGGTTGCAACCGCGTCGGTAGCGATGGCAACAGCCATCAGTACAGCGGGGACAGTCGGATTATTTCGCCATTGGGCGAGATTCTGGCCGCAGGCGAGCCTTTTGCCCGCGCCCGTCTCGATGCGGAATTGTCGCTGGACGATCTGCAAGCCTATCGCGAACGCTTCCCGGCGTGGCGAGATGCCGATGGCTATACATTGAAGTCATAAAAAAACCCCGGTTTTCCGGGGTTTTATTTATCGCAAGTTGATTACAGATCGAAGCGATCCAGATTCATGACTTTGGTCCAGGCTGCCACGAAGTCATTGACGAACTTCTGTTTGGCATCGCTGCTGGCATAGACTTCAGCCAGTGCGCGCAGGATAGCATTGGAACCAAACACCAGATCGGCACGGGTGGCGCTGTATTTCACTTCACCGCTGACACGATCGCGGCCTTCGAACAGCTCGGCGCTCTCATCGGTGGCGCGCCATGCGGTGCGCATATCCAGCAGGTTGACGAAGAAGTCATTGCTCAATACGCCAACACGATCGGTGAACACGCCATGCTGACCGCCGTCGAAGTTGGTGCCCAGCACACGCAAACCGCCCAGCAGCACGGTTAATTCCGGTGCGCTCAGCGTCAGCTGCTGTGCTTTATCCAGCAGCAGGGTTTCGGTGGATGAGCCACCTGCGATACGACGATAATTACGGAAACCATCGGCCAGCGGTTGCAGCACGTCAAATGACTCCACCTCAGTTTGGTCCTGACGCGCATCCACACGGCCCGGTGTAAAGGGTACTTGCACCGCCACACCCGCCGCTGCAGCAGCCATTTCAATACCCACACTGCCGGCCAGAACGATCACATCCGCCAGCGACGCTTTACCAGACTCCTGCTGAATTTTTTGCAGGGTTGGCAGCACATCGTGAATCACGCTGGCGTTCACCGCCCAACCGTTTTGCGGTGCCAGTGCCAGACGTGCACCGTTGGCCCCGCCACGTTTGTCACCGCCACGGAAAGTGGAAGCAGATGCCCAGGCAGCAGAGACCAGTTGGCTGGCGCTGAGACCGGAAGCAGCAATCTTCGCTTTCAGATCGGTGATCTCATCAACGGTTGGCTGGTGGATCGCGGCAGGCAACGGGTCCTGCCAGATCAGATCTTCTTTTGGCACTTCCGGGCCGATGTAACGCGCTTTTGGCCCCATATCGCGGTGGGTCAGTTTGAACCAGGCACGGGCAAAGGCTTCATTGAACGCCTGTGGATCGTTGAGGAAACGGCGGGAGATCTTGCCGAACTCTTCGTCAAAACGCAGCGTCAGATCGGTCACCAGCATGGTGGGCTTGCGCTTTTTCTCGGGATCGAACGGGTCTGGAATGATCGCTTCCGCATCCACCGCTTCGAACTGGATCGCGCCTGCTGGGCTGTGTGTCTGTACCCATTCGTATTTGAACAGGTTCTCGAAGAAGTAGTTGCTCCACTGGGTAGGCGTCTGCGTCCACACCACTTCCAGACCGGAGGTAATCGCATCCGCACCGGCACCGCTGCCGTAGCTGCTGCTCCAGCCGAGGCCCTGCGCTTCAATTGGCGAGGCTTCTGGATCAACACCCACGTGGCTGGCGGCAGCCGCACCGTGGGTTTTACCCAATGTATGACCACCGGCAATCAGCGCGACGATCTCTTCATCGTTCATGCCCATATTGCCGAAGGTGGCGCGAATCGCTGGTGCCGCTGATTTCGGATCGCCGCTGGCTTCCGGGCCTTCCGGGTTGACGTAGATCAGGCCCATTTCGGTGGCACCCACCGGCGCATTGGCAAGACTTTCTGGGTGGCGATGCGCCAGCCATTCAGTTTCGTTACCCCAATCCACATCCAGATCCGGTTCCCACACGTCTTCACGTCCGGCACCAAAACCAAAGGTGCGGAAGCCGGCATTTTCCAGCGAGACGTTACCCGCCAGAATATAGAGGTCGGCCCAGGAAATTTTCTGACCGTATTTCTGTTTTACCGGCCACAGCAGGCGACGTGCTTTATCGAGGCTAACGTTGTCTGGCCAGGAGTTAAGCGGCGCGAAACGCTGCTGCCCACGGCCGGAACCGCCACGACCATCCACGGTGCGGTAAGTACCGGCACTGTGCCACGCCATGCGAATGAACAGCCCAATATAGCTGCCCCAGTCGGCTGGCCACCAGGATTGAGAGTCGGTCAGAATAGCGCGGATATCCGCTTTTAACGCCGGGTAATCCAGCTTGCTGAACTCGTCGCGGTAGTTGAAGTTTTCACTGAGAGGATTGGAACGGTTGGAGTGCTGATTTAACAGGTCGACACGTAACATATTTGGCCACCAGTCGCGGTTGGTTGTTCCGCTCCCCGCGCCACGTGCCAGTACGCTTTTTTCTTCAGACGCCCCATGATGAAAGGGGCACTTACCTGACGCTGCTGCATTATCGTTATTGTCGTGCGTGCTCATTTTTCGGCTCCGTTTGCTTCACATTGTCCGGTAAAGATAACCGTACCTTGTGAAAGAATATATTTGGATGAACCGAAGGTTTTGATAGTTTCTGTCTTTCAAGCGCAGCGTGTGACATGGCGCACAGAAAGTAGGGCTTTATCGTCAGCTGCGCATAATTTCGTCCCTAAAACAGGTGTCGTTTGCAGCCAGTTGTCCCTAAATGCGCACCCTGCAGTCACTGGAGTGTTGCAGGGTCGCCATTTAGGGTGGCCGTGACAAAATTAGCTGCCGCGATAGGTTGACCACGACCACGGTGAGATCAGAAACGGCAGATGATAATGGCTGCCCGCCGAACCAATCACAAAATCAATCTGTGCACTGACGTACAGCGCATCGCGTCCGTCAGCAGCGAAATAGTCACCGATCTCTGCGGTCAATCGATAATGGCCCGGTGCTAACGGCTCGGGCGTTAAATCTTTAATACGGCCATCGCTATCGGTTTCCCCCTCCGCTATCGGCAACCAGCCTTCCGGGCTGTTCTGCTCCAGGGATATGGCCACGCCGATAGCGGGTTTACCCAGCGCGGTATCCAGAATGTGAGTGGTAATGGTGCTCATACAATGCTCTCCTTAAGCCGTAACAGGGTGATTTCACGCAGTTGCGTCAGCGCTTCCTGCTGCTCTGTCTCTGCATCATTGTTGAGCCTGCGCTGCAATTCCGCCAGCATCTCCTCGCCACTCCGCCCTTTGGCACGAATCAAAAACACCCGGTTGAAGCGCTTTTCATAGGATTGATTGCCCGCCAGCATGGCAAATTGCAGCGCGCCATCGGCCTGCTGCATCGCCGACTGCTCATTGCGTGACAATACTGCCTCTTTGCCCGCGCCCGCGGCTTTTTCACCAATACGGGGGTGAGCGCGTAATGCTTGTTCCAGTTCGGCACCTTGCCAGCGCTTTGCCAGTGTTTCGGCGGTCGTATAGAGCGCTTCCACATCCGCAAAAGGCCGTGCGGCCACCAGCGCCTGCTGCCAGTCAGGAATTGCCACGCAGTGGGCTATCGCTGTGTGTGCCTCATTGGGCGTGGCATCGTTAAACACCGCTAACTCCATGCAACGGCTCCTTAAGCCTGTGCCAGATCGTTGACCGCTTGCAGATAAGCCTGCACGCCCAATGCCACATCGGCTACCTGTACGGACTCGGCTGGATGATGGCTAATACCGCGATAGTTGCGCACGAACAGCATACCCACTGGCCAGCGATCGGCGATCGCAATCGCGTCGTGCCCTGCGCCGCTTGGCAAAGAAACGCTGCGGCCCTGTACGGTTTCCACCGCGTGGCTCAGCGCCTGTTGCAAACGTGCATCACAGGCGGTTGCCGCAATACGGTAATACTCGCTAGCGGTAAAAGTCAGTCCACGCCGCAAGGCAATCGCTTCGGCTTGTGTCAGCAGCGCGGACAACAGGCGCTCCAGCGGCTCATCCTGCGGCCCACGCACATCCAGTGAAAACTGCACTTCACCGGGGATAACATTCACGGCGCCCGGCAAACAGCTCAGGGTGCCGACCGTGGCCACCAGTTGTGGATCTTGCTCGGCAGTGGTGTGCTCAACAAACACCATCCACTCGGCGGCGGCGGCCAGTGCGTCTTTACGATGGGTCATCGGCACCGTGCCAGCGTGGCCCGCTTCACCGATAAAGCTGCAATTCAAACGACGCGCGCCGTTAATCGCGGTCACCACGCCAAGCGCCAAATCTTCCTGTTCCAGACACGGCCCTTGTTCTATGTGCAGTTCAAGGTAAGCCGCAATGTCGTTGACGTCGCGTGCTGCCTGCAAAATGTTGGCAGCGTCCAGACCGAGATCCTGCATCGCTTCCGCCACAGTTATACCGTTTCCATCCGGATGCGTTACCCAACTCTCGGGCCATGTGCCGGTAATACCCCGGCTGCCCAACAGCGTGATGCCAAAGCGCGTGCCCTCTTCATCGCCGAACCCGACAATCTCAATCGCCAGCGGTAAGCGCAGCTGACGATCGTGCAGCCACTGTACGGTTTCAATAGCACTCAGCACACCCAGCATGCCGTCATAGCGCCCGGCATTGCGCACCGTGTCCAGATGAGAGCCCAACAGCAGCGCCTGCGCGCCGGGTTCAGCAGACTCATAACGACCACAGATATTGCCCACAGCATCTTGCCAGGTGGTCATGCCGGCCGCCTGCATCCATTCTGCCACGCGGGCGTTGGCGCGGACCTGTTCAGGCGAGAGATAGACACGCGTCAGACCATCCTCACTTTCACTGATTTCAGCCAGGGCATCGCAGCGTGCCATGACGCGGGCAGCGGCGGACTGCGCCTCGCTGGCGGTCATCAGGCTTTTGCTCATGCGTGGCTCCCGTAATGATCCCACGCCGCCTGCATGGCCGCGCCTTGTGTCGAACGGTAACCCACATGGTTCAATACCGCTTCCAGCGCGCTCAGGGTTTGCATCACGCAATCTTTGCGCGCGTTGTAGCCCATGGTGCCGATGCGCCACACTTTGCCGTGTAGCGGGCCAAACGAGGTGCCGATCTCAATACCAAAATCTTCCAGCACCAATTTGCGCACCTGGTCGCCATTCACGCCCTGCGGGATCACCACACCGAGCACGTTGTTCATTTTGTGTTTCAGGTCGCCAAAGGTTTCGAGGCCCATGCCCTGAATGCCTTTCAGCATCGCCTCGCCGTGCAACTTATGACGTGCAATGCCGTTATCCAGCCCTTCCTGCATCATCAAACGCGCGCACTCACGTGCACCAAACAGCGCGGTAGTGGCTTCGGTATGGTGGTTCAGACGTTCCGGCCCCCAGTAATCCATGATCATGCCGAGATCGAAATAGTTGGAGTAAATCATCTCCTCATCGCCATCCTGATGATCCGCAGTACGGATGCCCTCTTCCACACACTTACGTTTGCGGATCACCGCTTCCATCTGCGGGCTGAGGGTGATCGGAGAAGTACCCGACGGACCGCCAAGGCACTTCTGCATACCGGCAGAGACCGCATCCAGTCCCCAGGCATCGGTTTCCAGCACGTTACCGCCCAGTGAAGCGGTGGCATCGGTGTAGAACAGCACGCCATATTTCTGGCAGATGGCGCCGAGTTGTTCCAACGGCTGCAGCATGGTGGTGGAAGTATCACCCTGCACCGTCAGCAGCAGGCGCGGCTGCACTTTTTTGATCGCGTCTTCAATTTGATCGGGGGTGAACACTTCGCCCCACGGCACTTCAATAGTGTGCACTTCGGCGCGGCAGCGGCGGGCAATCTCACACAGCAGATGGCCAAAGCGGCCAAACACCGGCACCAGCACTTTGTCGCCCGGACGGATAGCCGAGAGCAGAATCGCTTCGATACCGGCGCGCGAGGTACCGTCAATCAACATGGTCCAGCGGTTTTCGGTACGAAATACACCACGATACAGCGCCATCACTTCATTCATGTAGTGCGTCATCGCCGGATCGTACTGACCCAGCAGCTGGCTCGACATGGCGCGCAGGACACGCGGATCGGCGTTGATAGGACCAGGGCCCATCAGCAGGCGTTGTGGTGGATTAATTTGCGAAAACTGACTGATATCCATGTGCTATTCCTTTTGAAGACTTAAAGACGGACGGTGGAGATAAACTGTTTAAGCTCGGCGGTCTGCGGATTGGCAAACAGCGTTTTGCTGTCACCCTGCTCCCAGACACGGCCCTGATGCATAAACACCACGCGATCGCCCACATCACGGGCGAAGTTCATTTCATGGGTAACGAGGATCAAGGTCATGCCCTCGGCAGCCAGCTGTTCCAGCACCTTCAGCACTTCACCCACCAGTTCAGGATCGAGCGCTGAGGTGATCTCGTCACAGAGTAATACTTTCGGCTGCATTGCCAGCGCACGGGCAATCGCCACACGCTGTTGTTGTCCACCGGATAAATTGGCCGGGTAGTAGTTGATGCGTTCGCCAAGGCCGACCTTTTCCAGCATCTGCGTCGCCAGCTCGCGACATTCGGCTTCGCTCTTCTTCAGTACCCGGCGCGGCGCCAGCATCACGTTTTCCAGCGCGGTCATGTGCGGGAACAGGTTGAAGTTCTGGAACACCATGCCCACCGAGCGGCTGATTTCACGCGCCTGGGATTCACGGTCGGTGATCGTCATACCGCCGAGTTTGATGCTGCCTTCCTGGTAGCCTTCCAGCCCGTTCATGCAGCGCAGCAAGGTACTTTTGCCCGAGCCGCTGCGGCCGATGATCGAAATCACCTCGCCGTTGTCGATATCCAGATCGACACCTTTCAGGACGTGGTTGTCGCCGTAGTACTTCTGGACCTGATTAATGGTGATGAGCGGCATTGAATTTTTTCTCCAGGTACTGGCTGTAACGCGACAGCGGATAACACATCAGGAAGTAACCCAGCGCCACCAGGCCAAATACCTTAAAGGGCTGATACGTCACATTGTTCAAAATAGTGCCGGCTTTCGTCAGCTCGACGAAACCGATAATCGAGGCCAGCGCGGTGCCTTTAATCACCTGAACGGCAAAGCCTACGGTCGGCGCGATGGCGATGCGAATCGCCTGCGGTGCCACCACGCGAAACAGCGTTTGACCAAAAGTCAGGCCGAGGCAACGCGATGCTTCCCACTGGCCTTTCGGCAGCGCACGAATACTGCCGTGCCAGATATCCACCAAAAATGCGCTGGTGTAGAAAGTTAATGCCAGCGAAGCGGCGGTCCAGGGCGCCACATCAATGCCAAACAGCCCGACGCCAAAGAAGGCGAGGAACAGCTGCATCAACAACGGCGTGCCCTGAAACAGTTCGGTGTAGCAGCGAATCAAGCGCGTCAACCATGGGCGCTTCAGCAGTCGTAAAAACAGCAGCGGTAAGGTCACCAGCGTGCCGCCAAAGAAGGCCACCAGCGACAGTAAAATCGTCCAGCGCGCCGCCAGCAGCAGGTTGCGCAGGATGTCCCAGTCAGTAAAGGTTGTCATGCGGGCTGCGCTCCAAACCATTTACGCCCCAGCGCCAGCAGCAGCTGTCGCATGGCAATCGACAACGCCAGGTAGATCAACGTGGTCACCAGATAGACTTCAAAACTCAAGAAAGTGCGTGACTGAATCAGGTTGGCGGCGAAGGTCAGCTCTTCGTACGACACCTGCGACACCACCGATGAACCCAGCATCACAATGATGCATTGGCTGACTAGCGCCGGATAAATACGTTGCAGCGACGGCGGCAGAACCACGCGGATAAAAGTCTGCGTGCGGGTCAACCCCAGCACACGGCCAGCTTCCCACTGCCCTTTCGGCGTCACCTGAATTCCGGCGCGGATAATTTCAGTGCTGTACGCGCCAAGGTTAATCAACATCGCCAGCAGCGCTGCTTCGCCCGCCGTCAGTTTCAGACCAAGATTGGGCAAACCAAAGACGATAAAAAACAGCTGTACCACGAATGGCGTATTACGGATCAGTTCGACATAAACGCCCCAGATGCGACTCGCCCAGCTCGGTTTGCCACTGCGCAGTGCCGCGCCGAGAATCCCCAGGCTCACCCCGCCGACGGTGGCGAGAACCGTTATCTGAATCGTGACCCACAGCCCTGCCAGTAACTCTGGCCAGTGCGGCCAGAGATCTGCAAAATTGAGTTGCCCAATCATTGCGTTATGCGCCGAGGTTGGCTGGCAGTGGGGCTTTCAGCCACTCTTCTGACAGCTTGTTCAGCGTACCGTCTTTGATGCCCTGCTCAATCAACGCGTTCACTTTACCTTTCAGCGCTGGCTCATCTTTCTTCAGGCCGATAAAGCACGGTGAATCTTTCAGCATGAACTGCGGCACCGGCGCTTTTTCTGCGTTCTGGCGTGCAATGGCAGCCACCACGAGGTTACCGGTCGCGACATACTGCACCTGACCTGACAGGTAAGCTGACAGCGTGGTGTTGTTATCTTCATAACGCTTCACCTGTGCATCTTTTGGCGCCACATCGCTCAGCACCATGTCCTCCACTGCACCGCGCGTCACACCAATTGATTTACCGCTCAATGCTGCCGCATCTTTTAGTGGCTCACCTTTCGGGCCAAACACCCCAAGGAAGAACGGCGCGTAAGCACGGCTGAAATCGATCACTTTCTCGCGTTCGGCGTTTTTGCCCATGCTGGAAATCACCAGATCCACTTTATCGGTTTGCAGATAAGGCACGCGGTTGGCGCTGGAGACCGGCACCAGCTGCAACTTCAGTTTCATCTGCTTCGCCAGGTACTTCGCCATGTCGATGTCATAGCCTTGTGGCTGTAAATCAGTCCCTACCGAACCAAACGGCGGGAAGTCCTGCGGTACCGCAACACGGATGACGCCACGCTTCTGAATGTCTTGTAGCTGATCGGCCATCGCACTGCCGACCTGAGCCATCAGCAATGCTGCGCCTGCGACTGCCAGTAAAACTTTTTTCATTATGCACCCCGGTGAGTTTATCGTGAAACAAAAGATTCTTGATAAAACGATTTGCAACTAATGTGCCAACCGCAGGGTGTGGGGCGCAAAGGGAAGAAAAACGAATAAACACGGAGTTTAAGGCGATAAAAACGGGCATTACGCCCGTATTAAAACCCGATCAAAAAAGGTGCAAAGCACCAAAGTGGTGCCCACTATCGGTGTTCCAGTTCATCCAGGTGCTGATAAAGATCGGCAATTTGATGAATACGCTGACGGCCTTGCGACAGCATTTCATGCAGCAGTGCATTTGCCAGCAGGTTGATCAGACTCATCGCCGAGGCATAGCTATCAAAGGCGGAGACGCTATCGAGCGGCGCGCATAGCTGCCAGTGTGCCAGGGTGATAATGCCCTGTGCCTGCGGCTCGCACAGCGCCAGCACCGGGATGTTGCTCTGCTGTAGCTGCTGCATCAGCGGGCGGATGATACGTGGACGGCGGCGGAAGGCCATCACGACCACAATATCTTCCGCTGTGATATCCACCAGCTCCTCGCCCAGCGTCTGGCCGGGTTGTGGTAACACATGTACCTGCGGACGCGCCTGCATCAGCTGCTGACGCAGGTGCAATGCCACCGGATAGGCGTTACGCATGCCGATAATAAACACCCGCTTTGCAGCACCCAGCGCCTGAATCACTTCGCCAAACTGCTGCGGGTCGATGCTGTTCACCCACTGCGTCAGGTTGGCCATCTCCTGCTTGTAATGACGCGACAGTAAGGTATTGCCCTGCACTGCATCGCGATTGTCGGTGAGGGGCATCCCGCTCTGACGCAGCGTACGCAGCTCATCACGCATGTCCTTGTATTTCTCATAGCCCAGACGTTTAAACAGGCGGCTGACTGTCGCCTTCGATACCCCGCTCAGCCGCGCCAGCTCGGCGCTGTTGTAGCTGATCAGGTCATCAAAATGGTCAAACACAAAATCGGCAATACGCTGCTCCTGCGGCGACAGTTGCGGATAGTGACTGCGAAGGCGTTCATCAAGCTGTTTCATCATTGGTCCTGTAACTTTCGTTTCATCACAAGCTAGCACAAATCGATCCACATTGATGTCCGACCAAAACTGGAACAGCTCTTGCTTAGATCACCTCACGGATTTGTAGGGACTCCCATTACGGCGACCACTAACCCAATCCCCCTACAAAAGAATCAATGATGAAGAGTTCACTATGATACAGAGCAACATGGCCCCGCTCGGCATGGCCGTCACCCCACATCATCTCGCCAGTGAAAGCGCACTGGCGGTTTTACGCGAAGGCGGCAACGCGATTGAAGCGATGGTAGCGGCAGCGGCCACTATCGCGGTTGTCTACCCGCACATGAACGGCTTGGGTGGCGATGGGTTTTGGTTGGTCGTGCCGCTCAATGGCGATCCTATCGCTATCGATGCCAGTGGCGCAGCAGGCTCACTCGCCCACCTCGACTTCTATCACGGCGAAAGTCACATCCCGCATCGCGGCCCCAAAGCCGCGTTAACCGTGGCGGGCACGGTGAGTGGCTGGCAGGAAGCGTTAACGCTGGCTGAAGAGCTGGGTTCTGCGCCGTTGCCGTTAGCCCGTTTGCTGCGTGACGCCATTCGCTATGCTGCCGATGGCATTCCTGTTACCGCATCGCAGGCTGCAGCCACTGCCGCAAAGCAACATGAATTGCTTGATCAACCCGGCTTCGCGGCGACCTTCTTGCCTGACGGCACCGTGCCTGGTGCCGGTAGCCGTTTTACCCAGCCCGCGCTTGCCAATACACTTAGCGTGTTGAGTGAACAGGGTCTGGAGAGTTTCTATCGCGGCGAACTGGCCCACCATCTGGCACGTGAAATGACCGCGCTGGGTATGCCGATCACCCTGGAAGATCTTCAGAAACAGCACGCGCGCCGCTGCACGCCGCTACATCTGGCACACAGCGAAGGCGACATCTGGAATATGACGCCTCCGACGCAAGGTTTGGTGTCGCTGGCCATTCTGGGCATCACCGACCGGTTGAACATGGCAGAGGCGGATGAGGCACAAACTGTGCACCGCATTGTTGAGGCCACCAAAAAAGCCTTTGCCTTGCGCGACGAACACATCACCGATCCGCGCCATATCGACTTCAATGTGCAAGACCTGCTCGATGCCGATCATCTTTCCACACTGGCAACGCAAATTAATGACCAACAAGCCGCGCCGTGGGGAACCGGGCGAGGTCCTGGCGATACCGTATGGATGGGGGTGATGGACAGCAGCGGGCTGGCCGTTTCCTTTATCCAGAGCATTTATCACGAATTTGGCAGCGGCGTCGTGCTACCGGGTACAGGCATTACCTGGCAAAACCGCGGTGCAGCCTTTAGCCTGCAACCGGGCCATCTGCTGGCACTAAAACCCGGTAAACAACCGTTCCATACCTTAAATCCAGCGGCTGCGCGCCTGAAAGATGGTCGCACGATGGTTTACGGATCAATGGGGGGCGATGGCCAACCACAAACGCAGGCAGCAATTTTTACCCGCCACGTAATTCAGGGACAGCCACTTCAACAGGCGGTCAGTGCACCGCGCTGGTTGTTGGGGCGAACCTGGGGACAATCCTCTGACTCTCTCAAACTCGAAGCGCGTATGTCAGCAGAAACGGTGCAGCAGTTGCGCGAACTCGGTCATGACATTGAGCTGTTGCCTGATTTCAGCGAAGTCGTCGGCCACGCTGGCGCCATCGTCAGACACAATAACGGCATGCTGGAAGGTGCCTTCGATCCACGTAGCAACGGCAGCGCAGCCGGCTTTTAAAGGAAACCATCATGCATTCGCAACCGGACTGGGCGGCTTATATCGCTCAAATGGAACAGATTCTGGCTCTGGAGCTGGACGAAGCACGTCGCACTGAATTGCTGGTGCAGTTCAATCGCATCGCCGCCATGGCTGAACCGCTCATGGCTTTCCCGCTGGATGACCGTCTGGAAGTGGCAGGAGTGTTTCATCCATGAAACTGGCATCGTTATCCATCAAAGCGCTCAATCATGCGCTGAATCAAGGTGATATTAGCGCCCGTGAAGTGGCGCAACAGACGTTGAACGCCATTGAACAGCACAATCCTGCACTCAATGCGTGGACCGAAGTCACCGGTCAGCGCATGTTGCGCGAGGCGGATCAGGTCGATTTGCAACGCCAGCGCGGTGAAGTATTGCCTGTGCTGGCGGGTATTCCTTATGCGGTTAAAAACCTGTTTGATGTCGCCGGTCACAGCACCCTTGCTGGTGCCAGCTTATTCAGTGAACGTGCAGCGGCCCGCGAAGATGCGTGGGCGGTGAGTCGACTGCGTCAGTCCGGTGCACTGCTCTCCGGCATGCTGAATATGGATGCCTACGCTTACGGCTTTACCACCGAAAACACCCATTATGGCCCGACCCATAATCCGCGCGATTTGAGCCGCGTGGCCGGTGGTTCCTCCGGCGGCTCGGCGGCGGCCGTCGCGTCAGGCTTAGTGCACTTCTCACTGGGCACCGATACCAATGGTTCGATCCGCGTGCCGGCCTCGTTGTGCGGTATCTATGGACTCAAACCGACCTTTGGTCGCTTATCGCGCAGTGGCAGCCATCCTTTTGTCGCCAGCCTCGATCATATCGGTCCGTTTGCTCGCTCGGTGGAAGATTTGAGTCTGGTGTACGATGCGCTGCAAGGTCACGATGCCAGCGATGCTTTCCAGGCAGCGCAGGCGAAGGAACCGGCCAGTGACGGATTAGTAAAAGGCGCAGAAGGCATACGTAGCGCAGTGCTGGGTGGTTTCTTTTCGACCTGGTGCAGCGAAGAAGCGCGTGCCGCCGTGCAAGTGGTGGCACAAGCGCTGGATGCCAGCGAAGCCGTCACGTTAGCCAACGCGGAAATTGCCCGTTCAGCGGCCTTTATCCTCACCGCCTCAGAAGGCGGCAATCACTATCTGCCCGCTTTGCGCAATATTCCCGAGCAATTCGAACCGAACTCTCGCGAGCGCCTGCTGGCCGGAGCGATGCTGCCTTCCGCGTGGTATGTGCAGGCGCAGCGCTTCCGCCGTCATTTCCAACAGCAGGTGTTACCGCTGTTTGAACAATTCGATGTCCTGATTGCACCGGCGACCCCTTGCACCGCAACCACCATTGGGCAAGAGACGATTCATATTAACGGCCAGGATTTGCCGACGCGCGCCAGTATGGGCATGTTAACGCAGCCGATTTCCTTCCTCGGCTTGCCGGTCTGTACCGTGCCTTTGCAAACTGCCAGCGGATTACCGATTGGCTTACAGTTAATCGCAGCACCGTTTAAAGAACATCTTGCACTGCGCGCCGCCTGGGCACTGCAGCAGCAAGGGTTGACCCTGCCACAAACTACCCTGATGGATGCGTAACCATGACACCTGAACATATTGATCGTCCTGCTGTGCTGGCTGAGGTGACCGCTGCGTTTTACCGCTATGAAGAAGCGCTGATCAGCAACAATGTCGATGTGCTGGATGAATTGTTTTGGCACGACGATCGCACCGTGCGTTTGGGCGCAGGGGAAAATCTGTATGGCATTGATGAGATCCGTTCATTTCGCGCTGCCCGTCCATCGAAGGGATTGGCGCGCACGCTACGTAATACGGTGATCACCACCTTTGGAGATGACTACGCGGTGTGCAGCACTGAGTTTACGCGTGAAGGCGTGGAGAAGATTGGTCGCCAGCAGCAAACATGGGTGCGCATGCCTTATGGGTGGCGGATTGTCGCGGCGCAGGTGAGTTTAATGAGCTAGCGGGGTAAACCGGCGCTCGTCAGTAAGACTTAACTCGCGTGGTCAGGGCCGGTACGACAGTTCATGTCGTACCGGCCAAATGTGTCGGCGCGGAGTATCGCTGGTCGTTAAACAGCAGGAGCCGGGTGCGTCTCCATCCAGTGATCAGCGATTTGCTGGCGCGTACAAACCCACACATTCTCATGCTGCTGGATATGGTCAAGGAAACGCTGCAAGGCACGGAATTTGCCCGGGCGGCCGAGCAGTCGACAGTGCATGCCAATCGACATCATCTTCGGCGCGGTGTCGCCCTCTTCATACAACACATCAAAGGTGTCACGCAGATAGACAAAGAACTGCTCGGCGGTATTAAAACCCTGTGGCGAGGCGAAGCGCATATCGTTACATTCCAGCGTATAAGGAATGATCAGATGCGGTTTCACCGTGCCATCCTGGCAGGTCACCTGCGTCCAGAACGGAAGATCGTCGCCGTAATAATCGCTGTCATAACTGAAGCCACCGTTCTCCACCACTAAGCGGCGGGTGTTGGGGCTGTCGCGGCCGGTGTACCAGCCGGTAGGCGCTTTACCAAAGAGATCGCGCAGTACATCCACCGCCTGCTGCATGTGCTGACGTTCGGTTTTGGCATCCATCGACTGATAATGGATCCAGCGCCAGCCATGGCTGACTACGTCGTAATCCGCGACTTTGATGGCGTCCACAATCTCCGGATGACGCGCCAGCGCCATCGCCACGCCGAAAACCGTTAATGGCAATCCGCGCTTCTGGAACTCGTTGTGAATGCGCCAAAAGCCTGCGCGCGAACCGTATTCATAGAGAGAATCCATCGACATATGGCGGTCGGCGTAACTGGCGGCGCCAATGATATCGGATAGGAATTGTTCAGATCCTGCATCGCCGTGCAGCACATTGTTTTCTGCCCCCTCTTCATAGTTGAGGACAAACTGCACCGCCACTTTCGCGTTGCCCGGCCACTGTGCGTGCGGCGGATGGTTAGCATAACCAATCAGGTCACGCGGGTAGTTTTTGTTGAAGCTGTACTCTTTCTTTTCAGATACATCGCTCATTCTGTAAATTCCTTAGTCAGTCCTCAACCAGCACTTAGTTTAGGTGCTGAAATGCGCCGCTGAGCGGTTTTTCGATCGGGTAATCTAAATCGCCATGTTTACTGGTACCAAAGCCCAGCGCCACCAGTGATTCCACCATTTTTACCGCAGCGCTGACGCCATCAATCACCGGCAGACCCAGCTCTTTCGTCAGCTCCTGTGCCAGTGAGGCCATACCGCCACAGCCCAGCACTATCGCGCCGCTGCCATCTTCTCGCTTCGCCTGAATGCAACGCTGGCGCACTTTTTCCTGCGCCACACCGCTGCCATCTTCCAGCGCCAGCACCGGGAGATCGGTAGCGTGCAACGCCGCACAATGATGGCTAAAGCCATATTGTTGCAGCAGATGGCGGGCAATCACCAGGGTACGCGGTAGCGTGGTGACGATTGAAAAGCGTGTCGCCACCAGCGTTGCCGTGTGCATCGCGGCTTCCGCAATGCCGATCACCGGACCGCTGGCCAGTTCACGCGCGGCCAGCAATCCCGGATCGCCGAAACAGGCAATAATGTGGCCACTCACGCCCTGTGCTTTGCCGACCCTGACCTGTTCCAGTACGCCAATCGCCGCAATGGCTTCATCGAAGTGCCCTTCAATCGAAGGCACCCCCTGGCTCGGACACACCGCCAGAATTTCAGTTCCTGGTGCCGCTACCGCACGTGCGGCTGCACCGATGGTTTCTGTCATCGCCAGGCTGGTATTGGGGTTGATCACCTGAATCAGGCTCATGATGCGGCTCCATTGTGACCGGAAAATAACCGGGTGAAGTCGGGTAAGGTTTCGCCGCTGCGCTCAAAATGCAGGCTGGCCACGATGTGTTGGAAGTGATGCTGTAAGGCTGCGGTGAGCGCGGGAAGATCTTTCTGCCGCAGTAGCTCCACCAGCCGATCGTGATGATCGCAACGACACCCGCGCTGCCAGGGCGCACCATAGGCGGCAATCACTAATGATGAGCGCTGTGTCAGGCGCGTCACCATATCCGTCAGCACCTGATTACCGGAAATCGCCTGTAGCTGAATATGAAAAGCCGCAGAGAGCCGAATTGCCGCCGCACCATCGTGCTGTTCGTGAGCCTGCTGCTCTTCCTCAATGAGTGTGCTCAGGGCAGCAAGGTGTGGTGGCTGAACGTGAGCCAGCACCGCGGGCAAATTGGCGCACTCGAGTAAGCTGCGTGTGGCAAAGATATCGCGCGCCTCGTCAACGCCCGGCGTGGCCACTTGTGCACCACGCCTGGGCGACAAGGTGATCATTTGCACCGCCGCGAGGCGTTGTAGCACCTTGCGAATGCCGGTACGGCTCACACCAAAAGCTTCTGATAGCGCCTCTTCTGGCAATTTGCTGCCCGGTGGCAGCTGATGTTCCACAATGGCGGTGAGTAATGCCTGATAGATGGGTTCGTCGCGATCATTCAGATCGGCAGCCGTTTTCTGGCCTGTTTCGCTCTTCATTACCTGCTCCGGTAAGTATCTGTGCACAGCACATCGTATACGTGAAATTAATTTTTTGTATACAAGAAATCAATTCTGGCCTGGATCCTGCAATACCGTTTCACGCTGTGATTATTTTTCCCATGTTGTTAGAGGAGCAGGTTTCATGCCAAATCATTCTGAAGTGACCTCCGGGGTGGCCTCTGGCGCCAACGCCCACTACAGTCCACGCCTGTGTAATGAAGATCTGGCGCCCACGCGCGACCAGAACTGGTCGTGGTATAACATTTTCTCTTTCTGGATGTCGGATGTGCACAGCATGGGTGGCTATGTGGTCGCCGCCAGCTTCTTTACGTTGGGACTGGCGAGCTGGCAGGTGCTGCTTTGTCTGCTGATAGGTATCTGCATCGTGCAACTGTGTGCCAACCTCGTCGCCAAACCGAGCCAGATGGCGGGCGTGCCTTACGCGGTGATTTCACGTCAGGCATTCGGCGTGTTCGGTGCCAATATCCCCGCGGTGATTCGCGGCCTGATCGCTTTCGCCTGGTATGGCATTCAAACCTATTTAGCGGCTAATGCGCTGATGCTGGTACTGCTGAAGTTCTTCCCTTCATTAAGCGGGATGACGCAAAGCAGCTGGCTGGGGTTGTCTCAACTGGGCTGGTGCTGCTTCGGCGTGATGTGGTTCCTGCAGGCGATGGTGTTCTGGCACGGCATGAGCGCGATTAAACGCTTTATCGATGTGGCGGGTCCGGCTGTCTACGTGGTGATGGTGGCGCTAGCGGGCTGGATTGTATACAAAACCGGCTTTGACGGTATCTCCTTTACGCTGGCCAGCAAGCAGTTAAGCACTGGTGAGCAAACCTGGCAGATGATCACCGCCACCGCATTAGTGGTCTCTTACTTCTCTGGCCCATTACTCAACTTTGGTGACTTCTCTCGCTACGGTAAAAGCATGGGGGAAATCCGCCGGGGGAACCGCTGGGGCCTGCCGTTTAACTTCCTGCTGTTCTCGATTGTCACCGTGGTGATCGTGTCAGGTACCCAATCGCTGTTCGGCCGCATGATTACCGATCCCATTGAGACCGTGAGCATGGTTGGCAATGATGTCGCCGTCGCGATTGGTTTACTCACCATGATTATCGCCACTATCGGCATCAACATCGTGGCGAACTTTGTTTCCCCGGCTTTCGACTTCTCAAATTGCTCACCGCAGAAAATCAGTTTCCGTACCGGTGGAATGATTGCCGCAGTGGGTTCTGTTCTGCTGACGCCATGGAATCTGTTCCAGTCACCGGAGTTGATTCATTACACGCTGGATGTGCTGGGCTCCTTTATCGGCCCGCTGTTTGGCATTTTGGTGGCCGATTTTTATCTGATTAAGCGCAGCAAGGTTTACGTGGACGACCTGTTTGATGACACACCAAAAGGACGCTACTGGTATCGCGGGGGCTTTAACCCGAAAGCGATTGCCGCACTGCTGCCGTCGGTAGGTATTTGCCTGGTGATCAGCTTTATTCCGTCACTGCATGCCGTGGCAAACTTCAGCTGGTTTATTGGTGTGGCATTAGGTGCAGGTTGCTATCGCTGGCTGGCTCGCGCCGATCGTGAAGTCTCAGTGGGCACCTATCGTCAGGAAGTGGCGGTGCAGAAGGATTGATCTGGTGATCAGGTTGGCGCCGATGCCAGCCTGAAAAAGCAAAAAGCCGATGCATTTCTGCATCGGCTTCTTTAATGATTGGCGGAACGGACGGGGCTCGAACCCGCGACCCCCTGCGTGACAGGCAGGTATTCTAACCAACTGAACTACCGCTCCGCGCTTTGTTCCCCGTCGAGAACGAGGCGAATATTAATGGCAGCCTTATGAACCGTCAATGCTTTTTCTGAGGGAATGAATCGTTTGCCGATTTTTTCAGCTTTACGTTGCTTTTCCACGCAAAATCAGCCCATTCAGGCCCGCCACAGGCAGCTTCCGCCCTTCTTCAACACTAAATCCAGACGGCTTTCATGTGCGATAATCTCATCATCGCTGGCGTTGACCACGCGTAATCCTGAACTCGGACGCACGATGCGCTGAATGTTATCGCCGGTATTTTGGCTGCTCTGATCGCCTTCCGCCGAGAAAGCCAGCGAAGTTTGGCCGCCCGTCATCATCAGGAACACTTCAGCCAGAATTTCGGCATCGAGCAATGCGCCGTGCAGCGTACGTTTGCTGTTGTCGATTTCGTAGCGATTACACAGTGCATCAAGGCTATTGCGCTTGCCTGGATACATTTTACGCGCCATCGCCAGGCTATCTGTCACCTGACAGAAGGTGTCGGTTTTGCCGATACCGCGCTTAAGCATGCCAAACTCATAATCCATAAAGCCGATATCGAACGACGCGTTATGGATCACCAGCTCTGCACCACGGATGTATTCGAGGAATTCATCGGCGATGTCTGCAAACATCGGCTTATCGGCAAGAAACTCATCGGCAATACCGTGAACGCCGAAAGCTTCCGGATCCACCAGCCGATCGGGCTTGAGATACATATGGAAGTTGTTGCCGGTCAGGCGACGGTTAATCACCTCAACCGCACCGATTTCAATGATGCGATGTCCTTCATAGTGCACACCGATCATGTTCATGCCGGTGGTTTCGGTATCGAGGACGATCTGGCGGTTATTTGCAGTGCTCATAGGACTCGTTTTATGTCAGACTTGGCGTTTTGTCAGAAGGAAGTCTACCAGAGATGCGCAAACAGGTAGAAATATTCACCGATGGATCCTGCCTGGGCAATCCCGGCCCCGGCGGTTACGGTGCCATTTTACGTTATGGCCCACATGAAAAAGAGTTCAGCGCCGGTTATCGACTCACGACCAACAACCGCATGGAAATGATGGCGGCGATTGTGGCGTTAGAGGCGCTAACGCAGCCCTGCGAAGTGGTGCTCAGCACCGACAGTCAGTATGTGCGCCAGGGCATCACCAGTTGGATCCATAACTGGAAAAAGCGCGGCTGGAAAACGGCCGATAAAAAGCCGGTGAAAAATGTCGATCTCTGGAAGCGGCTCGATCTCGCGCTCAGCCACCATGAAATAAAGTGGGAATGGGTAAAAGGCCACGCCGGTCACCCGGAAAACGAGCGCTGCGACGAACTGGCACGCAGCGCAGCCGGTCATCCGACGCAGGATGATGTCGGCTATCAGGTCGAATCCTGATCCTTCACTGCACGAAATTGCCGGGTGGCATTCACCGTTTGTCTGACCTGCGCTTTGTTTAAGCTCTTCTTCGCTTTGGTGGGCGTTAATGGGAATGTTCGTTTGCGTGCCACCACAATGTTCAGACATCCCAGCGCGGGCAGGTGCGCACTGATTACTTTGCCGCCCTGCCGATGCCACGGCACCACTTGAAAACGGGTGCGATAGACCACTTCATAGTTGAGCAGGCTGAGCCAGTCGAGCAAGCGTACCTGGCTGAACATGCGTCCGCTCCATGGCGCACGGGCGTGCAAACCCGGGATACCTTTGCTGATCCCCAGCAAGCTGAACGGGTTGAACCCGCTGATAATCATCCAACCATCGTCAATCAGGACGCGATCCACTTCTCGTAACACGCGATGGGGATCCTGACTCCATGCCAGGGTATGCGCCATCAAACAAGCATCAATCGATTTCGCTTCAAAAGGTAATTGCGTGGTATTGGCGATCACCTGCAAGTCATCGCCCTCAATGCCCACATTTACCTGATGCGATATGGCACACTGACGGGTATTGATTTCTGCGCTGAGGCTGCCAAGTTTAAGCATATGAAAGCCATACAGCTTTCCAAGGTAAGGCTGCAACTGCTGCGTGAGTGCATCGCGAAAATAATCGCCCCATGGCATATCGCGCCAGGAGCGCGGCGCAGTCAGAACCTGGCGTGTTTTCGCTGGCTTCATGCTCTACCATCATCCTTTTTCTACGACCTGAGAGGTGTTTATGAATCTTACCAGTATTCCCGCGTTGCAGGATAACTACATCTGGACACTGACGGACGATGATAAAAACTGTCTGATCGTCGATCCCGGCGAGGCTCAACCGGTGCTGGATAAAATCAGAGTCAACAAGTGGCAACCGGTGGCCATTTTACTCACGCATCATCATCACGATCATGTCGGCGGTGTCGCCGAATTATTGCAACACTATCCCGATATCGCGGTTTACGGACCAGAGGAAACCGCGGATAAGGGGGCAAAACACATCGTCTCTGAGAATGATGAATTTACCCTGCTTGGGCTAGATTTCCGTGTCATCGCAACACCCGGACACACTTTAGGACATATCTCATATTTCAGTTCACCTTATCTTTTCTGTGGTGACACGATGTTTTCTGGCGGCTGTGGAAGATTATTTGAAGGCACAGCAGAACAAATGTTTGATTCATTTCAAAAGCTTAACCAACTCCCTGCGGACACCTTGATTTGCTGCGCTCATGAGTACACTTTATCCAATATGAAGTTTGCTGCGGCTATTCTGCCTCATGACACGAAAATTTTGGCAAGGTATCAGCAAATTAAGGACTTACGTGCAGAAAATCGCATTACTTTGCCAACAAAACTGGCACTTGAGCGGGATATAAATTTATTTCTCCGTACGCAAGATGCTGATTTACAAAAGGCTTTGGGGACTAATGTTGCTTCCTCCCCGTTATGGCAAACTTTCGCTGATCTACGCGAGAAGAAAGACCGTTTTTGATATTTAAGGTTGTGTTGTGTGTACCCCTAACGTATAGTTGCTCGTCTTTTAAGCGAACTATTGACACACACATGAAGGCTAAAGCGATCTTACTCGCCTCGGTCTTGCTGGTAGGATGTCAGGCATCAAGGAATGACGCCAATATCCCCGTACAGCATGCACAGAGCCTGTCTTCAGCTGGTCAAGGTGAAAATGGAAAGTACGGAGATCAATTATTATCGCAGCGCTGGCAGGATGATGGAACAAGCCTCGCAGAAGATACCGATCTCTGGAATCACATTAGTGACGAGTTGAAGATGGGGATTCCGGAAAACCCCCGGATCCGCGAACAAAAAACAAAGTTTTTAAAAAATAAGAGCTATCTCCACGATGTAACATTACGGGCAGAGCCGTACATGTACTGGATTGTCGAGCAGATACAGAAACGTAAAATGCCGATGGAACTGGTACTGCTACCCATAGTGGAGAGCGCTTTTGACCCACATGCAACATCTTCTGCGAATGCCGCTGGCATCTGGCAGATTGTTGCACAAACGGGCAAAAACTATGGTTTGAAACAGAACCAATGGTATGACGGACGCCGCGATGTGGTGGCCTCGACCAAAGTTGCGCTGGATATGATGCAGCGTCTGAACGGTATGTTTGACGGTGACTGGTTGTTAACAGTGGCCGCCTATAACAGCGGTGAAGGACGCGTGCTGAAAGCGATAAAACAGAATAAGGCGCGCGGCAAGCCGACTGATTTCTGGCACTTATCGTTACCACGCGAAACCACGGTCTATGTACCTAAGATGTTGGCCTTGAGTGAAATCCTCAAGAACAACAAGCAGTACGGTATCAAATTGCCGACCCCGAACGAAAGCCGTGCTTTAGCACGTGTGGAAGTGGGACAGCAAATTGAACTGACGCAGGCTGCAGATATGGCCGGCATGTCGCTCAACAAGTTGAAGAGCTTCAACGCCGGTTATAAAAATGGCACCACTGCGCCAAACGGACCGCACTATATTATGGTGCCTAAGTCCAACGTTGCTAAACTGCGCAATTCACTGGCATCCGGTGACATTGCATCCGTGCAGCCTGTTGAAATGGCGAAAGTCAGTGCAGCAGGAAACAACTACACGGTACGCAAAGGCGACACCTTGTCAGCAATTGCTAACAAGCTTGGCGTCAGCGTCAGTGCACTGAAACAGCAGAACAACTTGCGTAGCGCTTCCGTTCGCATCGGTCAGAAATTGACGGTGGGCGGTAAAGCAACGCAGTTGGCGGATAACGGCAACAGCATCACCTACCGTGTACGTAAGGGTGATTCTTTTGCCAGTATTGCAAAACGTCATGGTGTGAACACCCAGGATGTTATGCGCTGGAACAGTGACGCTAAAGACATTCAGCCGGGCGATAAGCTCACGCTGTTTGTGAAGAATAGCGCAACACCTGATACCTAATGCGTCGAAAAGGCTGACTTTTGTCAGCCTTTTTCATTTTTATTACCTCAACGAGGTCGTGGCAACCTGTTATCTCTCTCCTCTCTCCTCATTCCCCTTCTGAAGACTTTTATCCCGATTAAAAACCCTTAGACGTGATGTTAGTCAAATATCCACCTGGAGCAACTTGTATGGTAGAAGCCAACCGATAGTGTTAACGAAAGGCGCCGCATTCGTAATTTAAATGTTACATGGCGTGCATTCACTCTATCGCTGAACCGTGAGTTCAGTGATTTGATAAACCATCGGTAGGATAAGGGTTGAGAATGAGCGATAGCCTTAACGAACAGCTTAAGGAAGCAGGTAATGCTTCAGGGCAGCAAACGAACACGACAACACCACGCTGGTTACCACGTGCCCATTCTTTATCATGGGCCATGCTGGTCATCACGACACTTGCTATCTTGATGAACTCGATAGACCGTATCATCTTACCCACCCTATTGCCGGCAATAATGAAGGATTTCAATCTTAGTGAAGTGCAGGCTGGGTGGATTAACTCGCTAAGCTTCTTCGGTACGTTATCAGGTGCGGTGCTATTTGGCCTGCTTTCCGATTATATCGGTAGCGGTTATCGCCGCTGCTATAGCTGGTGCCTGGCAGTTTTGGTGGAGATCATATCTGGTGTTGCTACAGCATTTTGCAAATCGCTGGGGGCATTTCAGGCGCTGCGTGTTTTTATGGGGATGGGTACCGGCGGCTCAGAGCCAATTAATGTGGCATTGCTCGGCGAGTGGTGGCAAAAAGAAAATCGAGGTTTCGCCATTGGCGTACATCACACCGGTTTTCCGCTTGGGCAATTCATTGGTCCGATTTTAATTGCTGCGATTTTAATGTTTGGTGATTGGCGCCATGCATTTCTGTTTATCCCTTTGATCGGATTAATCATCGTGGTATTGCAGTTGATTATAGGAACCAAAAAAAATCATCAACGCGTCTTTAATTGGATCGACGAACACAAACTGACTCGCCCGATCGAAGCCAAACCGCAGAAATCCAGCCTGAAAAATTCCTTTAGCTGCCTTAAAAACCGTAATTGCCTGATGGCGATTGCACTGGTCTTTGGTTTTATCTGGGCTGAAATGGGGATTGCAAACTTCTTAACCCTCCAACTCACACGTGAGGTCGGTTTGGACCTATCCACCGCCGCCATCATTTCGGGTGCTTCGGGCATCACCGGCTGGATTGGTCAGATCGTTTGGGCAGTTTTTCGGATAAACGCGGGCGTAAGACATCTCTGACGATCATTATCGCGGGCTGGATCCTTGCCTGTTCGCTCTGCATTTTTATTCATTCTGTTGCACTTGCCTGGGGGATCCTGATTTTTTGGGGGCTGTTCCGCAATTCGCCCTATCCTGTTGCGTATGCGCTGCTGATTGATCCTTCAACTCATGCAGCAGCTTCGAGCCTTGGATTGATGATTGGTTTGGCGGTGGGTATCGCTGGCATTCTGGTCGCCCCTGTTAGCGGCTGGATTATCCATACGTGGGGTTTCAGCGTGCACTATGCCGTAATCGTCGGGATGCTGCTGCTTTCTTGCATTCCCCTTGCCCTGCTCAAAGAAACGGTAAATGTGAATAAGTGAGGATGACATGACAGCTCTCTGGAAACAGATTCGCAGCAGCAAAATAGTAGCACTGAGTCATTTACATCAAACCAGCATGCCCGTATGGCCGACACACCCGAAATTTATCCGTGCGGATAATGAAACTTATTCAACCGGCGATGGAAATTATAACTGCCAGATAATCATGGGGGATCATTGCGGGACCCATGTCGATGCTCCCTCACACTTTATTGAAGGTGGCAAGACAATTGAAAACATTGATGTATGCCAGTTAATGGGCCGGGGCCTGCTGCTGGATATGCGACATATTGCGCCCAGCCACACTTTTGGTGTTAAGGATATTCAACTTTGGGAAAGGGACTTTGGCGCAATTGAGGCTGATGACATCGTCATTTTTCGCACAGGCTGGCATGAAAAATGGGCTCTTGAACCCGATCACAGCGCATTTCTGCAGGATTGGCCGGGGCTTTCTGCAGAAGGTGCTGCTTATCTGATTGCAAAAGGTGTAAAGGTATTTGGCACCGATGCCCTCTCGCTTGATGCCTTTGGCAATGCAGAAAATCCCGCGCATTTAGCTGTACTGGGTAACGATAATCTTATTATCGAAAATCTGGCCAACTTAGAGATGTTGCCTGCGCACTTTTGCTTTCTTGCACTACCACTTCGAATTGAACGCGGGTCAGCCTCGCCGGTGCGGGCGATTGCGTTCATTGAGACTTAGCGGGCAAGCGCTGTTGGCGTGAACTCGACTAACAGTGGATTGTGATCAGAAGCGCGCGTGACCAGCACAGAAGCCTCGCTAACTTTCATATCACGGTAGAAGACAAAATCTAACGGACGGCCAAACGCTTTACGCCGATGGTCATCCGTGAAATTCACTTCGTGTAATGCCATCTCTGCGGCAAAGCGATACAGCGCGTTCATGCGCTGACGGCTCCAGGCATTGAAATCGCCGGCCATGATCACCGGTCCGCGATGATGTTGAATCTGTTCGCCAATCGGCCCAAGTTGCTTGCTGTAGACATCCACACCCAGGCTGAAATTCACCGCGTGAATATTGACCACCATCAGCATTTCGCCGGTCGGCAGTGGATAGGCCGTCACCAGCGCCGATTTTGCCAGGCGTAATAAAGGTTCGCGCTCACGCAATGGACAGCAATACACAGGATGCGCAGAAGCGAGCGTCATCACGCCGGAGGGATGTTGGGGTAAGACGAAGGCAGGTACCTGATCGGCCGCCAGATAGTTACTGGTGGCGAATTTGACCAACTCAGGGGTGGTTTGTGCTTCCTGAAGTAAAACCAGGTGAGCATCTTTGCCGAAACCCTGCAGTACGGACATCCAATCAGCCCGCTGCTGCTTGAAGATATTCCATACTAAAACCCGCAATGCAGGATCCGCAGGTAACGGTGCACCAGGCGGCAGCGCCTGTCCCAGATGCAACATCGCCCCAGGCGGAAATATCCGCTCTGCAGGCTGACCCGCTGTATAACGCATTGCATATGTTTTCTTTCGCACTTTCCCGCCTGGCTGATTTACGACTAAAACTTCACCTGACAGTTATAGGGATTTTAGGACAGGGTTTCAATTGGCGTTGTTAATTGTCGGAATTAGCTTCACAGCATATTACGGTAACAACCCGCCCTTTAGCGGGTTGTTGACCTCATTATTCCGTGGCAAATGCAGTACGGGGTTTGTCGAGCTGACCGCTCAGTCTTACCAGCAATAGCGCGATAAAAACAATGACAGCGCCAACCCAAGGGGTTTGAGCCAGACCGTAGTGTTCGACAATATGACCACCAACCAATGACCCTAGAGCAATCCCGATGTTAAACGCCGCGATATTCAGTCCTGACGCCACATCAACTGCACCAGGCGCATAGGACTCAGCCTTCTGCACCACATAGACCTGCAGGCCCGGTACGTTAGCGAAGGCAAAAATCCCCATTACCAGCACCGTTGCCAGCGCCATAAAGTGTGTATTAGCCGTAAACTGGAATATCAACAGCAATACCGCCAATGTGCTAAAGATCAGCGTTAACGCGGGTACAGCCCCGTGACGATCGGCCAACTTGCCACCCCAGATATTACCGATGGCGACGGAGATACCGTATCCCAGCAGAATGACACTGACCGCTGCAGGGGAAAAACCGGCCAATGACTGCATCATCGGCGCCAGGAAAGTGAAGGCGGTAAACACGCCGCCGTAGCCCAACGCGGTAATAGCATAGATTAATAGCAGGCGTGGGTTCACCATGACGCGCGCTTGCTGTGCCAAAGTGGTAACAGGTGGCTGCGCAACATTACGCGGTATCAGTACCATGCTGCTGACTAAAGCAATGACACCTAACAAGGAAACTGCGAGGAAACTTTCACGCCACCCAAAGTGCTGACCAATCAGTGTACCCAAGGGCACTCCGGTTACCAATGCCACCGTCAGACCGCCAAACATGATGGCGATGGCACTTGCAGCCTTCTCCTTACTCACCAGACTGGTCGCAATCGTTGAACCGACCGAGAAGAATACACCGTGCGCGAGTCCCGTTAGCAAGCGAGCAACGACCAACGTCTCATAGTTCGGTGCCAACCAGGCGACCAGGTTGCCCACCGTAAAAAGCACCATCAGCCCTATCAGCAGTGGCTTGCGCGGCACTTTGCCGGTTAAAGCAGTAAGCACTGGCGCCCCCACGGCGACACCAAGGGCGTAAATTGAGACCAACATACCTGCTGAAGGTAGCGTGATGTTAAGTTGTTCCGCAATCGTAGGAATAAGACCGACGATAACGAATTCTGTGGTTCCGATAGCGAAGGCGCTGATAGTCAGCGCCCAGAGTGCAAGTGGCATGATTGACTCCCATGAATGTTTTGATGGGCGTCATTATCGACTCATGCTTTAATGACAAAAAGATGCAAAGTGAGAATAGACTTTTGCCTCGGGGAGCATAATGAAAGCATCGTCGGATGAGTTGAAAGTTTTTATTGCTGTGGTCGAAAGCGGTAGTTTTAGCCGTGCGGCGGAACAACTGCAGATGGCGAATTCGGCGGTGAGCCGTACAGTTAAAAAGCTGGAGAATAAACTTGGAGTGGCATTACTCACGCGCACCACGCGTCAGCTCGCGCTCACTCAGGAAGGTGAGGACTACTTTAAACGCGTTCAGAAACTTATGCAGGAGATGTCGACCGCTGAAAATGAGCTCATGGAACGTCAGCAGGCTCCGCAAGGTCTTCTGCGCATAGACGCTGCCACGCCGGTCATTCTGCATTTGATTCTGCCGATGATTAAACCCTTCCGTGAGCGCTACCCCGACGTCACCCTGTCGCTTATCTCGTCGGAGAGCTTTATCAATCTGATTGAACGTAAAGTCGATGTAGCTATTCGCGCAGGCAACCTGACGGATTCGACCTTACGAGCACGTTTGCTGTTTATCAGCTATCGCAAATTGGTAGCAACTCCGGCTTATCTGGCGAAAAGGGGTGTCCCCCTCTCTACATCGGATTTGATAAATCATGAATGCCTTGGATTTGTAGAACCGCTGCGCCTGAACCGTTGGCCTGTGTCTGAGAATGGTCATGACCTTTATGACATCGTGCCGGGAATGTCCTCAAACAGCGGTGAAACTATTAAACAACTTTGTCTCGATGATCAAGGTATCGCTTGTTTGTCCGATTATATGGTAGACAGTGAAATCGCGGATGGGACATTTATTGAGGTGTTGGCACAACAGCGAGTACCCGTAGCGATGCCGTTCAACGCGGTCTATTACAGCGATCTGGGCGTTAGCCAACGTGCACGTGCTTTTATCGACTTTCTCAGTGAGTGGGTTAAGCAACAGCCCTGGCGAATGCAGGGCTGAATACTTCGTCACTTAATCCCAGTCCGGAGCCAACCCTTCAGGGCTAACCAACCGCTGCTGGCGATCCAGTGATGAGATGCTTTTCATATCCTCCGCATCAAGCGTTAAGTTAGCAGCATCCATATTGCTGGCCAGATTATCGCGCTTAGTTGAAGAAGGGATCACGCTGAAGCCAGATTGCATCGCCCACGCCAGAACGATTTGTGCCGGTGTCGCCTGATGTTTGTGCGCAATCGACTGGATGGTCGCATCCCTTAGTGCCTCTCCATAAGCCAGTGTCATGTAAGACGTGATGTGCATTCCTTGCTGCTTAGCAAATTCAACCACCTCGCTGTTTTGCAGGAAGGGATGGAGTTCAATCTGGTTGGTGGCAATATTTTCAATGCCAACTGCGGCAATGGCCTCTCTCATTAGCGCAATCGGGAAGTTCGATATGCCAATCTGGCGCGTCAGGCCCGCCTCTTTCGCTGCCATTAATGCCTGCATACTCTCTTTCACCGGGACTGCTGCGCCGGGTGAAGGCCAGTGGATCAATGTAAGATCAACATAATTGGTGCGCAGTTTTGACAGACTTTGCTGCAAACTCGGTATTAGCTTTTCAGCCGATAGGTTTTCGATCCAGATCTTGGTAGTAATAAAGAGTTGATGACGAGCTATGCCACTTTCAGCAATAGCCTGACCAACAGCGGCTTCATTTTCATAGATTTGGGCAGTATCGACCGCACGGTATCCGAGTTCCAGTGCCGTTTTCACGGAATGGATTACAACATCATCTTGCAGGCGAAAAGTGCCTAAACCAAAGGCTGGGATTGTCATGATTTCCTCATCGTTTGTGGATTATTGCGATGGGAAGTATTTTGGCAGCTTTATTGTTGACGAAAAATCCGCTTATAAGCAGAAGAATATTGCGTTTAAATCAATAATTAACACTGAATTTTGCACATGAAAAAGCCCTGACTTATTAAGTCAGGGCTATTCAATTAAGTGGCGGAACGGACGGGGCTCGAACCCGCGACCCCCTGCGTGACAGGCAGGTATTCTAACCAACTGAACTACCGCTCCACCGATTCTGTACCAAAATCAGAAAACCGTTCTGACTTCGTGTGTTTCGCCCTTTCAGTGTCACCTGAAAGGTCACGACTCACGAATGAGTCTTAAATTGATGCCTGGCAGTTCCCTACTCTCGCATGGGGAGGCCCCACACTACCATCGGCGCTACGGCGTTTCACTTCTGAGTTCGGCATGGGGTCAGGTGGGACCACCGCGCTACAGCCGCCAGGCAAATTCTTGTGCTCTGTCCTGTGTCTTTTGTGCTGATGCTGCGTTGCTCTCCCTCGCGTAACTCAGTCACATACCTCAGTATGCTCCTTCGTTCCGTCCCGGTCGGCGCCTTGCCTCAGCGCAAAATCCTTCGGACTTAACTCCGCAGGACATCGCTAATTCTTTTATCCGGATGAACAAAGCTGAAAATCTACTTCTGCGTCTCTCAAAAACGCCTCTGGCGTTGTAAGGTTAAGCCTCACGGGTCATT